>NZ_JBQSXW010000018.1:0-65534 GCF_052378625.1 Brachybacterium sp. AOP25-B2-12 | reverse complement strand
AGTTACGCGACCGTAGTCTTCCCTGTTCCACAGGGTCCAAAACGGCCGTTCTGAGACAGATCTGCCTCGTGGGGTATAGCTCAACGTGACACCCCCATCCGAGCCCCGCCACGGTTGCGAATAGGGTCCCCGACGCCCCTTTCGTGACAGATCTGCTCACTGCGCCGAGCAGACCACCTCACCGTGACAGGTCAGCGCCGTCACCACTGGTCACGGCGCGCTCGGCGTCACCGTCCGCTGTGCCGAGGTCGCGGACCCGACGCGCTCTGCCACCGACGCGAACCCCAACCACGTGTGCCGGTTGTACGCCCAGCACCATCCCACCTTCGGGGCCCCGCGCCGCGCCGCGCCGTCGCGCCCCGTCCCGCCGCTGATCCACAGCGCCGGCACCCGGGCATCGACCGTCCCCCGGGCCGTCGTCGTGCGGGAGGCGATGGTCATGAAGCAGTGCCCGGGCTCGAGCCGTGAGGGATCGGTGAGCAGCCAGCTGATCCCTTCGGAGACGGTCAGCGGCGAGCGTCCGCGGGCCCGGAGCTCCGCGAGTGCCTCGACGGGGCTGGCATTGCGCAGGTCGTCCCCGCGGTCGACGTCGACCAGGCGGTACAGCGGGGATGCGGGCACCTCCACCGCCTCGATCGGTGCGAACTCGTCGAGGTCGGTCATGTCGTGGACCACGAACCCCTCACGGTCACCGCGTCGCAGCAGCGGAGCCAGCCGTGAGGGTGCCACCAGCTCCGGATGCACCGCCCACATGCACTCGGTCGGTACGTCCTCCGGGATCAGCTGCCGGAATGCGCGGTCATCAAGGCCCGCGAGAGCAGGTACTCCGGCGGTGATGAGCGGGTGAAGAGCGGTCTCAGCGGGCACGGCGCCGCCAGAGCGGTCGGTTCACGAGCACCAGACCAACGATCTCGGCTCGTGGCCTATTCCGTACACCACGCCGCCCAGGTCCCGGACGCAATACACCTCACCCCCGGACTCCCCGCCTCCGTCCACCTCCCCGCGGTACCGTTCCCCCCATGAAGACGAGCGCGCCGCGGGGGTCCGCCCTGCTCGGCCTGGGGCACTTCCAGCCGGAGAAGACCCTGACCAACGACGACATCTCCCAGCTGGTCGAGACCAGCGACGAGTGGATCCGCACCCGCACCGGGATCCGGGAGCGCCACGTCGTCACCGAGGACGACACCGTGCTGTCGATGGCCACCGCCGCCGCTCGCATGGCCCTGGCCGACGCCGGCGTCGGGACCGTGGACCTCGTGATCGTCGCTTCCACCACGACCACGCACCGCAGCCCCAGCACTGCCGCGCGCGTCGCCTTCGAGGTGGGCTCCGCCGGGGCCGGCGCCTTCGACATGAACTCCGCCTGCTCGGGCTTCGAGTACGCGCTCGGCGTCGCCGACCAGGCGATCCGCGCGGGCTCTGCCGAGACCGCCCTCGTGGTCGGCGCCGAGGCGCTGACCCGCTTCACCGACTGGACCGACCGCTCCACCTGCGTGCTCACCGCCGACGGCGCGGGCGCCGTGGTGCTCGGCGCCGCCGAGGAGCCGCACGTCTCGACCTCCGTGTGGGGTTCCGTCCCCGGTCTCACCGAGGCCGTGCGGATCGACGGCGACCCGCAGCTGTTCACCCAGGACGGCCGCAAGATCATGCGCTGGGCCCTCACTGAGGCCGCCGACCGTGCCCGAGACGTCCTCGCCGCCGCCGACGTCTCCATCGACGACATCGAGGTCCTCGCCTTCCACCAGGCCAACCTCAGGATCATCGAGCCACTCGTCTCCGCCCTCGGCGGTGAGGACAAGATCGTCATCACCGACGTCGAGCTCTCCGGCAACACCTCCGCGGCGTCCGTCCCGCTGGGGCTGTCCAAGGCCTGGCACCGCGGGGACCTCCCGCGCGGCGCCCGCACCCTCCTGTTCGGCTTCGGCGGTGGCTTCAGCTACGCCGGCCAGGTGGTGGACCTCCCCGCCTGATCCGGCGGATCGGCGGGCGCACCGTACGATGCGCGCGTGAAGCCCTTCGTCCTCCTCGCCACCCGCACGGACGACGAGATCGCCGACGCCGAGTACGCCCAGTTCTGCCGGCACGCCGATCTCGACCCGTCCGACCTCCTGCGGGTGCGCCTCGAGCAGGGGCCGATGCCCCGCCTGGACCTCGACGAGGTCTCCGGCGTGATGATCGGCGGCAGCCCCTTCACCACCTCGGTGCCCGCCGCGAGCAAGAGCGACGTGCAGGTGCGCGTCGAGGCGGACCTCTCCGCCGTGCTGGACCGTATCGTCGCCCAGGACGTCCCGCTGCTCGGCGCCTGCTACGGCGTGGGCACGCTGGGCATCCACGCCGGGGCGATCGTCGACGGGACCTACGGCGAGGAGCCCGCGACGATCCCGGTGCGGCTGACAGCCGCCGGGCGCGCGGACCCCCTGGTCCGCGAGAGCGCGCTGCCCGCGGAGTTCCTCGCGATCGTCGGACACAAGGAGGCGGTGCGCACCCTGCCCCCGGCGGCGACGCTGCTGGCCCACGGCGAGGCCTGCCCCGTGCAGATGTTCCGCCTGGGCCACAACCGGTACGCCACCCAGTTCCACCCCGAGCTCGACGTGCCGGGCCTGGCCCAGCGCCTGCACGTCTACCGCGATGCCGGCTACATGGACCCCGCCGAGATCGACCCGCTCATCGCCCGCGTCTCCGGCGACGACGTCACCGCCCCCGGGCAGATCCTGCGAGGATTCGCCCGGCTCTTCGCCCGCTGACGCGCGCCGGGGGCACGCTTGCGTCCCGCCCGTCGCCCGCCGTCACACCCCCCGTCGCCGCGCCGAGCCCTGGCCTGCGGAGATGCTGTCCTGTTGCCCCCTACGATGACCCCGTGCCCCGCTACACGAGGCAGCAGGTGCGTCGTCGTCGGCGCATCGCCGCCCTGATCCTCGCCGTCGTCGCCCTCCTGGTCGTCGGGTCCTGCGGGATCGGCATCATCCGTCTCGCGACCCGTGGCGGGGATGCCGCGTCCGCGGCCCCCACGGGAGCCGATGTCGTCCTCGAGATGCCCATGACCCCGGCCGATGCCCCGGCCCTCAGCCAGCTCCCCGCCGGGGAGTCGTTGCGCGAGGGCGAGGTGCTGGGCGTGGACGTCTCGGCCCACCAGGGCGCGATCGACTGGAAGCGCCTGCGGGAGGCCGGGATCTCCGCCGCGTACATCAAGGCCTCCGAGGGTGCGGGGCATCAGGACGCGCGGCTCTCGGCGAACTGGCGCGGCGCCCACGGGGCCGGGATCGCCCGCGGCGCCTACCACTACTTCACCCTGTGCTCGACGGGCGCGGAGCAGGCGAGGTCCTTCCTCGCGATCGTCCCGCCCGATGCCACGGCCCTGCCGCCCGCCCTGGACCTCGAGCTCGACGGTGCGTGCGAGGAGAGGCCCGACGCCGATGCCGTCCAGGCCGAGGTCGACGACTTCGTCGCCGCCGTCGAGAAGGCCTGGGGCCGCCGCGTGGTCGTCTACTCCTCCTTCGAGTGGCGCACGGCCTACGGTCTGCCCGAGGAGGTGGACCGCCCGGCGTGGCTGACCCGCCACGAGGGCCGACCCGAGGCGGACTGGGCGATCTGGCAGGTGCGTTTCGACGCCCGGATCGACGGCGTGGACCATGACATCGACCTGGATGTCGTCGACGCCACGGTCCTCGCGCGCGAGGCGACGATCAGCAGCTGATGAGGGGGCGGACCGGCCTCAGCTCAGCGGATCGGCCGATCGCCGCTCGCGGTGCTCCCCGTCGACCTGGGCCAGCGCCGCATCCAGGGCCGCGGTCCAGCGGACACGACGGGCATCGCGCTCGGCCGTTCCAGCCAGGCCCTCCTCCTGGATCACGATCTCGGTGCCACCCTCGTCCTCGGTGAGGGTGACCTGGAACAGCGTCGCGTGCCCCAGGGCCGGGTCCTCCCAGCGCACCCGCACCCGCCGACCGACGTAGCAGCCGCTGACCCGGCCGCGCACCTCGTCATCGCGGCGCACGGCGGTGCCGACCATGAGGGGGACGGCATCGATGTCGAGCCAGCGGGGGAGCCACTCATCCAGCAGCAGGCGCCAGACATCGGCGCGCAGGATCGGGGCCGTGCGGCGGGCGGCGAGCTCGCGGTCCGCGGTGGGGGTCCGGCGCAGGGGCGAGGGGAGCGTGCTCATGCCTCCACGCTAGGCAGGTCGCCGGTACGGGTCGACGGCTCGCGCGCGCCGTCCCCGACTGTTCGCCTGACCGTCGCCCCCGCGTCCCCTGCGGTCGGCCCGCTCGCCGCCGCCCGCCGCGCCCTGGTCGCGTCGAACCACGCGCCCAGCTCGTCGATCACATCGGCGAGCTCGGGCGGGTCCACGGGTTCGATCGGCAGTCCGCGATGGGCCAGGTAGAGCACCACCCAGGACGCGTCGTGGGCGCCCATGCGCAGCAGGCAGCTGCCCTCGCCGTCGGGCTCGACCACGCCCTCGGCGATCGCGATCTCTGGCGCGACCTCGTCGTACGGACGCAGCACGCGCACGGTCACGGCCGCCCGGTACGGCCCCAGCCCCACGGAGCGGCGCACGTGCGCCTCGATGTCCGGGACGGGGCGCGGGGTGAAGCGGAACGTCGAGGCGCGGGCCTCGAGCACCCGGTCCAGGCGGAACGTGCGCCAGTCCTCGCGATCCAGGTCCCAGGCGAACAGGTACCACCGCCCGTCGATCGACAGCACCCGGTACGGCTCGAGGCGACGCCGCGAGCGCTCGCCATCGGCCCGCACGTACTCCACGCGCAGCTGCGTCGTGTCCCGGGTGGCCCGGGCCAGCGTCACGAGCACGGGGGAGGCGACGGACTCCGCCCGCGAGGAGACGACGTCCAGCACCCCGGCCACGACGGCCACCTCCTCTCGCACCGCGGGCGGCAGCACCGGTTCGAGGGCGGCCAGCGCCCGCAGCGCGCGCTCGCCCAGGCCGTCGACCCCCGACGATGCCGCCAGGCGCAGCCCCACCGCCACGGCCGTGGCCTCGTCGGACTCGAGCAGCAGCGGGGGCAACGCGCGGCCGGCACCCAGGCGGTACCCGCCGCCGTGGCCCTGGGAGGCCAGCACCGGGTAGCCCATCTGCCGCAGCCGGTCGATGTCGCGGCGCACGGAGCGGGGCGTGACGCCCAGCTCGGCGGCGAGCTCCTCACCGCCCCACACGGCGCGCGACTGCAGCAGGGACAGCAGGCGCAGGGTCCGGCGGGTCACGTCGCTCATGGATCGCAGTCTGCCGCACTTCGAGGACAGGAACTGTCCGCCTGGGGCGGGACCGTGGACCCGTCGCCACCTCCGGCGGCGTCCTCCGCCTCAGCCCAGCCCAGTCCAGCCCAGTTCAGGAGAATCCGATGCCCTTCCTCACCGCCACCGTCACCGACGAGAACGACATGCTCGCCACCTTCGCCTCCCAGCAGATCCGTCAGCTCGCCACGACCCTCGAGGGCCTGGACGACCAGCAGGTCCGGGAGCGCTCGACCGCGAGCCCGACCACCTTGGCGATCCTTGCCCGCCACGTCTCGATGGTCATGTCCGGCGGGATCGTGGGCGGGCTCGACCCCGCCCACGTCGACGCCGGGCTCTCCGACCCCGCCGACCACGCCGCCGGTGCCTGCGAGGCCGGGGGCGTGCGGGACAGCGACACCGCCGCCTCCCTCATCGCGGATCTGCGCGCGGTCGCCGAGCGCGTCGAGGCGACGATCCGCGCCGTGGACCTCGACCGACGGATCCCGGTCCCGGACGCCCCGTGGTTCCCCGACGACATCGACACCTGGCCCGCCCGCTGGGTCGCCGCGCACTGCATCGAGGAAGTCGCCCGGCACACCGGGCATGCGGACATCATCCGGGAGTGCCTGGACGGCAAGGGCGCCTACGAGCTCAACGCGCTCGCCGACGGCGAGGAGTGGCCGCCCGCGGGGTGGTGACCGGGTGCGCCCCTGACCGGACTCCGAGTCCGACTTCTGGACGAAGAGTCCATAGCGGGAGGGAGAATGTGCGATTCTGTGCCCATGAGCGCAGACCCGTCGCCGTCCGCCACCCCTCTCGCACCTCCGGCAGTGCGGCCGGACCCCTCTCCTCTGCGCTTCACCGACAGCGTCGTGCTCGTCGTCGGCGGTGCGCACGGGATCGGCGCGGCCACCGCGGAGCGTCTGGCCGCCGAGGGCGCGAGCGTCGTCGTCGGTGACATCGACGTGGACGCCGCCACCCGGACCCGCGACGCATTGCCCGTGGTGGGCGGGGCCCGGCACGAGGCCGTCCGGATCGACATCACCGACGTGCAGGACGTGGAGTCCGTGATCGCCGGGGTGGGGGAGCGGTACGGGCAGCTGGACGCGCTGATCCACGTCGCCGGCGGCGACACCGCCAACCCCAGCGCCGACGACGGCTCCGAGGAGCGGTGGCTGAGGCTCGTGGACCTGAACCTCCAGGGCCCCGCCCGCACCACGCGCGCCGCGATCCCGCTGCTGCGCCGGTCCCCGCGCGGCGCGATCGTCGCCGTGAGCTCGGTCAACGGCCTGATGGCGATCGGTGGCGAGCCCTACTCCGCCTCCAAGGCGGGCCTGGGCTCGCTCGTGCAGAACCTCGCGGTGCGGCTGGGGCCCGAAGGGGTCCGCGTCAACGCCGTCGCGCCGGGCACGATCCGCACCCGCGTCTGGGACGACCAGGGTGATCCGGAGGGCCGCCTGCACTGGTACCCGTTGGGCCGCATCGGCGAATCGGCCGATGTCGCCGCCGCGATCGCCTTCCTCGCCTCCAGGGATGCCGCCTGGATCACCGGGCAGGTCCTCGCCGTCGACGGCGGCCTCGTGCTGCGCGGTCCCGGCCCCGAGGCCGGCTGAGCCTTCGCAGCACGAGGCGCGCCGGCTTAGAAGCCGGGGTTCGCGGGATCCGCGCCCTGGCGCCCCTCGGGGGTGCGGTCCAGGCCGTTGATGCGGTCCACCTCGTCGGCCGTCAGCTCGAGGTCCGCCGCGGCGAGGTTCGAGACGATCCGCTCCGGGGTGACCGACTTGGGGATCACCACGAGCCCGTTGGCCAGGTGCCACGCGATGATGACCTGACCGGCCTCGACGCCGTGCTTCTCGGCGATCTCGGTGATGACGGGATCCTCGAGCTCGCCGCCGCCCTGGCCCAGCGGGGACCAGGACTCGGTGACGATCTCGTGCTTGGCGTCCAGCGCCCGCAGCTCGCCCTGCTGGAAGTAGGGGTGCAGCTCGATCTGGTGGATCGCCGGGGCCACGCCGGTGGCCTCGATGATCTCCTCGAGCTCCGCGACCGGGAAGTTCGAGACGCCGATCGACGTGGCCTTGCCCTGCTTCTGCAGCTCGATGAGCGCCTTCCAGGAATCCAGGTAGGTGCCGCGCTGGGGGCTGGCCCAGTGGATGAGGTACAGGTCCACGTGATCCAGGCCCAGACGCTCCAGCGAGGCGTCGAGGGCGGCGATCGCGGACTCGTAGCCCTGGTCGTCGTTCCACAGCTTGGTGGTCACGAACAGCTCGTCGCGCGGGACGCCGGCGGCCTGGATGGCCCGACCCACGCCCTCCTCGTTGTGGTAGGCGGCGGCGGTGTCGATGTGGCGGTAGCCGGCGCGCAGCGCCTGCTCGACGACGTCCGCGGCGACGGCGTCGTCGACCTGCCACACCCCGTAGCCGAGCTGGGGGATGGTGTGTCCGTCGGCGAAGGTGACGGTGGGGACGGTGGTCATGCGAACCTCCTGGGATCGTGGGGGCGGCGCGGACGCCGCGTTGCCTCCACCCTAGGACGGCCTCTTCGGCGAGGCCCAGGCTCCGTTCATCCTCGCGTCACACAGGCGGGACGATCCTGCCCCTCCGCGCCGTCGTCGCCCGCTCAGGCCGAACGGCCGGTCGCGATCGGGGAGAACCCGGCGGCGTGCCCGCCCAGCCACGTGAGCGACGCCGAGAGCTGCCCCTGCCAGAGCGTGACGATGTGGCCGCCGTGCACGGTGCGGCGCACCGTGAGCGAGGTCGGGTCGGACACCGCCCTCTCCATCTGTCCGAGCGACGGCTGGGACAGCGGATCCTCCCCGCCCGAGACGAAGTACATGGCCACGGCCGGCTTCTCGCGGCCCACGATGGCCGGGAGGTCGTAGGCAGGGTCGTCCGGGCGGGTCCACTCCTGGCCCTTGTCGTAGTCGACCACGAAGTAGCCGCCGAGCGAGATCGACGCCCGGGCGACATCGGGGTGGCGCACCGAGATCATCGAGGCGCACCAGCCCCCGGCGCTGTAGCCCGCGGTCGCCCAGGCGAAAGGGTCCTCGATCGGCCGGAGATGGTCGCGGACCCACGCGGTGATGTCCTGGGTGATCCAGGTCTCGTAGCGATCGTGCCCGGAGGAGGGGTCGACGCATTCGGTGTCGTGGGCGCCGGGGAACACCGAGGGCATCACGACGATCGTCGGCTCGATCTGGCCGCGCGCGGCGAGCTGATCCAGACGGGTCCCGAGGGCGAACGCGTTGTTCCAGACCGCCGGGGAGCCGGGGATCCCGTGGAAGGCGAGCAGCACGGGATAACGCCGATCGGGATGGTCGAGATAGCCCGCGGGCAGGTGCACCAGCGCCGTGGAGCTGACGTCCGAGGCGCGACCGGGGATCCGGACCTGGATGTACTGCCCCTGGGAGGTCTTCGTCAGGCCCGGCAGGGCCGGGTCCTGCAGGGGTGCGCGCTGGACGGGGCCGACGGGTGCGCGCAGTGCCGCCTCGAACGCGGCGATCTCCTCCGGCGAGCGCGGAGCGGCGGTGCCCGGAGGGTTGTCCTTCTCGTGGATCGCGCCGCCCACGGTGCCCTGGTCGGACCCGCTGCCGTACAGGGAGGTGGTGACGTGCTGGCCCCCCATGTCCATCAGGTCCGCCCAGGAGCCGTAGAACACGAACGAGCGGTTCAGCCAGATCCCGGTCGACACCATGGCCAGGACCGTGCACAGCACGAGGGTGAGCCCCTGGACCAGCCGGGCCCTGAGGACGGACAGGTGATGGTCGTGGATCCACCGGGGCACCAGCCAGATGCCGATCGCGAAGAGCACGAGCGTCAGGACGATCGACGCCCATCCGACCACGGACCCCGTGAGCGCGAACACGCTCGTGCCTCCGGTCGTGCTGCCCTCGGCCAGCACGGGGACCAGCCCGTGGCGCGCACCGCTCATCGCCGTCTCCTCCCCCGGGACCCCACGGGCCCGGAACGATCCCGGGACGTCGCGTCTCGACGTTCCCGATACCGCCCACGGCGGTTCGCATCACTACGATCGTGGAGCATCCCGCGTCGCGACGTCGCGTTCGCGGGCAGGGATCCGGGGAAGTACCGGGCAGACGATCAGACCGTGGGGTGGCACATGATGACCAGGCAGACGGACGCGGCCGAGAGCCGCCGGCACCGCTGGGCGCTGTGGATCATCTGGGGCTACGCGATCGCCGCGGTCAGCGCCGTGCTCCTGGTGCTGTTCCGACGGGTGGGCCGCAGCACCGGCTTCACCATCCCGGAGTTCCTGTTCTCGGTGCTCAACGTGCCGCTGTCGACCTCCCTGGTGTCGCTCGCGCTGCTGATCGTGATCACCGGCGCCCTGCTGCGGCGCAAGCGCGTCGCCCTCGTGATCGTCGCGATCTTCCAGGTGGTCGGGGCTCTCCTCTCGATCCTCATCGTCTGGGCGATCCTCCTCAAGCCCTCCATCGCGAGCACCGGGGCACCCGTCTGGCGCGAGGACCTCGCCGTCGCCGCGAACATCCTGTCGCCCGTCGTCGCCGTCGTCGCCCTCGTGATCATCGTCAAGGTGCGCGGTCGCTTCCCGGGGCACCTGGCGCGCGGCGCCCTGCTGACGGCGCTCGCCGTGCTGGTCTCGGGGGCCGTCGTCTCCCTGGCGCTGACGCACCTGCTGCTGGTGCTGGTGATCGGCCACGGCCTGGGGGATTTCTCGATCCTCGGCTACTCGGTGGCTCGGGCCCTGGGACTCGTGGCCGACCACCGCTTCACGGGCGTCCCGCCCTGGATCCCCTGGATCACGGCGCTCCTCATGGGCATCACGATCCTGCTCGCCGCCTTCGTGCTGCTGCGCTCCGAGCGCGGTCGCCGCACCTGGACCGGCGTCCACGAGGTGCAGCTGCGCTCGCTCCTGGCCGACTACGGCTCCCAGGACTCCCTGGGGTACTTCGCGACCCGTCGCGACAAGGACATCCTGTTCACCGAGGACGGCACCGCGGCGATCTCCTACGGCCTGCGCGGCTCCGTGTGCCTGGCCTCGGGCGACCCCATCGGCCCGCGCTCGGCCTGGCCCGCCGCGATCGACGCCTTCCAGGCGATGTGCCGCGATCAGGGCTGGGTCCCGGCCGTCCTGTCCTCCGGAGAACGGGCCGCCCGCGCCTGGACCGACGCGGGCATGCTCGCGGTGACCATGGGCGACGAGGCTGTGCTGGACGCCGATCACTTCGACCTGGCGAGCACCTCCATGACCGCGGTGCGCCGGGCCGTCAACCACGCCCGCTCCGCGGGCCTGACCGCGAGCGTCCGCCGCCACGCGAGCCTGACCGACGCCGAGCGTGAGAAGGTCGCGCGCCTGGCCGACGAGTGGCGCCTGGGCGGGCCCGAGCGCGGCTTCTCCATGGCGCTGTCCCGCCTCGCGGACCCGGCCGACGGCACCTGCGTGCTCGTCGTGGCCGAGGACGCCGCGGGGGAGTGGAAGGGCCTGCTGAGCTTCGTGCCGTGGGGCCGTCACGGGGCGTCCCTGGACGTCATGCGCCGTGCCCCCGATGCCCCCGGCGGGGTCACCGAGCTCATGGTCGCCACGCTGCTGCAGGAGGGCGGCGAGGTGGGGGTCCGCGAGGTCAGCCTCAACTTCGCCATGTTCCGCCGCGTGTTCGTGGACGCCGAGCAGGTGGGCGCGGGCCCTCTGACCCGCGTCACCGGCAGCGTGCTGTCGCGCTTCGACAAGCACCTGCAGCTCGAGCGGCTGTACCGCTCCAACGACAAGTACCGCCCCGAGTGGGTCCCGCGCTACATGCTCGTGGACTCGGCCCTGAGCCTGCCCCGGGCCGCACTCGCCGCGGGGATCCTCGAGGGCTTCGTGCCGGTGCTGCGGCCCCATGCCGTCGCCGACGGTCACCTGAGCCCCGAGGAGCTCACCCAGGTCGCCGCGATCGACGCCCGCCGTGTCGACGCGACCGAGCTGGCCCCGACCCGCTCGGACCAGTCCCGCCAGCGGGTGCGGCACATGGAGATGCTGCGCGCCGCCGGGATGGAGCCCTATCCCATCGGCCTGCAGGCCCCCCAGCCCTTCGCCGATGTCCTGGCCGCCGTGCGCGCCGCCGCCCAGGCACCCGAGGACCCGAGCGATGCCGCCAAGCCCACCCAGATGCTGCGGGTCGCCGGGCGCGTCCGGCGCCTGCGGGACTTCGGCGGCGTGTGCTTCGCGGACATCGTCGACGGGGCCGAGGGGTTCCAGGCGGTCCTCAGCCGCTCGGCGATGCGCCGGGAGGCCGTGAACCTCTGGCGCGCGGCCGTCGACACCGGGGACCTGGTCGAGCTCGAGGGCCGTGCGGGCCAGTCCCGCAACGGCACGCCCTCGCTGATCGTCACCGCGTGGACCATGGCCTCCAAGGCCCTGCAGCCCATCCCCTTCGACGGCTTCGAGGACCCGGAGTCGCGCCTGCGCCGCCGTTCCACCGACCTCATCGTCCACCCGCGCGCCGCGGGCCTGCTCAAGGCCCGCTCCGTCGTGATCCGCGCCGTGCGCGACCACTTCCAGGGGGCCGGGTTCACCGAGGTCGAGACCCCGATCCTCGCCACGGTCCACGGCGGGGCCAACGCCCGGCCGTTCCGCACCCACATCAACGCCTACTCGATGGACCTCTACCTGCGCATCGCCCCCGAGCTCGCGCTCAAGCGCCTGCTGGTGGGCGGGATGGGCCCGATCTTCGAGATCGGCAAGAACTTCCGCAACGAGGGGGCCGATGCGACGCACAACCCGGAGTTCACGGTGATCGAGGCGTACGAGCCGTTCTCGGACTACCACGGGATGCGGCGGCTCACCGAGGGCATGATCAAGGCGGCCGCGCGGGCGCTGTACGGCTCCGAGGTGCTGCCCCTGCACAACCTGCACACCGGTGTGGACCTCGCGGGGCGTCCCGCCTCCCAGCAGCCCCAGGACCCGGCCGCGCGCCTGCAGGCGCTGCTGACCGACGTCTCGGGGCCCTGGGCGGCGGTGCCCGTGTGCGAGGCGCTCTCGGCGACGGTGGGTCGGGACATCTCCCTGGACACCGACATCGAGGTGCTGCTCGCGCTCGCCGCGCAGCACGAGGTGCATCTGCGGGACGACATGGGCCCGGGCGCGATCATCGAGGAGCTGTACGGCGAGCTCGTCGAGGCCACCACCATCCTCCCCACCTTCTACACCGACTTCCCGGCGGAGACCTCGCCGCTGACCGGGCCGCACCGCTCCAAGCCCGGCCTGGTCGAGCGCTGGGACCTCGTGATCTGCGGGATGGAGGTGGGCACCGCCTACTCCGAGCTCGCCGATCCGATCGAGCAGCGCCGCCGTTTCACCGAGCAGTCGCTCAAGGCCGTCGCGGGGGATCCCGAGGCGATGGAGGTGGACGAGGACTTCCTGTCCGCCCTCGAGAACGCGATGCCGCCCGCGGGCGGCCTCGGGATCGGCCTGGACCGCCTGGTGATGCTGCTGACGGACACCACGATCCGGGAGATCCTCGCCTTCCCGTTCGTGCGTCCGGGCCGGCGGCACTGAGGCGCAGGCCACCACCTCCCGGGACCGGACTGTTCCTTGACCCACGCTTGCGCTGCTCCCGGGCCTTCCGTGACGTGGGGTCGCTTAGACTCCGGGGGACGACACGCGTGCCGATCAGGGGCGACCTGAACCCGGACCGCCCCGAGCCGCCCGTCTGGAGGCAGAGATGGCACTGTCCCCGGAGGCCATGGAGGCGCTCGACCCCGCCACCGATCCGCAGCGGCTCCGCGACATCGCCCGGGAGCATCCGGCCCTGCAGCCGCTCGTCGTCACCAATCCCTCGTGCCCCACAGGGATCCGCGACCACATCCTGCGCACCAACGCCGCGGCCGCCCAGGTGTACGGCGCCGCCTACACGCCGCCCGCCCCGGGCGTCTCGTCGCGTCCTGCCGATGCCGCCGAACAGGTGGAGCACGCCCCGTCGCGTCCCGCCGATGCCTCCACACAGGCGGCGGGCACCCCGTCGCGTCCCCGCGATGCCTCCGAGGAGGCCGCGGATCCCTCGGAGCAGCAGGCCTCCGCGCCCCGGTCCGGTGCCGCGGGTGAGGGCCCCACGACACCGGAGGTCGACCCCGACCAGGGCTTCGACGTGGGCGTCACCCGGCTCATCTCCGTGCGCGACCGGCCCCGTGCCGACGCCCCCGCGATCACGGCCGACGACGCCTGGACCGCCCTGCCGGGCGACACCCCGATCACCGCCGCGCCCTACGAGGCGACAGCCGCAGGGAGTGCGAACGGGGCCGACGGCAACAGGACGGGGTCCGACAGCAGCAGGACCGGGTCCGACTTCAGCAGGGCTGGGTCCGACAGCAGCACGGCCGACGCCGCAGGCAGCACGACCGACGCCGACGCGCCCGACGAGACGCCGGTCGACGGGCCTTCGCACCGGGCGGGCACAACCTCCGAGCCCACGCGTCGCGCGGACCACGCCTCCGAGGAGGTCCCCGGCACGGAGCATGACCGGTCCGTCGCGCAGGCGCGCACGCCGGGGGAGCGGTCTCCGCTGAGCCCCGCGACGCCCGCCCCGTCCGAGGACGATCTCGCGGCGACGCGCGCCCTGCTCCCCGTCTTCCCGGAGGAGGACGAGGAGCCGATCGTCCGCACCGCTCCCGTCCCCCCGGCGATCGAGCACGACTCCCCGCCGCCCACCCGGCTGCCCCGGGTCACGGGGTATCTCGCCTCGCTGCCCGATGCGCCCGCCGACGCCTGGACCGAGGTGCTCCCGGCGTCGGGCGCAGGTTCTGCGTATCCCGGACAGGGCGCGAGGTCCGGGCAGCCGTACCCCGCGCAGGGTCCTGCCACGCAGGCCCAGCCCCAGGGCACCCAGGCGCCGGGATGGGCCCCGGCCGCCGCCCAGGGTGCGTCGTCGTACGGATCCCCAGCCGGATACGCCTCTCCCGGGTACCCGTCGCCGTCTCACGCCTCCCCGTCGTACGGCTCCCCGTCCTACGCCGCCGCAGGCCCCGGCGGCCCGTCGGGCCCGAGCCCTCGGCGCAAGTACGCTCTGATCGGCGGGCTCGCGTGCCTGGGACTCGCCGTGCTGCTCGTGATCGCCGTCGTGGCGGGCGTGGCCCTGAGCAATCGGGGCGGCGGCGACGCGGCGCCGAGCACCTCGGCCCCGGCATCCGAGAGCGCGCCCGCGTCCTCCGAGGCGCCCACCCAGAGCTCGGCGGCGCCCACGGACGCCCCCACCAGCGACGCCCCGGCGGTGGCCCTCGCCTCCCCGGCACCGGAGGGATCGCTGGACCTGACGCAGGTGCGCTCGCCCACCGGGAACATCACCTGCGACCTCGCCGACGTCAGCGTGGGGTGCTCGGTCGTGCAGCGCTCCTACGGCGCTCAGGACTGCCCCGACCCCGCGGCGCCGTTCTCGGTCACCGTCGGTGACGTCGACGGCCCGACCCTCGCCTGCGGCCAGGCCTTCGGTGCCCCGGGCACCGAGACCGCGACCGCCCTGGACTACGGCGCCGTCGCGGCGCACGGCGAGGTCGCGTGCCGCTCGGAGTCCGCCGGGATGACCTGCTGGAACCAGCGCACCGGACACGGATTCACCCTGTCCCGCTCCTCGTACGCCCCGTTCTGAGCCGTGACCGCCGACGCCCCGCGCCGTGTGACGCCGCCGCTGCCCGAGGCCGGATCGTCGGCCGTCGCGCTCCCGCGCGCGCCCGAGCACGGGCCCGGGAACGGTCCGACGGCGCCGGGGCTCGCGCAGCTGGACCGCGAGGTCGGCGGCCGCGGGGTGCGCCCCCTGGACCGCCCGGCGCCCACCTCGCCGCCGGAGTACGACCATCCGGACCATCCGCACCACGGCGGTCGCCGCATCCATCTCTACCCGCTGCTCGACGCGCTGTTCGTCATCGTCGGCACCGGGCTGTCGCTGTGGCTGGGCGCGCTGTACCTGCGTGAGGGCTTCTCGCTGTCGCCCACCAAGATGCTGTACCTGCTGGCGTTCTGGCTGCTGTTCACCTACGTCGCCCTCCCGCGGCTGCATCAGCTGCTCACCGTGCTCTACCTGCCGGACTACTTCATCGGCCGCACCCGCACCTCCGAGGGCGTGCTCTCGGACCCCCTGAACCTCGCCCTGGACGGCGACGAGACGGACCTGCACACGGCCATGCGTCGCGCCGGGTGGGCGCTCGCGGAGGAGCGCACCGTCGAATCGGCGTGGCGGATGGTCGTGGCCACGGTGCTGCGCCGTTCGTACGCGCAGGCGCCGATGTCGGACCTGTACCTGATGGGCCGTCGCCACGACTTCGCCTACCAGCAGGAGGTGGGCGGGACCACCGCCAAACGCCACCACGTGCGGTTCTGGCGGCTCCCGGAGGACTTCGTGCTGCCCGGCGGCTACCGCGCGCAGTGGCTCGCGGCCGGCACCTACGACCGCGCCGTCGGCTTCTCGATGTTCACCCTGCAGATCACGCACAAGATCGACGAGGACATCGACGTCGAGCGCGACTACATCATCGACACCCTGCGCTACGCCGATCCCGAGATCCCCGTGGTCGTCATCGAGGAGTTCTCCACCGCGTACCACCACCGCAACGGCCAGGGCGACCGCGTGCGCACCGACGGCGACCTCCCCGTCGTGGACCTCACGGGCGCCCGCGAGCGCTCCGACGGCGCGACGGCGATCATGCTGCCGCGCCACCGGCCCACCGGCATCTCGGTGATGCGGTCCCGCGCCGAGGGGCACCGGGGAGCCGTGCGCCAGCTGCGCAGCGTCGCCCGCCCGTCCTCCCGCGGCTCGGGTGCCCACCGCGCGGAGCTGGCCGATCAGTTCCAGCACGTCGTGGGCGACATCCAGGACGCCTTCGACAATGCCTCCGAGCACCACCTGCCGCCGCCGACCATCGTCTTCACCGGGGTGCTGGTGGTGCTGCAGGCCGTGCTCGTGGCGGTCCAGTGGATCGACCGGGGGTTGGGCCGCAACCCCGGCACGGTGGTCGCCGACGCGATCGTCATCGTCCCCGCCGAGACCGAGCTGTGGCGGCCGACGGCGGTCGCGGCGATCGGCCTGGTGCTCATGGTGCTCGTGCTGCGCCGCATGCGGTGGGCGCGCCTGGTGCTGATGGGGCTGCTCACGGCCGATGCGGTCGTCCGGCTCGTGGGGGCGACCGCCCTGCTCCACGGCTCGGGGGAGCATGCGGCGCTGACGCTGGCGGGTGCCTCGATGCTCGGTCTCATGGCGATCACGTCGGACGCCGCGCGCATGTGGGTGCTCACACCCCGGGAGCCGAGCGAGCGGCACGGCGTCGCCGAGCCCGCGGACCTCGCGACGGGCGCGACCGCCTGACCGCGGCGTCGACGAGCCCTCGGGCCCTGCGACGGTCTCGACCCCCTGGCCGCGGCGTCCCGGTCGTACGATCTCGGCATGACGGACACCCCCGCGCAGGACCAGCCGGTCGAGCGCCATCCGAGCGCCGACCGCATCATCGCCTTCACGGACGCCGCCGTGGCCATCGCGCTGACCCTGCTGGTGCTGCCGCTGATGGAGTCGGTCTCCTCGATCGCCGAGGTGCACGAGAGCCCGCGGTTCGCGGACTGGTTCGCCGAGAACTCCGGGGCGGTGTGGGCGTTCGCGCTGTCGTTCCTGCTGGTGGCGGTCTACTGGGTGCGCCACCATGCGGCCATGCTCACCGTGCGCCGGTTCGCCGGGCGGATGCTCACCGCGAACTTCGTGTGGATCCTGGCGATCGTGCTGCTGCCCGTGACGAGCGCCGTGACCATGTCGTTCGAGCGCGACGTGTGGTCGGTGGGGGTCTACCTCGGCGATCTCGCGGCGATCGGCCTGAGCCTCGCGTGGATCGAGGTCGAGGCGATGCGCAACCCCGAGGCCGAGGCGCCGTCGGATGCGCAGTGGTCGCGGCTGGGAGCCTCGATCGCCTCCGTGCTGGCGCTGGTGGTGTGCTTCGTCCTGGTGACCTGGACCCCGGTGGGATGGCTGGGGATGTTCGCGATGGCCCTGTCGGGGGTGCTGCCCGCCCCGGTCACCGCGGTGCTGCGGCGCGTCGCGCGCCGAGGGACCGCGGTGGGATGACCCCCTGCGGCGTGTCGCACGCCGGGGGGTTGCGGCAGTATGAGCTCCCTGCGGGCAGCGCGCGGGCAAGCGCTCACCCACCCGCACTCCCACCCTCTTGTGTGCGCGCTCACAGGTTGCGGTCAGGTCACGGGGTCGGCGAACCGCCCGTGAGCCAGGACACACCCTGATAGGGTCCCCTCACCTGTGGCGTCACGTGTCGGCGCATTCCCGCACGTGAGCGCACCAAGCTTCCCGCCCCCCATCCCCAGGAGTCCTCATGTCAGACCCCTCCGGCAACCACGGCGCATCGACGGACGGTGTGCCGGACGGCGCACTGCACACGGACGGGCCGATCGGCTCCGACGGCAAGCCCACGAGCGAGACCGAGCTCAAGAAGGCCATCACACCCAAGCTGCTGCTGCTGTTCATCGTCGGGGACATCCTCGGCACCGGCGTGTACGCGCTGACCGGCACCGTCGCGGGGGAGGTGGGCGGCGCCGGCTGGCTGCCGATCATCCTGGCGTTCGCGGTCGCCATGGTCACGGCGCTGTCCTACGTCGAGATGGTCACCAAGTACCCGCAGGCCGCCGGTGCGGCGCTGTACGTCCACAAGGCCTTCGGCATCCACTTCCTGACCTTCATGGTGACCTTCGCGGTGCTCTCCTCGGGCATCACCTCGGCCGCCAACAGCGCGATCTTCCTCGCCAAGAACGTCCTGGTCGGCTTCAAGCTCGACGAGGCCTTCGACGCGGGGTCGCTGAACACCGTCGCGACGGTGATCGCGATCATCTTCATCGCCCTCGTCGCCTGCATCAACATGTACGGCGTCAGCGAGTCCGTGAAGCTCAACGTGGGCCTGACCTTCATCGAGCTCAGCGGCCTCGCCCTCGTGATCCTCGTGGGCTTCTTCGCGATCGCCAAGGGCGACGCCGACTTCTCCCGCGTGATCCTGTTCGAGACGCCGGGTGACAAGAGCCTGTTCATGGCCGTCATCGGCGCCACGGCGCTGGCGTTCTTCTCGATGGTCGGCTTCGAGGACTCGGTCAACATGGCCGAGGAGACCGTCGACCCGGTCAAGAACTTCCCCAAGATGCTGCTGGGCGGCCTGTCGATCACCGGTGTGGTCTACGTGCTGGTCTCCATCACAGCCGTCGCCGTCGTGCCCATCGGCGAGCTCACCGAGGCCGACACCCCTCTCCTGAGCGTCGTCCAGCACGGCGCCCCCGACATCCCCATCGACGTGATCTTCCCGTTCATCTCGATCTTCGCGGTCGCCAACACGGTGCTCATCAACATGATGATGGCCTCGCGCCTGCTCTACGGCATGGCCAAGCAGGGCGTGCTGCCCGGCTTCCTGGGCGGGGTCCTCAAGGGACGTCGCACCCCGATCGGCGGCATCCTGTTCTCCACGGCCCTGGCCTTCGTGCTGGTCATCGTGCTGAACTACGCGCTGCCCGAGACCATCGTCAAGAGCCTCGGCGGCACCACCGCGCTGCTGCTGCTGTCGGTGTTCTGCCTCGTGAACATCTCGGTGCTGGTGCTGCGCAAGGACCCCGGTGCGGGAAAGCACTTCAAGACGCCCACGGTGCTGCCGGTGATCGGTGCGATCACGGCCTTCGCGCTCGTGACGCCGCTCGCGCAGCCGGCCGTGAACTACGCGATCGCCGGCGGCCTGCTCGCCGTCGGCCTCGTGCTGTACGTGATCACGTTCGTCTACAACTCCTTCGGACGCGCCCGTCGCACCCGCTTCCACAACCCGGACGACATCGGCCGCGAGTGACCGCCGCTTCGACCCCCTCCGTCCCGCCAGAACCCAGGGAGTTCCCCATGAAGATCCTTCTCGCCTACGTCCCGAGCGCCACGAGCGAGGCCGCCCTCGCATACACCCTGCAGGAGGCCAAGGACCGCGACGCGAGCGTGCTCGTCCTCGCCTCGCAGCGCGGCGCCCCCGCCAAGGCCGCCGGCGTCACCGATCAGCGGCCCCTCTCCGAGCGTCTCGAGGAGTCCGGCGTCGACCACGAGCTGCGGCTCGTCCCCAAGCGCGACGACCCGGCCGACGACATCCTGCGCGCGATCGAGCGCGAGGACGTCGACCTCGTGGTCCTGGGGATCCGCAAGCGCACGCCGATCGGCAAGATCATCCTCGGCTCGACCTCGCTGCGCGTGATCATGGAGTCCCCGGTGCCCGTCGTCTGCGTCAAGCCCGCGGACTTCGTCCCGCCCGCGCTCTGAGCGCCCTGCCGTGCGCGGTGCCCCCGGGGCGGTCGCGCACGGAGAGCGGAAGCGTCGCGCCGCCCGTCCCGTCGAGGGGCGGGCGGTGCGGTGCGTCCGGGGGTCCGGGATCCCGCGGCTCAGACCGAGACGGCCCGCAGGAGCGCGCGGAAGAAGTCCTCGCAGGCGTCGATCTGCGCGAGGTCGATGAACTCGTCGGGCCCGTGGGCCTGGGCGATGTCCCCGGGGCCCACCACCACGGCGGGGATCCCCGCGTGCTCGTAGATGCCGGCCTCGGTGCCGTAGGTGACCTTGTCCTCGGTGCGCTCGGCGCCGAGGGCCACCGCGGCGCGCGCGGCCGGGCCGTCGGGGGAGCCGTCCAGGCCGTACAGCAGGTTCAGCGGCACCAGGGTGGCGCCCGCCTCGCGGGCGGCCACCGGATCCGCGGGATCGGCGGGGATCGCGGCCTTGATCTCGGCGTCGATCTCGTCGACCTTGGCCTGGATGCGGGCCACGACATCGGCCGGGTCGATCTCCGGCAGCGCGCGGAACTCCAGGAACACCTCCGCGAGGGCGGGCACGGTGTTGACGGCGTTGCCGCCGCGGGTGAGGTTCACGCCGCCCGTGGACCAGGCCACGGGGTACGCCTCGTCGCGGGGCCCGTTCTCCCGGAAGTCGTCGATGATCTCGCGGTGGAAGAAGTCCACGAACTCCGCGGAGTAGCGGATCGCGTTGAGTCCGCGCGGCAGCAGGCTCGAGTGCGCCGCGATGCCCTTGAACTCGACGCGCAGGGAGTTCATCGACTTGTGGGCCGGGACGGCGCGCATCGACGTCGGCTCCCCGACGAAGGCGACCGCCGGGCGGATGTCGAGGGACTCCAGCTGCTCGACGAGGCGTCGGGCGCCGTTGCACGTCGTCTCCTCCTCCCACGTCACGCCCAGATGCACCGGGACGGCACGCTGGGCCTGCTGGAACTCCGGGGCCAGGGCCGCGGCGATCGCGAGGTAGGACTTCATGTCGGCGGTGCCGCGCCCGTAGAGGCGTCCGTCGCGCTCGGTGGGGGCGAAGGGGTCCGTGGTCCACGTCTGGCCGTCCACGGGCACGCAGTCGATGTGCCCGGCGACCAGCACCCCGCGGCGCGTCGGGTCCTCGGGGTCCACGAACAGCGGGGCATGCTCGCCCACCTCGGTCCCGGCCTCGACGGTCGCCGGGAAGCTCGCCACCAGGTTCGCGTTCAGGCCGTCGGGCTCGTCGAAGCGGTGGGTCGTCACGCCGGCGGCGCCGAGGACCGCCTCGAGCAGGTCGATCGCGGCCAGGTTGCCGATCGCCGAGGTCGTGTCGATCGCGATGAGCGCCTCGATGAGGGCGCGCGGGGTGGTGGGCAGGTCCGCGGCGTCGACGGCGGTGGGGGCAGGGGCGGTGTCGCACATGGTTCCAGGGTAGGCGGGTGCCGCGGAGCGGGGCGGGCGATGTGACGACGCATGGCGCGTCCCGGAGGCGGCCTGGCCGCTGTGATGCGGTCCCGGAGCCGGGGGCACGAGGGTGGCCCTCTGCTACTGTGCACCCAGCAAAGGGAGTACTTCACCTCGGCGATCCCGTCAGTACGGCTGCGATGACGCAGACCCGGGACGTCGGCCCCACGTGGGGCGAAGGAGACTTTGACGTCCATCATCGTCCCTGCCCTCGGAGGCCCCATGGATATCCCGCTCTACGTCTGGGGAATCACCCTCGTCGTCACCATCGCGTTCTTCGTGTACGAGTTCTTCGCGCACGTCCGCACCCCCCATGAGCCCACGATCGGCGAGGCCGCGCGCTGGTCGGTCTTCTACATCAGCCTCGCGCTGCTGTTCGGCGTCGGCCTCGGGTTCGTCTCCGGCTGGAAGTTCGGCGGGGAGTACTTCGCCGGCTACCTCACGGAGAAGGCGCTGTCGATCGACAACCTCTTCGTGTTCCTGATCCTCATGACCGGCTTCGCGGTGCCCCGCATCTACCAGCAGAAGGTGCTGATGATCGGCATCGTCATCGCGCTGGTCATGCGCGGTGCGTTCATCGCCGTGGGCGCGACGCTCATCGAGAACTTCTCCTGGATCTTCTACATCTTCGGCGCGCTGCTGCTGTTCCTGGCCTACAAGCAGGCCTTCGGCGACAGCGACGAGGATCCCACCGACGGCCGCTTCATGCGCCTCGTGCGCCGCATCATCCCCGTCACCGAGGAGTACCACGAGGACCGCCTGACCGTCGCCAAGGCCGGCAAGCGCTACGCGACCCCGATGCTCCTGGCGATCGTCGCGATCGGCTTCATCGACCTCGTCTTCGCGGTCGACTCGATCCCCGCGATCTACGGCCTGACGCAGGAGGCGTACATCGTCTTCACCGCCAACGCCTTCGCCCTGATGGGTCTGCGCCAGCTGTACTTCCTCATCGGCGGGCTGCTGCAGCGCCTGGTGTACCTGGCCCAGGGTCTCGCGGTCATCCTCGCGTTCATCGGCGTCAAGCTCGTCTTCCACGCCCTGCACGTCAACGAGCTGCCCTTCGTCAACGGCGGCGAGCCGCTGCTGTGGGTCCCCGAGATCCCGATCTGGTTCTCGCTGCTGTTCATCGGCCTCACCATCGCGGTGGCCACCGTCCTCAGCCTCCGCAAGACCCGCAACGACTCCGGCGACGGCTCCGGCTCCGCCTCGACCGGGACTGCCGCCGAGACGACCCACTGATCCCCGGATGCCCCGGGGCGGCACGCCCCGCGCGTCCACCTCGCGCCCGTCGGACCCGGTCCGGCGGGCGCGAGCCCGTCGTGCCCGGCCGGGCACCGATCGATCGGAGACCACCATGACCTCTGCCCCTCGCTCCCGCTCCTTCGCCCAGGTCGACGTGTTCTCCGCGACGCCCCTGCGCGGCAACCCGCTGGCCGTCGTCGCCGACGCGGACGGGCTCGACGCGGCGACCATGCAGGCCGTCGCGGCCTGGACCGGTCTGTCCGAGACGACGTTCCTGCTGCCGCCGACGGTCGACGGCGCCGACTACCGCGTCCGGATCTTCACGCCGACCCGGGAGCTGCCCTTCGCGGGGCACCCCACCCTCGGCACCGCGAGCGTGTGGCTCGCCGCGGGCGGGACGCCGCGCGGGCAGCTGATCGTCCAGGAGTGCGCCGCCGGTCTCGTGGAGGTGCGGCGCGACGGTGATGCCCTGGCGTTCGCGGCCCCGCCGCTGACGCGGGAGGGCCCGGTCTCGGCCGAGGAGCTGGCGGCGCTGGCAGGCGCCCTGCGGATCGACGTGGCCGATGTCCTCAGCGCCGTGTGGGCCGACAACGGCCCCGGCTGGTGCGTGGTGGAGCTGGGCTCGGCGGCAGAGGTGCTCGCGGTCGAGCCCGACTTCGCGGCCTTCCCCCGCCGGGTGATCGGCCTGGTGGGCCGCCACCCGGCGGGGCACGATGCGCTGCTCGAGGTGCGCGGCCTGGTAGGTGAGGGCTACGAGGATCCCGTGACCGGGAGCCTCAACGCCGGGATCGCCCGCTGGCTGCTGGGCCGCGGGGACGTCCAGGCGCCGTACATCGCGACCCAGGGTGCGCGGCGCGGTCGCGACGGCCGCGTGCACGTGGACGTGGACGATGCCGGGACGATCTGGGTGGGCGGTCACGTCAGCCCCGTGATCTCGGGCACCGTCGCGCTCTGACGGGCGGTCGCGAGAGGGTGCGCGGGAGGGTCGAGAGGCACGTCGCAGGGGTGCGCTGAGGGTAGGCGAACCTGCATCGTCGCAGGTCAGGTTATGCTTTCCTGTCTGGCGGGATCGCGCGAACGGGTGTTGTCTTTCCCCATGGCACGCCTCGTCCCCTCCGCGTCCACCGCCCCGACCTCGCGTCCGGAGGCACCGGCGCGCGATGCCGAGCTCTCCGCGAAGCTCAACCGGCTGCGCGCCGGCGTCCTGGGCGCCAACGACGGCATCGTCTCGGTCGCCGCCGTGGTCGTCGGCGTCGCCGGGGCCAGCAGCGCGAGCGCCCCCGTGCTCACCGCGGGGGCAGCCGCCCTCATCGGCGGGGCCGTGTCGATGGCGCTCGGCGAGTACGTGTCGGTCGGCAGCCAGAAGGACGCGCTGCTGGCCCGGCGCGCCGCCGGCGGTCACGTCGAGGACGACGAGATCGTCAGCCCCTGGGCCGCCGCCGCGGCCTCGTTCGTCTCGTTCTTCCTCGGCGCCGTGCTGCCGATGCTCGCGATCATGCTGCCGCCCGCGGACGTGCGGATCCCGGTGACCGTCGTCGCCACCCTCGTCGCGCTCGCGCTGACCGGCGCGATCGGCGCGGGGCTCGGCGGCAGCTCACGGCGTCGCGCGGCCGTCCGCGTGGTGATCGGCGGGGCCGTGGCCCTGGCGGTGACGTACGGGGTGGGGTCGTTGCTGGGGGCCGGGATCGCCTGATCGCCGGGGAGGGCCGCGGTGCTGGTGCGCAGCCGCGAGGTCGGGGGGCTGCTGCAGACCTCCTGTCGGGGAGTGTCCGTGCCCGCACGCCGTCCGCCTGTTCCAGGTCCCGACTACCCTGGCCGCATGGTGAGCACCCTCGCGTACGGTTCCTGGCCCTCCCCGATCAGCGCCGCGTCGATCGCCCACGGCGGCACCCGCCTCGGCGGTCCGCAATTCGTCGGCGACCAGCTGTGGTGGACCGAGGGCATCGCCGCCGAGGGCGGCCGCCAGGCCGTCGTCCGCACGCCGGGTCCGGCTGAGGACGGGGGTGCCCCTGTCACGGTGCTGCCCTCACCGTGGAACGCGCGCTCCCGGGTGCACGAGTACGGCGGCGGCTCCTGGGCCGCGCTCGAGGGGGACGGCTGGGCGGTCGGCGGGCCGACGCGGAGCCGCGATGCCGCGGACGACGAGGACGCGGGCGCCCGCCCCGGACCTGCAGCCGATGCAGGAGCAGCGGACGGAGCCCTCCCCGACATCGTCTTCGTCCATTTCGACGACCAGCGCGCCTACCTCCTGGTCTCGGGTCAGGAGCCCCGCCCCCTGACCCCAGCGGGCCTTGAGATCGACTCCGCGCACGGCCCCTCCCTGCGCTGGGCCTGCCCCACGCCCGTGACCCTTGCCGACGGCACCCGCGAGGTCTGGTGGATCTGCGAGGACCACACCCGCCCCGGCACCCCCGAGGAGACCGCCCCGCACATCGAGCGCTACATCGCCGCCGTCCCGCTGGACGGCTCCGCCGCGGACGACGTCGCGGCGATCCGCCAGGTCACCCCCAGCAGCCGCTTCGTCGCCCACCCCCGGATCAGCCCCGACGGCACCCGCCTCGCGTGGATCAGCTGGGAGCACCCGCAGATGCCCTGGGACGGCACGGTGCTGCACCTCGCGCCCCTCGTCGACGGGGTCGCGGGCGCCTCCGAGCAGGTCGCCGGCGGCACCGACGTGTCCGTCGTCCAGCCCGCCTGGCTCGACGCCGAGCGCCTCGTCTTCCTCTCCGACGAGGACGGCTGGTGGACGCCCCGCGTCCGGGAGGGCGACGGGACGGTGCGGACGGTCCTGCCCGAGGATGCTGCGGCCTCCCACGAGGAATGGGCGTCGCCGATGTGGCTGCTCGGCGGCACCAGCACCGCTGTTCTCGACCCGGACCACCTGCTGGGCGTGCACGGCACGGCGTCCGAGACCCTCGGGGTCCTCGACCTCACGACGGGGGCGCTCGCAGACCTCGACCTGGGGCTCACCGCGATCAGCGCGTTCGACGTCCGCGCCGACGGGCAGATCGCCGTCGCCGGTGCCTCGCCCACGGCGTTCCCGGGGATCCTCACCGGGCGCCTCGCCCCCGGGCTGGGTGGGATCGATGACCCGTCGGGTCGCGCCGATGCTGTGTCCGCCCCGGTGCCCGGTCGGACTGCGAAGAGGGCTTCGGCACGGCCGATCGGGGCCGAAGAGGGATCCTCGGCACGGCTCGCCGTCGGGGCCGAGGAGGGGGCACCGACCCGGCCCGACGGCTGGCATCTCGTCCGGTCCTCACGGTCGGACGCCCCGGACCCCTCGGTCCTGCCACGCCCGGAGCCGATCACCGTGCCCCTACCGGACGGCGGCGTGGTCCACGCGATCTGGTTCGCGCCCCGGCACGAGGGCATCGAGGGGCTGCCGGGGGAGAAGCCGCCGGTCATCGCCCGCGTCCACGGCGGCCCCACCTCCCAGGTGCCGCCGGTGCTGACCCTGCCGGTCGCGTACTACACCTCGCGCGGCCTGGGCGTGGTGGAGGTCAACTACGGGGGCTCCTCCGGGTTCGGCCGCACCTACCGCGATCGCCTCCAGGGCCAGTGGGGCGTGGTGGACGTCGAGGACACCGTCGCCGTCATGGAGCACCTCGTCGCGCAGGGTCTCGCCGATCCGCGGCGCCTCGCGATCGAGGGCGGCAGCGCGGGCGGTTGGACCACCCTGGCATGCCTGACCCGCACCGACACCTTCGGTGCCGGCGTCTCCTCGTACGGCGTCGCCGAGCTCGAGGCCTTCATCGCCGACACCCACGACTTCGAGTCCCGCTACATCGACGGGCTGGTGGGGCCCTACCCCGCGCGCCGTGACCTGTACGTCGAGCGGGCGCCGCTGTCCCACGTCGACGAGCTCTCCTGCCCCGTCCTGCTGCTGCAGGGCGACGAGGACCGCATCGTCCCGCCGAGCCAGTCCGAGATGTTCCGCGACGCCCTCGCAGCGCAGGGCATCCCGCACGCGTACCTCCTGTTCGCGGGGGAGCAGCATGGCTTCCGCAAGGCGTCCTCGATCATCGAGGCCACCGAGGCCGCCCTGTCGTACTACGGCCAGGTCTTCGGCTTCGAGCCGGGAGGCGTGCCGGTGCTGGAGCTGCAGCGGGGCTGAGCCCGGAGGTGTGGGCGCGGGGGCGCCGGCCGTCGGGCCGTGGTACCGCGCCCGCCACTGCTGGTGGCCGGTGCCGAGGTCGCCGCTTCCGGTCACCGGCACCGAGCCCGTTCCTACCGGTCAACGACGCCGCGCGCCGCGTCCGCCCCTGCCGGTGGATCCGGTCGCCTGCCCTCGGGCCCGCGCCGCCGTGCGGGGACGCGGAGGCACCGCCATCATCCGGCGATCCAGCCGCAGGAGCACCACATCGGCCGCGGCCGGATCGATCCCCGGCTCCCGCCGCGCCGCCAGAACCTCGGCGCGCGCCGCATCCAGGGCCACCGTCTGCGCGGTGAGCATCATGTCGCGGGCGGCGCGCATCTTCTCGCGGCGCAGGCGCGCGGCCTCGGGGTCGTCGTCCACCGAGTCCGGCACGACTCCGGGGACCGGTTTGCCATCCGCATCGACTGCGGTGAACTGACCCGTCGCGAAGGGCGAGGGCGCGAGATCGGCCCGCAGGCGCTTCATCCGCTGGATCAGCACCGTCTTCTGGTCCTCGGGCATGTGGAGCTCGGGCAGGCGATCGCGCAAGGCGCTGAGCGCCGCGACCTGGGCCCGCTCGCCCAGCTCGCGCATCGCCTCGTGGTTGGCCGTGCCATCGTCCTGCAGGCACAGCACCCGCAGCAGCGAGGGCAGCAGCACCCCGGTGGGCACCAGCGTCACCACCAGCGCGGTGCAGGCGATGACGATCAGCAGGTTGCGGTCCGTGATGGGATTCCCGGCGGCGTCCTGGGCCGGGATCGCGAGTGCCAGCGCCAGGGTCGCCAGCCCCCGCATCCCGCACCAGGTGAGCACGAGCCCCTCGCGCCAGGTGCGGGGCAGGGCGTTGCCGTCGCGGCGGCTCACGACGTGCAGCACGAGCATCGCGAGCATCCGGATCACGATGACGAGCACTGCGACGAGGATCGCGATGAGGGCGTAGCTGAGCAGGTGGTCGCGCTCCTCGGCCAGGACGTCCCGCAGCTCCACGCCGATCAGGCCGAAGGCCAGTCCCGTGACCAGGAGGTTGGCGACGTTCCAGAACGAGGTTCGCATCATCCGGGCCTCGCCGTCCTCGGGGCGGGCGTTGCGGCGCGTCTCGAGGGCGGCGACCACCACGGCGATGACGCCGGAGGCATGG
This sequence comes from Brachybacterium sp. AOP25-B2-12, assembly GCF_052378625.1. Classification (NCBI taxonomy): domain Bacteria; kingdom Bacillati; phylum Actinomycetota; class Actinomycetes; order Micrococcales; family Dermabacteraceae; genus Brachybacterium; species Brachybacterium sp. AOP25-B2-12. The sequence continues at coordinate 38,073 of NZ_JBQSXW010000018.1, read as the reverse complement.
ACCTCCTCGGCGAGCATGTAGGCGGCGAACGGGGTGACCACGCCGATCGCGGTGCGGGCCGCGACCGAGTGCACGGCGCGATCCACCACCCGGTACAGGAACCCCACCACGAAGCCGACCACCACCGCGAGGATCCCGCCGACCAGGAACTCGACCGCGATGAACGGGCTCAGGTCCTCCCCGGCGGTGACCGCGACGAGCGCCGCCTGGAACAGCACGATCGCGACCGCGTCGTTGAACAGCCCCTCGGTCTGCAGCACCGTCAGCAGGCGCCGCGGCATCTTCGCGGGCTCGGACACCGCCTCGACCGCCACCGGGTCCGGGGGCGCGACCATCGCACCCAGCATGAGGGCCAGCGGGAAGGCGATCCCGGGGATCAGCAGCCAGCTCAGGCCGGCGACGGCGAAGGCGGTGACGGCCGTCAGGCCCAGCGCCAGGATCAGCAGCGAGCGCCACCGGGTGCGGAACACGCCCCAGCTGGTGTGCTGCGCGGTTGCGAACAGCAGCGGCGGCAGGAACAGCGGCAGGATCACCTCGGGATCGACCGTGAGGTGGGGCAAGCCCGGGACGAAGGCCACCAGACCCGAGAACACCAGCATCAACACGGGATAGGGCAGTCTGAGCCGCTCACCCAGGGCCACGCACGCCACGGTCCCGGCCAGCATCGCGACGACGAGGGCGATGGTGATCATGGGTGCGGTTCTCCTGCGGGGGTGGGATGTCGGTGCCCATTCTCCCACTGAGGTGCCGGAGGGGAAGGTGCGGATCCGGTGGAGGCCGGATCGTGATGGGGCAGGTGCCGAGCTGCGGCCCGGCCCGGATTCGGCGACCAGCCGCCGGACGGCCCGCCACGTGCTCGGGGGAGTCGGCCCGGCGCGGGCGGGCCCCGATCCGGTTGCTCTGCGAAGAGGGCAACTGTCCCGTCGGTGCGCGGGCATGGTGTCCGGCTCGGTTGCGGGCGCCGTGTACACAACACGGCGTCAGGTGCCCAGACCCCTGCACCCGTGCAGAGGTGTCTGCACAGGGCGCCGGTCCGTGCACGGCTCGACGGGCAAGCGGCGGCGACACGGGGTGTGGCCCGGCGCTGGGGGTGCGGAGAGCGGCGTGATGAGCCGATCGATGACGCGGACGGTCAGGGGGCCGGGGGGATCCCCGGGCACGGACCTGCCGGGTGCCGGGGGGCCGCCTGGCACCGATCGTGCACCGGGCCGACCGCCGGGCACGGACCGCCATGGTGCTGTTCTGACCGCCGGGCCCGGACCGCCAGCCCCCCTCACCTCACAGCGAGTCCTGCCACGCCTGGTACAGCGCGGCGAACCTCCCGCCGGCGGAGACGAGCTCGGCGGGGGAGCCGTCCTCGACGACCTCGCCGCCGTGGACCACCAGCACGCGGTCGGCGATCATCACGGTCGAGAGGCGGTGGGCGATGATCACGGCGGTGCGGGTGCCCAGCAGGCGGGTCAGACCCTCCTGGACCTGCCGCTCGGAGGGGATGTCCAGGGAACTGGTGGCCTCGTCGAGGATCAGCACCGCCGGGTCCGCCAGGAAGGCTCGTGCGAATGAGATCAGCTGGCGCTGACCTGCGCTGACGCGGCCGCCGCGCTTGTTGACGTCGGTGTCGAAGCCCTCGGGGAGCTCGCGGATGAACTCCCCGGCCCCGATCGCGTCGGCGGCGGCCTCGATGTCGGCGCGGGGTGCACCGGGGCGGCCCAGCTCGATGTTGTCGGCGACGGTGCCGGAGAACAGGTACGCCTCCTGGGTCACCATCACCACATTGCGGGTGAGGTCCGCGCTGGTGAGGTCGCGCAGGTCCACGCCGTCCAGCTGCACCGCCCCGCCGGTGGGGTCGTAGAACCGGGCGATGAGCTTGGCGATCGTGGACTTGCCGGCGCCCGTCTGCCCCACCAGCGCCACGGTCTGCCCGGCAGGCAGCTCGAGGTCCAGAGGTTTGAGGACCAGCGGCCCCTCGGCGGTGTACCGGAAGGAGGCGTCGACGAAGTCGACCTGGCCGCGCGCGCGGGTGAGCTCGGTGGGCTTGGCGGGGTCGCGGATCGCCGGGACCTCCTCGAGCAGCGAGGCGATCTTCTCCAGCGCCGCGACGGCGCTCTGGAAGGCGTTGTAGAAGTTGGCGATCTCGTCGATCGGCTGGAAGAACCGCCGCGAGTACAGCACGAGGGCCACGAGCACGCCCACCTGCAGATCGCCCTCGAGCACCCGGAAACCGCCGACGACCAGCACGACCGCGATGGTGGTGTTGGCCAGCACCCGCAGGGCCGGCTGGTAGATGCCGAAGATCATGATCGACCGCAGCGAGGCGTCGCGATAGTCCTGGGCGAGCGTGTCGTACTCGGCCTGGTTGCGGCCCTGCTTGCGGAACGCCTGCACCGCGCGGATTCCGCTCATCGCCTCGACGAAGTGCACGATCAGCCGCGCCGAGTGGGTGCGGATCCCGCGGTACGCCTCGCGGGACCGTCGCTGGAACCACACCGTGAGCAGCAGGCCCGGGACGAGCATGAGCAGCATGACCAGGCCGGTCACCCAATCCATCGACACGATGAGGACGATGGTGAAGACCATCGAGAGCGTGGAGCCGGCGATCACGTTGACGCCGCCCTCGAGCAGCTCCCGCAGGGCCTCCATGTCCGAGGTCTGGCGCGAGACGATCCGCCCGGAGGTGTAGCGCTCGTGGAACTCGAGGTCCAGGCGCTGGGTCTCGCGGAACACGCGACGGCGCAGCCCCAGCAGCATTCGCTGGCCCAGCACGGTGGCCTGGCGGACGTACCCGAAGGTCAGCACACCGCCGACGATCGCGCAGGTCACGTGCAGGGCGGTGGCCAGCAGCGCGGGGGTGCCGTTGCCGGCCAGCAGGGCGGGCAGGGCGTGGTCGATGCCCCAGGCGATGATCGCGGGGCCCGCGACGACGGCCAGCTGGGCCACGACCACCATGATCGCCATGAGCACGAACTGGCCGCGGACGGGTCGCAGCAGCTCGCCGAGCAGGCGCAGGGAGCGTTGCCGGGCGCGGCGGTTCTCCTCCGCGGACAGGGTGCGCTTCTCCTCCTGCTCCTCGGACAGGGGGGCGGCGGTCATCGCAGTGCTCCTTCGTCCCCGGCGCCCGGGGTCCCGGCGGTGCTCGCCTCGGCGACCTCACCGCGATCGTCGGCGTCCTCGGCGGCGGCCTGCACGGCCCGCAGCTCGATCTCCCCCGTGAGGGTCTCGATGTCGCGATTGCGTGCGGCCACCTGCTCCTGGTTGGCGATCACGTAGCGGTAGCGGGCGGAGTCCCGCATGAGGTCGGTGTGGGTGCCCACCGCGATGATCCGGCCGTGGTCCATGAGGGCCACGCGGTCGGCGAGGGACACGGTCGAGGTGCGGTGGGCGACGATCAGGGTGGTGGTGCCGGCGAGGGTCTGGCGCAGGCGCTCGGTGACGCGCTCCTCGGTGCGGGTGTCCAGCGCCGACAGCGGGTCGTCCAGCAGCAGCACCGGGGGGCGGGCGGCGATCGCCCGGGCCAGGGCCAGACGCTGGCGCTGGCCGCCGGACAGGCTGAGGCCCTCCTCGCCGATCCGGGTGTCGACGCCCTCGGGAAGGGCGTCCACGAATCCGGCATCGGCCGTGCTCAGAGCCGTGCGCAGCAGGAGCTCGCGTTCGTCCTCGGGCAGCTCCGGGTCCACGCCCAGCAGCACGTTGGCGCGCACCGAGTCGGAGAAGAGGGTGGCGTCCTCGAAGGCGACCGCGGTGATGGTGCGCAGGTCCGTGAGCGACATGTCGCGCACGTCGACGCCGTCGATCGTGACGGATCCGCCGGTCACGTCGTAGAGCCGAGGCACGAGCTGCAGCAGCGTGGACTTGCCGCAGCCGGTCACGCCCACCAGGGCCATCGTCTCGCCGGCGCGTACGTGCAGGTCCACGCCGTCGACCACATCGGCCAGGGCGCGTCCGTCGACGGCGAGGTCGGGGGCGTCGGAGTACCGGAAGTGCACGCCCTGCAGGCGCACGTCGCCGCGCACGGCGGCGACGTCCACGGGGGTGGGATCCGCGGGAGAGGTGATGGTGTTGACGGTGTCGAGCACCTCGTACTGCCGCTCGAGGGCGGTGGCGGTGTTGACGGCCTGGCCCAGCAGCATGCCGAGCATGCGGGTGGGGCCCGAGACGAGGGTCGCGGTCGCGAAGTACGCGGCGAGCTGGCCCACGTTCATCGAGCCGTCGGCTGTCAGGTGCAGGCCCAGGAACAGGGCGATGCCGAGGGCGAGCTCGGGCAGGGTGAACATGGCCATGTCGAAGCGGGCCATCGCGGTGGCCTTGGCGACCTCGGTGCGGCGCAGCTCGTCGGCCTGGCCGGTGAACTGGTCCAGGGCCGTGGGGCCGCGGCCGAAGGCCTTGAGCACGCGGATGCCCTGGACGGACTGCTCGATGGTGGTGGCGAGGTCGCCGTTCTGGTCCTGCGACAGCCGCGAGAGCCGGTGGTAGCGGCGGTTGAAGAAGAACGAGATGACGGCGACGGGGATCGCGGCGGCGAGGAACACGAGGGCCAGCACGGGGCTGGACCGGAACAGCAGCACGATGCCGACGACGATGGTGACGCCCGAGGTCACGACCATGATCATGCCGAAGGCGACCCAGCGCCGGATCGTGTTGATGTCCGACATGATGCGTGAGAGCAGCTGCCCGGAGCCCCACTGGTCGTGGAAGGCCACGGGCATGTTCTGCACCTTGGCGTAGAAGGCGGTGCGCATCTCCTTCTCGGCCGCCGTGGCGGGTGCGACGGCGAGGGTGCGCCGCGCCCAGATGAAGCCGGCCTCGATGAGGCCCAGGCCCAGGACGACGGCCCCGGCGGTGAGCACCACCGAGGCGGTCGCCGAGGTCGAGAGGTGGTTGACCATCGACTCGAGGACCTGCGGGATCAGCAGGGCCACGATCGACGCGGTCATTGCGGCGACCAGGCCGAGGAGGAGGCGGAGGCGGATGGGACGGATCGTCTTCAGCAGACGGGCCATGGACGAGAGCATGAGGGGCAAGGACCTCGGGGGCTGGGAGCGAGCGGGGATCTGGGAGGGCGATCCGGGGGGCGTCGTCGCACAGCCGGGCCGTCAGGACGGGGTCCTTAGCCTAGTCAACGGACTGCGGGGGTGCCACCGCTTTTCGGCCGATGGTGACCGATGTCGGGTTGGGGCAACGGCGCCGGGTCGACGGCGCGGCCGCGTGGCATCGCTACGACCCCTTGGTGGCGACCCCTCGCGGCCGACTCGGCGGACGTGGGGGCCGATGCATGGGAAGGGCGCGGGTCGTTCGCCGGCGTGCCTCAGAGCGCCTCGAGCCGGTCGAGGCGATCTGCGGGCTCGAGTACGTCGTGGTCCCACGTGATCGTGTAACCCAGAGCGCGGAGGCTGTCGGCCGCATCGCGAGGGGCGTCGCGGACCGCCGCGCGCGTCTGGATCCGACGCCACTGTGCACGCACGTCCCGAAGCTCAGCGAGGGAGCCTTCGAGCTGGTCCACCCCGAACTCATCGACGAGCATCTCCAGGACATCTTCGAGTGCGGGGCGGAATCGGTGCCCGCCGAGCGGGAAGTGCACGTCCTGGACAGCCGGTACGGAGTGCCCTTCCGCCCGGCGAGAACCTCGCCGCGTCGAGGATCCGGCGCGTGAGAGCGCGAAGGTCAGCGCATCACGATGCGCGTGGACATGGAGGTGGGCCGCGGGCACCGATGTCGCCGACCGCTCGTACTCGTACCGGAACAATGGCTGCGAGGCCGATCCGGCGAACACGGCGATCCTGGACCTCTCGACGCTCAGGAACCGAGCATGATCGTCCCAACAGCATCCGAAGTTCGCCTTGAGGGTGAGCAGGGGAACGCCGTCGACATCGAGGGAGACGCCTTCTCCGGGCTTCTGGACCACTCGCACGCGCTCGTCGAGAATCGTGGCGATGAACGGGTCGCTCCCCGGGGCGACGGCCCGAACGGTGCGGGTCAGGATCGCCGCGAACTCCTCGGCTTCTGCGTGGAGAGCCTCGACGTCACCGTCGGTCAAGGAGGAACTCGAGGTCGACGAGCTCGTCGTACACCGTGGCGTCGTGCGCATCGAGTTCGAATGCGGCCCCCCGCCTCCGGAAGGCTTCGAGATCGACGATGGCATCGCGCAGGGTCTGGTACCGATGCTCTGCCTCGTCGCGGGTCATCACGCGTACGGCCATGGTGGTCATGGTGCATCCTCCCGTGTTTCGACCGAGGGTAGATCCTCGATGCGTCGAATGCTAGGACACTGCACCGACGGACGAAGGACCGAGCGCAGCTCCATGGGAGCCTCGACGAGCCAGGTCGCCATCGGAGCCGTCGGCGCGGATCAGCCCTCGATCGCCGCGCGCTCGGGGCGATCGTCCGAGAGCAGGTGCGAGGCGACCGCCGAGGCCGCGGTGACGGTCAGCACCGCGGGCCACGACCCGATCTTCTTGGCCAGCGGGTGGGACAGCCCGAAGCCCAGCACGTAGACGGCGCCGAGGGCTGCGGCGGTCGCGGGGCCGCGGCGGGCCGCCCACGAGCGGATGGCGTAGGCGCCGGCGACCCCGAGCACCACGCCGCCCAGCGGTCGGATGCCGGTCTCGCGGGCGGTGACGTACCCGCCGAGCAGGCCGATGGCGACGACGGGGGCGGTCTTGACGGCGGCGGCGGGCTTGAGGGTCCAGGAGGTGCTCATGACCTCATAACCTACTCCGGGGCTCTGGACGATCACGGGGAGCACGAGGGGTCGAGACCGCGGCACGCTCCGCCTCAGCGCACCACCGCGGCGCCGTGGGCGGGCACCCGTCCGGGCGTCGGCGGGACGTCGTCCAGCATCGCGGCGCCGCACACCGCTTCGAGGATCTCCCCGTCGACCTCGCGGTCGTCGTCCTCGAGGTTCAGCACCAGGCGCACCGTGTCCTCGCCGGAGGCGGCGGTCAGCCGGATCTCCGCGGTGCGGTCGGTCAGGGTCTCCTGCGGCACCTCGACGTGCGCGTCGACCAGCCACGGCAGGCGTCGTCGCAGGCCCAGCAGGCGGCGGTGCACCTCGAGGACGTGTGGGGCGGCCTCCCGGCTGAGCACCGCGAGGGCGTCCGGGGCATCGGCCGGGTCGTCCGGGAAGACGGGGCGCACGGCGTCGTCGCCGCCGGCGCGGTCCTCCTTGATGCCGACGGCCCCGAACTCGTCGCCCGCGTAGACGGCGGGGATGCCGGGCAGGAGGGCCAGCAGCGCGTAGGCGACGACGAGGTCACGGCCGTCGCGCAGCTGGGAGGCGATGCGGGTGGTGTCGTGATTGCCCAGGAACGTCAGCGGCAGCAGGGCGTGGCCGTCGACGGGTGCCCGGAACTCCTCGTCACGGCCCAGCGCGTGGGCCAGCTCGAAGAGGTTGCCGTCGCGCAGGGACGACCAGACGGCCTTCCACAGCTCGTACTGCGTGATCGAGTCCGCGCCGGAGGTCGCGGCGAAGTGCGCGTAGTCGCCGTGGATCACCTCGCCCAGCAGCCAGGCCTCGGGATGGGCGGCGCGCACGCGCTCGAGGATCGGCGCCCACGCCTCGGGCCCGGCGGAGTACATCGCGTCCAGGCGCCAGCCGTCGACCCCGCGGTCCAGCCACGACGTCATGACGCGCACGACCTCGTCCTGCACGCACGGATCGGCCAGGTTCAACTCCACGAGGGCCGCGTTGCCCTCGAAGCCGTAGGGATGCTCGCCCGCCCAGCGGATCCGCGAGGCCTCGGGGCCGTCCGGCCCGTCGGCGATCGCGCGACGCACAGCGGGGTGGCGGTCCGAGACGTGGTTGAACACGCCGTCCAGCACGATCCGGACCCCGCGCTCGTGGCACGCGGCGACGAGCGCGTCGAAGTCCGCCCCATCGCCCAGGCGGGGATCGATGGTGTCGTGGTCCAGGGTGTCGTAGCCGTGGGAGACGGAGTCGAAGATCGGGTTCAGCAGCAGCACGTCGGCCCCCAGCGACACCAGGTGCGGCAGCCAGGCGGTGACGCGTCCCAGGCGGTGCACGACGTTGTCGCCGGCGGTGCCGCCGTAGACCGTGCCGCCGAGGTCCTCGCGGTCCTGCGGGGCGCCGCAGAAGCCCAGGGGGTAGACCTGCCAGAGGATCGCGTGGCGCACCCAGTCCGGAGTGCCGCCCTCGCGGGGGCTGGTCGGCGGGGTCGCGGCGGGAACGGCAACGGGCACAGGCAGGTCACTCATGCCATCATCGTCCCACGCCGTACCGGACGCGCCAGGGCCGATGCATCCGCCATCGCGGTGGATCCCGTCGCCGTCAGGGCCGTCGTGTCCGCCATCGCGGCGCACCCCGCCGCCGTCGGGTCCGAGGCGGCCGCCGTCGCACCCCGTCCCGTCGCCGTCTGGAGCCCCGATGATCCGCCTGCGCACCGACCATTTCTCCGAGTCCCTGGGCATGTCGACCTCGATGGTCGTGCTCATGCCCCAGTCCGCCCAGGGCCAGGTCGGCCTCGCGGCCGCCGACGATGGGGCGCCGTCGCCGGTGCTCTACCTGCTGCATGGGCATTCGGACGACGCGACCGCCTGGGAGCGGCGGACGTCCATCGAGCGCTACGCGTCCGAGAAGGGCATCGCGGTGGTGATGCCCGAGGTCCGTCGGTCCTTCTACACGGATGAGGCTCTGGGGGAGAAGTACTGGACGTACGTGACCGAGGAGCTCCCGGAGATCGTGCGCCGGACGTTCCGGGTCTCGACCCAGCGGGAGGACACCTTCGTGGCGGGTCTGTCGATGGGCGGCTTCGGGGCGTTCAAGCTGGCCCTGAACAGGCCCGATCGGTTCGCGGCCGCGGCGAGCCTGTCCGGGGCCCTGGTGCTCGACGGCTTCGATCTGTGGGACCGGCGGCCGACGATGCGACGGCGCATCTTCGGCGACGCCCCGATCGCCGGGAGCATCGACGACCTCCCCGGCCTCCTGGAGCGGGCCGCTCCCGGCACCCTGCCCGCGCTCTACGTGCTGTGCGGCACCGAGGACCGGCTGCTCGGCCAGACCGAGAAGGTCATCGCGATCGCGGAGGACCGGGGGCACCCGCTGACCGTGGACCTGCGCCCGGGCGACCACGAGTGGGGCCTGTGGGACGCGGGGATCCGGGACGTGCTCGACTGGCTGCCCATCCGGGGCCGATAGCGCCGGTGCGGGAGCCGAGGAAGGCCCCGCACGCCGGGCGAGCGAGGCCCCGGCGTGCGGGCCGCCGGGACTCCGCTCACCCGGCCACCAGAGCCAGCACGGCCACCGCGACGAACACTGCGCCATTGGCGATGACGCCGGCGAGGCCCGGTGCGCCGAGCTGCCGGAGCGTGCGGCGCCGGCGCTTCTCCTGGCCCCGCGTCGCCGCGGGATCGGCCGCCGGGACCGAGAGCGGCCGCGATGCCCGGACGGAGGCCACGACGATCCCGGCGAGCGTCGCCACGACGAGCACCCACCACGCGATCGCGATCACCGAGGTCAGCGGGATGAGGAGCGCCCAGATCAGCAGGTAGGCGGCATTGGTCAGGGCCAGGGACAGGATCCGCAGGGGATGCTGCCGCCGGCTCAGGAGGGACACCGCTCCGAGGGCCGTGAGGACGGCGAAGGCGAGCAGCACGGCCAGGGGCAGATAGGCCAGGATCGTGCTCATGACGCCACCTGCCCGGTGAGCACGCCGACCGCGAGCTCGTCGAGGCTGAGCGCGGTGTCGGTGAGCAGGACGACGCCGCGGCCCGTGCCGCGGTTCCAGCCGCAGAAGGAGGCGAAGCCGCCCGTCATGCCGTTGTGCCAGACGATGTCCTCGGCCACGAGGACGTGCCAGTTGACGCCCACCGCGACGTTGTCGGAGGCCTGGGCCACCGGCTCGAGGCCGCCCGCACCGGGGTTGGTGCCCTCGATCATCGAGCGGAGGTAGAGGGTGAGGTCCGCCCCGGTGGACCGGATCCCGCCGGTGGGCGCCCAGCCGTCCATCGTCCAGGGCGCCGCGCGATGTCCGGTCGCCGCGTGACCTCGGGGCGCGCCGTCGGGGAGGTCCGCGTCCGAGGCCGGGGCGCTGGTCTCCTGCATGCCGAGGGGCTCGAGGAGCCGCGACCGCAGCAGATCCACCCAGGGGGTGTCGGCCGCGTAGGCGGCGAGCTGGCCCTCGAGGGCGGCTCCCAGGTTGGAGTACTCGGCCGGGCCCGGTTCCGTGGGCGTGCTGTCGAGAGCGTCGCCGATGACGTCCTCGGCGCTGAACCCGGCGTAGGGGTTCTTGCGCAGGGCGTTCGTCCACAGGGTCCGGCTGACGACGTCGCCCGGGAGTCCGGGGATCCCGGCGGAGTGCGAGGCCAGCTGGGCGATGGTCCTGTCGGCGATCGCGGAGGAGTCGGCGCTGGATCCCAGGATCTCGGCGACCGTGCTGTCGAGCGCCAGCTCGCCGCGAGCCATGCCGTCCAGCACCAGGGCGCCCGTGAAGGTCTTGGACAGGGAACCGATCTCGAACTGGCCGTGCTCGTCGGTGCCGAAGCCCGCGTGACGGACGTCCGTGCCGTCGAGGAGCGCCGCGGCCACCCGCCGGTGCCCCTTCAGGTGCGGCGCCAGGGCCTCGGCGAGATCCGCATCCCCGGTGGCGTCCCCGAGGCCGGCGGGTCGCGGAGCGCCGAGCGCCACGGTGGCGCCGAGGGCGAGGACCGCGGGGATGCCTGCCCCGAGCACCAGGCGTCGGGAGGGCGTGGAGAGGCCGGGCTCGCCGGCGGGGGGCGGGGTATCGGGAGTCGGAGGTGCCTGGATGGTCATGGTGAGCTCTTTGACGGTCGAATCGAGGGGATCGCAGGGGCAGGTCCGTGAGCGGTCTCGACGCGGACCGCGCGCGCTCGGCGAGGTGCCTGGCGGCGCGGGCTCGGGTCGAGCTGTGGGGGTGGCGCGGGGTCAGGTCGAGCGAATGGGGGCGGCCGGGCTCAGGCCTCCTCGACCGCGAGGACGATCGCCAGCAGCGGGACGATCCGCGGGGGCGGCACCGTCCAGACGCCGCGGCGCGGCGAGGTGACCCAGCCGGCTCCCTGGAGCTGGTGGAGGTGGTGGTACGCCACGCCCGTGGAGGCCAGGTCCAGGGCGTCGACGATCTCGGAGACCGTGCGCTCGGCGTCCAGCAGCAGGCGCAGGATCGCCAGGCGCAGCGGGTGGCCGAGCGCCGCGAGGGCGTCCGCGCGCTCGGCCCAGTCGGCCTCGAGCAAGGCGTCGGCGGGGCGGCCCCACTGGTACTCGACGTGTCCGAGCCCCACGTCGACGGAGCCGACGTACGCGACGGCGCCCGGGGCAGGGGCATCGGCCTGGAGGGTGTGCAGGAGGGCGTAGGGGTCCTCGACGGTGGCGCTCGACGCGGTGTGCGCGGGGTCGGCCGAGGAGCGCCGCGGGCCTGCCGCCGCGGAGGATGTCGCCCGTGCGGGTCCGGACGCTGACGCCTCCCCGGACTCCCCGCGGCCGTCACGTCCGCCGCCGCGCGCGGTGCCCGACTCCTCGAGCAACGCGGCCACCTGGTCCTCGAGCAGCGCGAGGCGCTCCTGAACGCTCGACCCGTCCGGTGCCGTCTCCTCGGCCATGCCCGCACCTCCCAGCGATTACGAAATTCCGGAACTCCGGAATGCATGGGCGTGACGATAGCGGGGACCCGGACGGCTGTCCAGGTCCCCGCGAGGTCGATCGATGGGCGCGCCGGCCCTGTGGGGCTACCCCTGGAGCTGCAGGCGCTTGGCCTCGACGCCCACCTGGGCCTCCCGGACGACGGTCTCGGCATCGGCCCCGGTCGAGGCGGTGACGACCGCGCCGATCAGGCCCTCGACGAACGGCGCCCAGGTCAGGCGGGTGCGGGCCGCGACGTCCGGATCCAGGAACTCCAGCGCCATCTCCGAGGAGAGGATCGCCGAGCCGAGGTCCATGAGCACCACGACGCCCTGCTCGTCGTCGGCCGCGGTGATCGCCTCGGAGATCGCGGTGGCATCGGTGCCCAGCTCCCCGTCCGCCAGGCCCGCGGCGATCTCGATGCGGGGTCCGCCGCTGCGGACCATCTGGGTGGCGAGCTCGACGGCGGCGTCTGCGAGTGCGCGGGAGTGGGAGACGACGACGATGCCGGTCATGACACGGCCGTCCCGTCCGCCGCGAGGCCGAAGCCCGCGTCCTGCGAGGAGTCCGCGCCGTCGGGCGCTCGCCGGCCGAGGGTCTCGGCGGCCGCCTCCCACAGCAGCGCCGTCGAGGCGGCGCCGGGGTCGATGTGGCCGATGGCGCGCTCGCCGAGGTAGGAGGCGCGCCCCTTCATCGCCACGAGGTCCGCGGTCTGGTCCCGGCCCTGCGCGGCGGCCTTGGCGCCCGCCTGGAGCGCGAGGCCCAGGTCATCGGCGGTGCGGCCGTATGCGTCCAGGGCCGGCACCCACGCGTCGATCATCGTCTTCTGGCCGATGATCGCCTTGCCGCGCTGTCCGATCCCGTCGACGCCGGCCTGCAGGGCCGACTGCAGCGCGTACGCGTCCAGGGTCTCGGCCCCGGCCTGCGAGGTGCCCATGCGCAGGAAGAACGTCCCGTACAGCGGGCCGGAGGCACCGCCGACCGTCGAGACGAGGGTCGCCCCGACCTTCTTGAGCAGCGTGTCGACCGAGCCGCCCTCGAGGTCGCCGAGGATCCTGGCGACGGCGGTGAAGCCGCGCTTCATGTTGGTGCCGTGGTCGCCGTCGCCGATCGCGGCGTCGAGGTCGTTGAGCTCGGCGGCGTGCTCGGTCAGCAGCTCGTCGCTGCGGCGCAGCCAGGCCGCGAGGTCCGCGGCGTCCACCGTGCCGGTGGGCCGGACAGAGCCGGTGTCCGCGTCCGCGGACACGGGTGCGGTGTCGTCCTGGGTCATGGGGTCCTCACTCCTTGGTGTCGTTCTCGTCCCAGCGCAGGGCCGGGGTGTGCACGGGCGCGTCCCACAGCCGCGTCAGCTCCTCGTCCAGCCGCAGCAGGGTGAGGGAGGCGCCGGCCATGTCGAGGCTCGTGACGTAGTTGCCCACGAGGTGCCGGGAGACCTCCACGCCGTGCTCGGCGAGGATCCTCGAGGCATCGCGCGCCAGGACGTACAGCTCGAGCAGCGGGGTCGCTCCCATGCCGTTGACCAGCAGCAGCACGGGGCCCTCGCCGGGCAGCTCCTCGAGGATCGGGTCCAGGAGGGTGCGGGCCAGGTCCGATGCCGGCGCGATGGTCTCGCGCCGACGGCCGGGCTCGCCGTGGATGCCGATGCCGATCTCGACCTCGTCCTCGCCCAGCTCGAAGGAGGGCTTGCCATTGGCCGGGACGGTGACGGGCGTCAGGGCCAGGCCCATCGACCGGGTGCGGGCGTTGACGCGCTCGGCGATCTCGGTGACCTCGTCGAGGGACCTCCCCTCCTCGGCGGCGGCGCCCGCGATCTTCTCCACGAGCGCGGTGCCGGCGACGCCACGGCGACCGGCGGTGTAGGTCGAGTCCTGCACGGCCACGTCGTCGTTCGTGATGACGGTGCGCACGGCCGTCCCGGACTCGGCGTCCGCGAGCTCCGCGGCCATCTCGAAGTTCATGATGTCGCCGGTGTAGTTCTTCACGATGTAGAGCACGCCCGCGCCGCGGTCCACGGCGGCGGTCGCGGCCTGGATCTGATCGGGCACGGGGGAGGTGAACACCTCGCCGGCCGCAGCGGCATCGAGCATGCCGTGGCCCACGAAGCCGCCGTGCAGGGGCTCGTGCCCGCTGCCGCCGCCGGAGACGAGGGCGACCTTGCCCTGCTCCTTGGGCTCGGCGCGCAGGACGAGGCGGTTGTCGAGGTCGACCCGGAGCGTACGGGGGTGGGCCAGGGCCATCCTCTCGAGCGCATCCGCGACGACGGTGTCGGGGGAGTCGATGAGCTTCTTCATGTCTCCGACGCTACTCCGTGCGGTGGCCCCCGTCATGGGGTCGGAGGTCCCGGTGCGGGGGGATTCCCGGGGCGGCGGGACCGCGGACTCAGTGCGACGGATGCGGCGGGGTCTGCGGCGGCAACTGCGGCGGTCGAGCCGGCCGTCGGCCCGCGCGCCGAGCCGCCGCGCGGGCGAGGACCGTCGTCGCCCGGGTCCGCGAGACGGGCACGAGCAGCGCGAGGAGTGCCAGGGCCACCCCGAACAGGGAGCCGCCGGAGAACACCCAGATCACCAGCAGCGGCAGCCCGCCGGCCTCGACGGCCTCACCGGCGGCGGCGGTGGTGGCCGGCGGGAGCAGGCCCCGCAGCAGCAGGGCTGCGAGGACCGCCAGGTTCACGCTGCCCAGGAGCGCGGCCCTGCGGCCCGTGCCGCGGGCGACCGGGTTGCGCCGTTGCAGCAGGCCCACCGCGACGAGCCCGAGCGACATGGTGACGTAGCCCAGCGCGGGCACTCCCACGAGCACGAGCAGATCCAGAAGCCCCAGGAAGCCGAGGAACCAGGCGATGCGGCCGTCCTGGGAGGCGCGTGCGGGGAAGTCCTCCGGCCGGACCGGGGCGCGCGGTGCGCTCATCGGGCGGCCTGCTCCCGGAGCGGCACCCGGATCGCGAACGGCCCGGGACGGCCAGGGGCAGTCCTCATCGGCGTGCGAGGGCGCGCGCGGCCCGCGCGCGGGAGATGGGGGCGATCAGCGCCATCACCCCCAGGGTGATCCCCACCAGTGGCGCGAGCATGACGATGTAGACGGTTCCGGGGAAGACCAGCATCACATCGAAGGGTTCGGCCGTCTCGACGGTGGCTCCTGTGAGCGCGGTCCGTACTCCCAGGACCGCCGCGAGCAGCAGCAGGTGGGCCCCGCCGACGATCGCCGCGCGACGTCCGGTACGACGGGCCACCGGATTCGTCCGCTGCAGGAGGCCGAGGATCACCCACGCCACGGACATCGAGATGTACCCGAGGAACGGTGGACCGCCGACGAGGACGAGCACCCCGAGGACCCCCAGGAACCCCGGGAGCCACGCGATCCGCCCGTCGGTCAGCATCGAGCCCGGGAAGTCCTCGGGGGTGGTGGCGTGAGGGCCGGCCGCAGGCGTCGACGTCGTCATGGCGGGGGTCCTTCCGAGGTCAGTGTCCTGGAGGGGACGGCACAGGCGTGGTCGCGAGGATCTTCGCGGCCCTGTCCCGGGACACCGGACGCACGAGGGCGATGATGCCCATGACGACGCCCGTGATCGGCCCGCCCAGGATCATCCAGATCCCGAAGGGGATGGCGATGAGGGCAGCGATCGGCGGCTCAGGAGTGGGCTCCCGGGGGAGCCCGAAGAAGAGCAGCCCGAAGAAGATCGGGACCGACGCGAGGACCGTCGCGCCGAAGATCGCCGCATTGCGCCCGGTCCGTGCGGCCACCGGGTTCTTCTTCCGCTGCAGCAGGCCCAGCACGATCATCGTGATCGACATCGCGAGGGCGGCGATGACGGGGAATCCGAGGACCCCGAGCAGCCCGAGCGCCCAGGCGATCCGCCCGTCGTTGCCGACGGTCGTGGGGAAGTCCTCGGGAGAGGGGGCGGAGGGGAACGGAGCGGGCGCCGTCCCGGTGGGTGGTGGCGTCGGACCGGCAGGTCCGGGCGTCGACGGAGCAGGCACGGGCCCGGTGGGCAACGGGCCGGGCGTCCGGGCGCCGGGAGCGGGATGGGTCATGGCGGCAGACTACCGGTCCCCGTGTCGCCGATCACATCGGCGGCGACGACCGCGGTGCCGACATTCGCACCGACGAGGGCCCTGACGGCCACGCCACCGGGTGCACGCGGTCCTGAGCCCCGGCGCCCCGCGGTCACGGGGCCCCGGCGGTCAGGCCCCCGCGTCCGAACGCAGCGCGAACGTGCCCTGGGCCCGGCGACGCCCCTGCACGGGATGATCGGGCACCAGGTCGTCGAGGAAGCGGTACCGGTCGCGGGTGTAGGCCGCGCGGAGGTCGCCCTCGTCGGCCGTGCGGGTCATGCAGCGCCACCAGTCGGAGATGTCGCCCCAGCCGGGAGCGGCGAGCGAGCCGCCGAACTGCTGGACCGCGAGCGCCGAGCACAGCGAGGCGAACTTCAGGCGATCGTGCAGGGGCTGCTCGGCGAGCGTGCCCAGGGTGATCGCCGCGGTGAACACGTCGCCTGCGCCGGTGGTGTCGAGCGCGGTGACGGGCACCGCCGGGCAGTACGCCTCCTCGCCCGTCGTCGCGTCGATCGCGTAGCTGCCCGAGGCCCCGTCGGTCACGACCGCGAGGGGCACCCGCTCGGCGAGGGCGCGCACCGCACGGTCCGGGGTCTCGGTGCGGGTGTACCGCATGGCCTCGACGGCGTTGGGCGTGAAGGCGTGGCAGTGCGCCAGCGGCGCGAGGTCCGCGGGGTCCCAGCGCTCCGTCTCGTCGTAGCCGATGTCGGCGATGATCCGGGTGCCCTGCGCGGCCAGCTGCGCCCACCACGACGTCTCGCCCGCGAGGTCGACGATCGCGACCCGGGCCCGCGGCGCACCGCCCACGAGGTCGCTCAGCGGCTCCGGCAGCGGGTGGCCGTGGGTGACCATCGCCCGATCCCCGTCGGTCGCGATCGACACCGTGAGGGAGGAGTGGAAGCCCGCGAAGCGTCGCGAGGCGGACAGGTCGATGCCCTCGTCGTGGGACAGCGTGTCCCACATCCAGTCCGCATACGCATCGTCGCCGAAGCCCGCCACCAGCCCCGTGCGCAGCCCCAGGCGCGCCGTCGCGGTGGCGAGGTTGGCGATCCCGCCGGGGCACGAGCCCATGCCCTCGGACCACAGCTCCTCGCCGGGCCGGGGCATCCGGGCCAGTCCCGTGAACACCAGGTCGAAGAACACGGTGCCCGAGAGCAGCACGTCCAGCGGCGGATCCGCGGGGGTGCGGGTCGACGCCAGCGGGTCCCAGTCGCGCTCGGGTGCGGCGTCCGGGGTGATGCCGGCGCGCGGTGGGACAGCGGACGCAGCGCGGTCCGCAGGAATCGTGGTCTCGCCGTCGTCCATCGTCTGCGTTCCCTCCGTGCCCGGCGCGGCCGGTCGCCCGGCTCCCGCCCGGCGTCGCGTGCCGCGAAAGACCGTCGGCCCTGAGCCTTCCACATCGTCCCGCCCGCCGCACGACCGGTGCGGATCGTGTGAAGCCTTGCCGGATCCTCCGCGTCCGGCGCGGGGCCGGGCCGGTGAGTCGTAGCCTCAAGAGGTTCCACCCGCCTCAGCCCCCGCGCACTCAGGAGACCCCGCACGTGAACTGGCTCCACGCCGTCATCCTCGGCATCGTCGAGGGCATCACCGAGTTCCTGCCGGTCTCCAGCACCGGCCACCTCACCATCATCGAGAAGCTGCTGGGGCACGACATCGAGGGCCGCGGGATCACCGCGTTCACGGCCGTCATCCAGATCGGCGCGATCCTCGCCGCCGTGCTCTTCTTCCGCAAGGACATCGTGCGGATCGTCATCGCGTGGTTCCGCGGACTCGCCGGGGCCGAGGCGCGCCGGGATCCCGACTACACCCTGGGCTGGGGCATCATCCTCGGATCGATCCCCGTGGCCGTCGTGGGGCTGGCGTTCCGGGACCTCATCGAGGGTGGCCTGCGCAACCTGTGGGTCGTCGCGATCGCGCTGCTCGTGTGGTCCGCGGCGATGTGGGCCGCCGACCGCATGGCCGCTCTGCGCGCGGACCCGAAGGAGATGCAGGACATCTCGATCCGCGACGCGCTGATCATCGGCGGATTCCAGGCGCTGTCCCCGCTGTTCCCAGGCGTCTCGCGCTCCGGCGCGACCATCTCCGCGGGCCTCGCGCTCGGCTACGATCGCGTGACCTCGACCCGCCTCAGTTTCTTCATGGGCATCCCGGCGCTCGTCGCCGCGGGGGCCATGCAGGCCGTGACCTCGTTCGACGACATCTCCGAGACCGTGGGCTGGGTGCCGACGATCATCGCGACCGTGGTGTCGTTCGTCGTCGCGTACGCCGCGATCGCCTGGCTGCTGCGGTTCGTCTCGAAGAATTCGTTCACCTCGTTCATCGTCTACCGCATCATCGTCGCGCTGGTCCTCATGGGCCTGCTCGCAGGAGGAGTGATCTCAGCATGAGCCTGTTCGCCGTGACCTACACGTATGCCGACGACACCGCGCGCCTGGACGAGCACCGTCCCGAGCACCGCGCCTTCCTGCGCGGCCTGCACGAGCGCGGGGTGCTCAAGGCCTCGGGCCCCTGGGCCGACGACGGCGCGCCCGGCGCGCTGATCATCGTCCAGGGCGAGTCCGTCGAGGACGTCCTGGCGGTGTTCGACGAGGACCCGTTCCGCCGTGAGGGCCTGGTGGCCGGTCGCGTGGTGCGGCCGTGGAACCTCGTGATCGGGGCGTTCGCGCAGGAGTGAGGGGCGGGGCGCCGGGTCGGCGTTCCCGGCGGGCTCCGGACCGTCGGACCGGAGACGCGCGCGGCGTCCGGGTCAGGCCGTGGGGGAGGACGAGTCCGAGGCGTCCTGGACCGGCTCGTGGGCGCGGGCGTCGAGGTACTGGCCCACGGTGGCCCGGCGCACGATCTCGTCGCCCACGATCACCAGCGGGATCGCGCCGCGTCCCCCGCTGCAGTCGAGGAACGACGCCGCCTCCGGGTCCCGGTACACGTTGACCCAGGACACGTCGTCCCGATCGCCCCGGACGGCCGTCTGCAGGCGCGCCGACAGCGGATCCCCGGGGGCCCACAGGATGATCGCGTGGCCCGGATCGCGGCGGGCGATCGCGTCGGCGAAGGGGACGTGCTGACCGCTGCGCAGCGGCGACGTCCAGTACGCCATGAACAGCGTCAGGAGTGCGAGGACGATGGCCGCGATCGTCTGGCCCACGAGGTACAGCAGGACCGCGGCGGCGAGACCGCCGAGCAGGAACAGGACCGGCCGCAGCCAGGCGCGGGCAGGGATGCCCTCGGTCTGCGGTGCGGACCCTCGCTCGGTCATGGGACCAGCCTAGCCCGCGCCGCCTGGGACCGACGGGCCCGTGAACCCGTGTGCCGGGGCCGGATCCTCAGATCAGCGCGGCCTCGACCGCGCGCTCGGAGGTCTCGGCGACCAGGGCGTCCCGCAGCGCGGCCACGGCCGGGATCGACAGGGCGCCTCGCCGGTTGATGAGGCCGATCGTGCGCGGGACCAGCTCGGGCAGCGCGCGCACCACCACCTGGTCCGAGGGCGAGGCCTCGAGCGTGATGTCGGGCAGCAGGGCCACGCCCGCACCGTGGGTGATGAGGCGCTGGACGACGGTCGCGTCGTCGGTGGAGTGGCGGATCCTCGGCGTGAAACCGGCCTCCCGGGCACGCGCCACGAGGTTCGCGCGGCAGCGCTCACAGCCGGCGATCCAGTTCTCCTTGGCCAGGTCCGCGAGGGTCAGCTCGGGATCCTCCGCGCGCGGATGCTCCCGCGGCAGGATCGCCAGGACACGATCCTCGAGCAGAGGTGTCCACTCGAGGGTGCCCTCGGCGTCGATGTCGGTGCAGCCGTAGCGGAACACCATCGCCAGGTCGAGCTCGTTGTCCAGCAGGGCGGGGATCGCGTCCGGCGGCTCGAGCTCGGCGAAGGACACCTCCACCTTGGGGGCCACCTCCGACATGCGCGC
Organism: Brachybacterium sp. AOP25-B2-12; assembly: GCF_052378625.1. Lineage (NCBI taxonomy): Bacteria > Bacillati > Actinomycetota > Actinomycetes > Micrococcales > Dermabacteraceae > Brachybacterium > Brachybacterium sp. AOP25-B2-12. The sequence goes on along the minus strand of NZ_JBQSXW010000018.1, from coordinate 18,535 downwards.
CAGCGCCGGCGGCAGGAACACCGCGGCGGCCGACGGGAAGGTCGCGAAGCGCACCCGGCCGCGGCGCAGGGCCGTGATGTCGGCCAGTTCCTCCTCGGCGGCATGCAGCTGCGCGGCGATCGACTCCGCGTGGATGGACAGGCGGTGCCCGGCCTCGGTGGGGGTCACGCCGGAGGAGCTGCGCAGCAGCAGCTGGGTGCCGACCTCCTTCTCGAGGGCGGCGAGGTGCTGGGACACGGCGGGCTGCGTCCACCCGAGCTCCCGGGCACCCGCACCGATCGAACCGTTGCGCACCACGGTGCGGAAGATCAGCAGTCGTCGAGGATCCATCCGAGCAGTGTACGAGCAGGACCCTAGGAATGCTTATGGGGTGAGCGGGTCCACATCCTCGGAGTGGTCAGTGGCCCATCTGGGTGGGCGGGCCCGCGATGAGCAGGGCCACGAAGACGACCACCACCACGGCCAGGCCGATGAGCCCTGCCGCGACGGGGCGGCGCACGGCCGCGGCGACGACCGTCTGGAGCGGGCCGCGGGCGGGCTCGTCCCGCAGCCGCCAGCTGCGGCCCAGCAGCCCGCGACGCTCGGCCCAGCGCTCGAAGGGCCATGTCAGGAACGGGATGATCGCCGAGCCGATGCCCAGCAGGACGGTGCCCGCCTTCCACCGCTGATCGATCGCCACCAGCACCGTGACCAGCACGTACGCGAGGAACGCGAAGCCGTGGATGGGCCCGGCGACGCTGACCACGCCACCTCCGGCCTGCAGCACGTACTTCACGAACATCCCGATGAGCAGGAGCGCCCACGTGATCATCTCGGCCACGGCGAGGACGCGGAACAGTCGGGCAGGAGTGGAGAACAGGCGCATGGGTGCTTCCGGATCGGGCGGTCGGCGGGACCGGGTGGGGATCGTCCCGCGGAGGTCGCGGGCGGCGCCCGTGGACCGGGCGTGAGCGGGTAGGGGCCATCGTCGCATCGTCGGCTGATCGTGGACTGCGGGGGTGGTGGGTGGGTGCGGGTGCGGCGGGGTGAGGGTGAGGGGGGAGGACGGTGCCGTGGGTGATGGGGCGGGCCAAGCGGGGGGGGATGCGCGTCGAGTGGTGGAGCGGGCCGAGCGGGGGTGAGCACACGTCGGCGTCCAGTGCAGTCACGCCTGCACCGGTGCAGGTGTTGACTGCACTGGACGCCGGTGAGTGCACGCCGGGGTGGTCGGACGCGATGTCGGGGGAGCGCCGGGCGGGTGCGAGATCAGCTTGCTCAAGGGGTGCCTTCAACCCGGGGCGGGCCAGGGCGTGCCAGGCCAGGGCAGATCAGGCCGGGCCGGGCTGGGGCAGGGCAGGGCGGGGTCGGCCGGGGCAAGGCAGACGGGGCCAGGGCAGACCAGGCCAGAGGGGCCGGGCGGGGGCGGGCCGGGCGATCACGGACCGGGCCGGGCGGGGGCGGGCCGGGCCATCGTGGGCCAGGCCGGACCGCGGCAGGACAGGCAAGCCTGACCCGAACGGGCCGGATCGGATAGGACTGGGCGAGGCCCGGGCAGCTCGGGCCGGGCGCGTGCCGGCGCCCGTGCTTGGGTACGTGGAGCGTGGCCGGTGGGGCCGGTTGCCCGTGCTCAGGCTCGGTGGGATCGAGGCCGGATCGGTGGGTTGGGCTGTGGGCGTGCACTCACCGGCGTCCAGTGCCATCGCGTGCGCACCGGTGCAGAGGTGGTGGCACAGGACGCCGGTGAGTGCACACCGCGGTGCGGAGCGCCCGCCGCTGACCGCCCATCGGAAGGACACCCGCTCCGAAGGGCCCGCTGCTGGACTCACGTCTCGGAATGCGGGCCAGGCATGTCCGTTGCGGGAGCCGGAACGCACGGAAGGAGCCGCTGGCGCCCCGCTCTCGCCGGTCCTGGGCTCGGTCGTCCTTCGGCGCCGGTCGATCTGGCCATCTCCGTCATGTCGGCCACGTTCGTCGCTCCGACGAACCCCATCACTCCGGCAGTGCTTGGCAGTCCGGTGAATCCCGACGCCCCGGTGGTGCCGGATGTCGCCGGCCGTCGCCCACGTCGCCGTCACTCCGGGATCGGCAACCCCAGGTTCTCGCGCAACGTGTGGCCCACGTACTCGGGCGGGTAGACGCCGCGGTCCTGCAGGCGGGGCACCAGGTGGTCGACGATGTCGTCGAGGCCCGTCGGGATGAGCCACGGCGTGATGTTCAGGCCGTCGATGGCGCCCACCGCGGCGTACTGCGCGAGGCGGTCGGCCACGGTGTCGTAGCCGCCGACGAACGCGCCGCGGCGCCCGCCCTGCTTGTCGCGCACGAACTGCAGGATCGACCAGTCGTTGGCGGCGGCGATCTCGCGCCACTCCCGGGTCAGCTCCTGGGCCTTGCCGAACTGGAAGCCCGAGCCGCGCGTCACGTCGGACTCCTCGACCTCCGGCGGCACGTCGGGCAGGGGCCCGTCGGGGTCGAAGTCGGAGAGGTCGCGGCCCCAGAACTGCTCGAGATAGGCGACGGCCTGCTGCGGGCCGATCTGCTGCTCGCGCAGCCACACCAGCTTGTCCTCCGCCTCGGCATCGGTCGCGGCCAGCACGAACTCGGCACCGGGCATGATCTGGACCGCGCCCGGGTCGCGACCTGCGGCGATGCTGCGCTCGACGATGTCGCGGCGGAACTCGGTGGCACCGTCGAGGTCGCCGTACGGGGAGAAGATGACGTCGGCCGTGCGGGCGGCGAAGTCCCTGCCCGTGGGGGAGACACCGGCCTGGAACAGCACCGGCTCGCCCTGCGCCGAGCGGGGCAGGGACCCCTGGGCGCGGACGTCGTAATGCTGTCCGTGGTGGTCGATGGGCAGGCCGCGCCAGTAGCGCTGGGCGATCTCGACGAACTGCGCGGCGTGGATGTAGCGGTCCTCGTGGTCGAGGTAGCCGCCGCGGCGGAAGTTCTCACCCGTCCATGCGTTGTCCGTGGTCACGACGTTCCAAGCCGCTCGGCCACCGGACAGCAGGTCGAGGGTCTGCAGCCGACGCGCGAGATCCACCGGGTCGTTGTAGGTGGTGTTCTGGGTGGCGACGAGGCCGATGTCCTCGGTGATCGTCGCCAGCGCCGCGAGCAGGGTCTGCGCGTCCGGCCGGCCGGCGACATCGAGCTCGAGGGGGACTCCGCGGTGCTCTCGCAGCCGCAGCCCCTCGCCGAGGAAGAATGCCGCGAAGATGCCGCGCTGGGCGGTGCGGACGATGTGCGCGAAGGAGTCCCAGGCGACCTGGTCGCCGCTCTCGGGCAGGCGCCACACGGTGGAGGAGTTCACGCCCTGGAAGAAGATGCCGAGCTGCAGGGTGCCGGACGGCGTGTGCTCGGGGTGGATCGGGTGGGCGGCCGAGCCGGGTGCGGCGGCGGTGCGGTCGGGGGCGGTGGTCGAGGTCATCGGGTCTCCTCGGTGGTGGCGGTGGATGGGGCGGGGCCTGCGCGATTGGTGCTGGTGCTGGTGCGGGTCGGTTGGGTCGCGAGGATGGCGTCGGTGCGGTGCGGTGCGGTGCGGTGCGGTGCGGTGCGGTGCGGTGCGGTGCGGTGCGGTGCCGTGTCGTGCCGTGCGGAACGGAGCGGTGGCGGCCGGTCGGGATCGGGGGATGGAGGTGGACAGGTGCGGAGCTGGAGGGCCGGAGATGCCGCTGCGGACCGAATGCGGGGACGGGCGCCCCGGCGGCAGTCGTGCCCGTGGGGTCAGGCGACCTCGGCGCGGCGGGCGCGGTCCGAGCGCCGTGAGGGGTCGATGACGACGTCGGGACGGGCGAGGCCGAGCTGGTCCCGCAACGTGTCGCCCGCCGATGGGGCAGGCGCGATCAGCCCCTCCTCGCGCAGCGCGGAGGCGGCGGCGGAGACCCGGGCGGCGAGGTCGGCGGCGGGATCGAGGCCGATGAGACGGACGATCACAGGAGCAGGAGCAGGAGCAGGAGCAGGAGCAGGAGCAGGAGCAGGTGCAAGGGCCGCGGTCGGGCTCGCTGATGTCGAGGTGGTCGGCCCGCTCGTGGTCGCGTCGGGTGCACCGTGTGCGACGCCTTCCGGCGATCCGATCACCGCGCGGACTGCCGCGGCGATCTCCCCGGCCTCCGCGCCGCCGGCGACGTGCACGTCCAGGACGCGCCCATCGGCCAGGGCCGTCGCCTCGTCGCCGACGACCTCGCGGTCCTCGTCGGCCACGAGCACCGGCACGAGGCCCTGCGGGGAGCGGGGTGTGATCGAGGGGCCGCGGACGCTGAACGTCGCGCCCTCGAAGTCCGCGTACTGCAGGCGGGTCGCGTCGATGTAGACGCCGCGGGTGGTGTCGCGCACCACGGCGTCGTCGGTCCAGGAGTCCCAGACGAGGCGTTGGGCGGCGATCACGTCGGCGACCTCGCGCTGCGTGGCGTCGGCGTCCAGGAGCTCGCGGCCCACGGCGACGGCGGTCGCCTCGTCGGTGCGGGCCTCGACGAGCCAGCCTGCACGGCCCGCGCTGACGTGGTCCAGGCTCATGAGCTGGGTCGCGAGGTGGAAGGGCTCGACGTAGACGGCATCGGTGCGAGGGATCAGCGCGATCGCGCTCGTCGCGGGGGCGAGGGACGCGGCGATGTGCACGGGGTGCGGGCCTCCGTCGCTCAGGGTCAGGGCGCCGATCCCGGCGGCCTCGAGCCCGCGGGCCAGGCTCTGGACGGGCCCGAGCAGCGCGGGGGTGGTGACGAGGTCGACCGCCAGCAGCGGCGGTCCGGCGGGTGCGGGGTGGGGCGTGGTCATCGGGTGCTCCTCGGGGCGGTGCGGAACGGGGTGGTGGTGTCCATGGTCGCGGTCGTGATGGCCCGGGCGGGGGCCGCGGGCGTTGCGACAGTGGTGGTGGCGGCGGTCGCTGGGACCGTGTCCGTGGTGTCCGTGGTGTCCGTGGTGTCCGTGGTGTCCGTGGTGGCCACGAGGACGTTGGCGGGGCTGGCGGGCCCGGAGTGCCGGTGCGACGTGCCGAGGCTGGGCAGGATCGGCGCGTGCCATGGGGTGACGGGACGTCCTCGTTCACGTGTGCCGTATATGGGCCGTGCTGAGCGAAGTGGTCCCGCACGCAGCGGACTCCGGATGCCCAACGGGCCCGCGCCCCCGCCCAGAGGCAGGTTCCCGGTCGGAATCGACCCGTCGCCCGGCGGCAGACCCCCGCCCGCCAGCAAGCCCCCGCGCCCCGCCCTGCTCACGGGTTCTCCGCGGTGTGGACGGCGGACTCGGTGACGGCCTCCTCCGTCAGCCCCCAGCGCTCGAGGACCTGGCCGTAGGTGCCCTCGGCGATCAGGGCGTTGATCGCCTTGGCGTAGGGATCGGCGAGGCCGCTCCCGCGCGGGAACGTCGCGGCGACCAGGGTCTGGTGGGGCCATCCGGCGTCCACCTTGCCCTGGGTCACGAACTCCTCGCGCTTGCTGGCCGTGTAGGTCAGGCTCGCGAACGGCGCGAAGTAGGCGTCGATGCGACCGGATCCGAGGGCCAGGAGCACGTCGGCGTCCGAGGAGTAGTTCTTGAGCTCGGCGGGCTCCTTGCCCTCCGAGGTCAGCTGCTCGTTCCACGCCGTCAGGATCTTCTCCTGGTTGGTCGCGTTGCCCACCGCGATGATCCGGCCGGTGATCGACTCGGCGTCGCTCAGCTCGAAGTCCGCGTCCTTGCTGGCCAGGAAGGTCATGAAGGCCGCGCGGTACGAGGCGAAGTCGAACTTCTGCAGACGCTCCGCGTTGATGCCGACGTTGGAGTGCACCACCTCGTACTCCCGCGCCTCGAGCTTGAGCGGCCAGTTCTCCCAGCTCGTGAGCTGCACGTCCAGCTCGAGGCCCAGCTTGTCGGCGGCGAGCCGCGCGATGTCGACCTCGGAGCCGATGGTGGTCTTGTTGTCGTCGGCCAGGAAGCTCAGCGGCGGGGTGCCGCCCGCGCTCGTGGCCATCGTGAGCTTGCCGTCGGCGGCGATCTCCGGGGGCACGAGCGCGGCGATCGCCTCGTCCTTGGTCGAGCGGATGAGCTTCTGGGTGCCGCTGGTGTCGACCGTGCCGGTCGAGGCGCCGCCCCCGTCGGAGGCGCCGGTCGCCGCGCCGCCCGCAGCGCCGCTGTCCGCCACGGGATCCGCGCAGGCCGCGAGCGCGAGGCCCGGGAGCAGCAGGCCGGTGATGGTCAGGGCCCGTCGGCTCAGGTGCGCGGGCGCGCTGGCGATGGGGTCGGCGCTGTCGGGGCGCCGAGCGCGGGAACCGCGGACTGCGTCGGAAGCACGAGGCTCCCGGCCCGGGCGAGAGGCGTCGACGAAGCGGGCGAGGCGACCGACGCCGGAGGTGCGGGACGTGCGCGGGGCGCGGTCGGGACGGCGGGGAGAGGTCATGGGAAGGCTCCGATGCTGGTGGTGCGACGCCCGGCTGCGATGCGCGACGGGCGTGGTCGATGGATGGTGGCGACGGCCCCGCGTCAGTGCACGCGGGCCAGGAAGGCGCGGGTGCGTTCGTGCTGCGGGTGGTCGATGACCTCAGTGGGCGGGCCCTGCTCGACGATCACGCCGTCGTCCATGAAGACGACGGTGTCGGCGACATCGCGGGCGAAGGCGACCTCGTGGGTGACGATGACGAGCGTGGTCCCGGCCTCGGCGAGATCGCGGATCACGGTCAGCACCTCTTCGACGAGCTCGGGGTCCAGGGCGCTGGTGGGCTCGTCGAACAGCAGGACGTGGGGGTCCAGGGCCAGAGCCCGGGCGATGGCGACCCGCTGCTGCTGGCCGCCCGAGAGCCGGCGGGGGTACTCGCCGGCCTTGTCGGCCAGGCCCACGCGCTCCAGGAGCGCCCGGGCACGGGCGAGCGCCGTGGCCTTGGGCACCCCGAGGGCGCGGCGCGGCGCCTCGGCGACGTTCTGCAGCGCGGTCATGTGCCCGAACAGGTGGAAGCTCTGGAACACCATGCCGATCCGCGTGCGCTGGCGCAGCACCTCCTTCTCGGTCAGCTCGTGGAGCACGTCGCCGGAGCGGCGGTAGCCGATCAGCTCGCCGTCGATCGCGATGACGCCCGCATCGAGGGTCTCGAGGTGGTTGATGGTGCGCAGCAGCGTCGACTTGCCCGAGCCGGACGGGCCCAGGATCGCGGTGACGCCGCCGGGCTCGACGACGAGGTCGATGCCGCGCAGCACCTCGAGGTCCCCGAAGGACTTGTGGACGCCGACGACCTCGACGCGACCGCCCGTGCGCGCGGCATCGGCGGCGGAGGAGCGGTCCTGGGACGTGCTGTCGGACGGCTTGTCACCGCCCGGCGTCGTGCGGCTGGGCGTCGCACGTCCGGACGTGGTGCGGTTCGGCGTCGCGGGATCGGTGGTCCTCCGCGCGGGGGTGAGGTCGGTGGTCACAGGGAGGCCTCCGAGGAGTCGGCGGGTCGGCGGGCGGCATCGCGGCGCGCCGCGGCGTGGTGCGCGTCCCGACGGATCGCGGCGCGCAGACGCTGCAGCGGCGTGGGCGGCAGGACGCGCACCGCGCCCTTGGCGTAGTGGCGCTCGATGTAGTACTGCGCGATCGAGAGCACCGAGGTGATGACGACGTACCAGAGGGTCGCCACGAGCAGCATGGGCAGCACCTCCTGGGTGCGGCCGTAGATCAGCTGGATGGTGAAGAACAGCTCGGCGTGGGCGATCACGAACACGACCGAGGTGCCCTTGACCAGGCCGATGATCTCGTTGAACGCGCCGGGCAGGATCGCCCGCATGGCCTGCGGCAGCACGATCCGCAGCGAGCGGTCGCGCGCCGGGATGCCCAGGGCGCTGGCGGCCTCGAGCTGCCCGGCGTCGACCGAGAGGATGCCCCCGCGGATCAGCTCGGAGGCGTAGGCGGCCTGGTGCAGGCCGAGGCCCAGGATCGCGGCGAGCAACGGCGTCATGAGGTCGCTCGTGCGGGCGTCGAACAGCGTCGCGTCGGTGAACGGAATGCCGATCACGACGCGCTGGTAGAGGTAGCCGAGGTTGTACCAGAGCAGCAGCTGGACCAGCAGCGGCGTCGAGCGGAACACCCACGAGAACGTCCAGGACACGCCGCGCGCCAGCCCCGAGCCGGACAGCCGCATGAGCGCGAGCACCAGGCCCAGCCCGAAGCCGACCACCCCGGCGAGCACCGTGAGCTTGAGGGTCTCCAGGAGCCCGCGGATGATCGAGACGGCGAAGAACCATTCGCCCACCACGCCCCACTCCCAGCGGGGGTTGGTCAGAAGCGAGACGCCGATGACCGCCACGACGATTCCGGCGAGCACGGTCAGGGCGATCCGGCCCGGGTGGCGGGCCGTGACGATCCGCAGGCGGGAGGTCTCCGCGAGGGCCGGGTCGATGCGGGGTCCGGTCTCGCGACCCGATTCGGCGTGGCGACCGGACCCGGCGTCGCGACCGGACCCGGACTCGTGACTGGACCCGGCGTCGCGACCGGAATCGGGCGCGTTACCGGAGGTCGTGCCCGTCCCGGTCTCCGTGCCGTGGCCGGCGTCGGCGCTGTCGGCCGCGGTCGACCCGCCGGCGGCGGAGGCGGCCTCGTGGCCGCGCAGCGTGGGGGTGGTGGACATGGCGGGACCTTCCCGACGGTGGCGTGGGGGACGTGGCGTCGTGTGAACGTCACGTCGGCCATTTCTTGCGGTGCTGGAATCTATAAGCCACCCTAATGTGGATGCAAGGGAGGGCCGATGGCCCCTCCACATGGCGTCACACACGCACGTCGGAAAGGGAATGCACATGGTCTCGGACACCTCGGGAGGTCGCAGCGCCCCCGTGCGCCTCGTCGTCGTGGGCGGCGGACCGCGGGCCCTGGGCGTGCTCGAGCGCCTCGCCGCGAGTGCCGAGCTGCTGGAGGGCAGGGACCTGCGCATCGACCTCGTCGAACCGCACATGCCGGGCGCCGGACGCATCTGGAGCGCCGAGGAGAGCCCCCTGCTCCTCATGAACTCGCGCGCCGCCGACGTCACCATCCACACCGACGAGACCGTGACGATGGAGGGCCCTGTCGTCCCCGGCCCCACCCTCGCCGAGTGGGCCGAGGGCATCCGCTCCGGACGCATCCCCGCGCCCACTGCCGCCACGGGTCTGAAGGCCGAGATCGAGGCGCTCACCGAGGGATCGTTCGCGAGCCGTCGCCTGCAGGCGCTGTACCTCGAGAGCTACGCGGGGGAGGTGCTGGCCTCGCTCCCGGGTGAGGTGAGCGTGCACCTGCACCGGACGGTCGCCACCGGGATCGGCCCCGAGGGCCGGGCGCCGGCGGAGCCCGTGCCGGGCGATGGCGATGCCGCGATCCCGGAGAGCGGCGCGAGCACCGCGACGCCCCACCCCGCCGACGGCTGGCGCATCGACCTGGCCGACGGGCCCGCACTGCACGCCGACCTCGTCGTCCTGGCCACCGGCCACACCGACGCCCGCCTGACCCCCGCGCGCCATGAGCTGGCCGCCTTCGCGCGCCGCCACGGTGGCGCCTACGTCCCGCCCTCGCAGGCACGCGACGCGGACCTGAGCGTCATCGGCGCCGGTCAGGAGGTCATCGTCCGGGGCATGGGCCTGGGATTCGTGGACCTGCTGTCCCTGCTCACCCAGGGCCGTGGCGGGCACTTCGAGCCGTGCCCGACGCCCGCCGAGCCCGGCCGACTGCGCTACCTCCCCTCCGGCGAGGAGCCGCGCCTGTGGGTGGGCTCGCGTCGCGGCGCCCCGTACCACTCGAAGGTCACGGGCGAGGACCAGCCCGCGGGACCACGAGACCTCGCCTTCGTCACCGACGAGCGCCTGCGCGCCGCCGAGGACGCCGAGGGCACGGTGCGCTTCACCGAGGACGTCCTGCCGCTCATCGCCGCGGAGATCGCCCGGGCCGTCCCCGGGGTCCCCGGCCCCGAGGAGGATCCGCAGCTCGCGTGGCTCGACGACCCGCTGCGGTGGCTCGTCTCGGACCGCACCTTCGAGCCGCGCGGCCTCGTGCCCCCGTGCGACGTGCGCCGCCTGACCCGCGACGCCGTGGTCCGACACATCGAGAACGACCTCGCCGCCCGCACCGTCGGCGACACCCACGACGCCCGCGCCCTCTTCCAGGTGCTGCTGCGCATCACGGGCGCCCTGGTGACCCTCCTGCCGGCCTCGCGCCTGCACGCCGATTCCGCCGGGGCCTACCCGACCTGGTGGCACTCCGTGTTCAGCTTCGTGGACTCCGGTCCGCCGCCCCACCGCCTCCACCAGCTCCTGGCCCTCGAGCGGGCCGGGATCGTGCGGTTCCTCGGTCCCCGTCTGCGCGTCGAGGCCGATGAGACCAGCGGCCTGTTCGTCGCCGAGGGCGGCACCGGCGCCCGCGCCGAGGCCACCGCCCTCATCGACGCCTTCCTGCCCGAGCAGACCCTCGCCGACTCCGCCAATCCGCTGCTCCGCGACCTCGTGCGTCCGCGGGGCGTCACGGGTCGGGATGAGGTCGCCGCGGTCGTCGGCGACGTGCGCGCCGACGTGGAGAGCGCGGTCGCCGCGACCGCCGGAGCCCTCAGCGCGCTCACCGGGAGCTCCGGCGCACTCAGCACGGACGCCCTCAGCACGGGCGCCCCGACCACCGGCGCCTCCAGCATCGGCCGTGAGGCCCCCGGCACCCGGGGGCTGCTCGAGATCGACGCCGAGCAGCGGGTCGTCGGCCCCGACGGCACGCCCCGCGCGGGCCTGTGGGCCATCGGCCCGTGGACCTCCGAGCTGCCCGTCGGCGCCTTCTCGCGCCCCCGCACCAACTCTCCCGTGTTCCGGCGCAATGACGCCCTGGCCCGCCAGCTGCTACGCGCCGCCGCCGCGGGCCGCGAGCGCGCCGCTGCGGACGACGACGCCCCCGAGCACCCGGTGGCCCCCGCGTCGATCGGGATCGTGGGCCCCGGCAGGATCGGCACCGCGATCGGCCGCCTGGCCGTGCGCAGCGGGCTCGACGTGCGGATCGCCGGGCGCCTGCCGCTGGCCGAGCTGCACCGTCGCATCCCCGGGGCGCGGGCCGTTCCCCGTCCGGAGATCGGCCGCGCCGACGTGGTGGTGCTGACGGTGCCGCTGCACGTCGCGCTGCGCATCGACCCCGCGGAGCTCGCGGGCGCCGTGGTCATCGACGCGACCAATGCCTGGGGGGAGCAGGACGCCCAGGCGCTCGCCCGCCTCCACACGACGTCGACCAGCGAGGCGCTGGCCGCGCACCTCGTCGACAGCCGGGTGGTCAAGACGCTGAACCACATCGGCTACCACGACGTCGAGGAGCACATGCACCTCGCAGGCGCCGGTGCCCGGCGTGCCCTCGCGGTCGCCGGGGACGATGCCGAGGCGGTCGCCCGCGCCGCCGGAGTGCTGGACCTGCTGGGCTTCGAGCCCGTGCCGGTGGGTCCCCTCGCCGACGGAGTGCTGCTGCAGCCCGACGGCTCGCTGTTCTCGAGCTGGCGCACGCGCGACGAGCTCGAGGCCGCGCTGGACGACGCGCTGCTCACGGCGCTCGTCCACCGCGATCGGGGCGTGCGCGCGGCCTGATCCGCGAGCCGATGGACGTGCCCGCAGCGCGCCCGCCAGGGGGCGATGTCGCCGTCGTGGCAGGTCGAGGTCACCTGTCGTTCACGTCGATGTGACGCGGACGACACCCGCAGACGGAAGGGTCGGGGGTCCACGCCCCCGCCGCCCCCGGGGGTCGCATCGCGCGAAGGCCGTCCTCGGCCTCGTCGGCGTCACCTCGTCGAGGTCCCGCAGCCCGAGAGCGCGGTTCCTCGCGGGGTCGTGCCGAGCTGCGGCGTCCGGAGGGTGCCCTCCTCGAAAGGCACGTCCATGCCCCTGCGCCTGCCCCTCCTCATGAAGGACCACGTCGCCGGCAAGCGGTCGCCCGTGACCTGCGCCCTGAAGTGCGACAACCAGTGCTTCGGCCCCACCTGCAACACCTCCTCCAACGGCTACTTCCGCGACATCGCCTCCGCGGCCCTGTCCCGCCGCGCCCTGCTGGGCGGCGGCGCCGCCGGGGCCGTCGTGATCGGCGTCGCGGGCACCACCGGCCTCTCGCCCGCCGTCGCCGCGGGCCCCGGGATCGCCCCCGCCGGCCCCAACGCCCCCGCCGGCAGCCCGCTCGCGTTCACGGCGATCGAGCCCGTCAAGGCCAAGACCGACGAGTTCACCGTGCCCGAGGGCTTCGCATGGCACCCGATCATCCGCTGGGGCGACAAGCTCTGGTCCGACGCCCCCGACTTCGACTGGGACCACCAGACCGGGGAATCCCAGAAGGTGCAGTTCGGCTACAACAACGACTACACGGAGATCCAGGCGGATCCCGACTCCGACGGCACGCGGGCCGTGATGTTCGTGAACCACGAGTACACGAACGAGAACATCATGCTGCCCGAGGGCACCGACCCCTCGGTCGTCACCGAGGTGGGCCTCGCGGCCCACGGCCTGACGGTCGTGGACCTCGAGCGCGAGGACGCCACGAAGCCCTACGCCTACGTCGTCGACGGTGAGCACAACCGCCGCTTCCTCATCGACACCCCGTACACGGTGACCGGCGCCGCCGCCGGGTCCCCGCTGCTGCGCACCAAGGACGACGCCGAGGGCCGCACGGTCCTGGGCACCCTGGGCAACTGCTCCGGCGGGCTCACCCCGTGGGGAACGCTCCTGTCCGGCGAGGAGAACTTCCACGGCTACTTCCGCTCCGCCGGGACCTCTGCCGCCGACAAGCGCTACGGCCTCACCGACAAGGCCACCGCGCGCGGCTGGGAGAACGAGCACCCCCGCTTCGACACCCGCACCGAGGGCTACGAGAACGAGTCCAACCGCTTCGGCTGGATCGTCGAGGTCGATCCCTGGGACCCGACGTCCACCCCCCGCAAGCACACCTCGCTGGGCCGCTTCAAGCACGAGGGCGCCAACGTCATCATCTCCGACAGCGGCCACGCCGTCGCGTACTCCGGGGACGACGAGAAGTTCGACTACCTCTACAAGTTCGTGTCCCGCGAGAAGTACATCGAGGGCGACCGCGCCCACAACATGCGCCTGCTCGAGGACGGCGACCTCTACGTCGCCCGCTTCACCGGCAACTCGCCCAAGGCCGAGATCGACGGCAAGGGCACCGTCCCAGCCGACGGCGCCTTCGACGGCACCGGCGAGTGGATCCCGCTGTGCCTGAGCGGCCGCTCGGCCGTCGCCGGGTTCTCCGCCGAGGAGGTCCTGATCCACACCCGCCTGGCCGCCGATACCGTCCAGCCCACCAAGATGGACCGCTGCGAGGACGTCCAGCCCTCGCTGCTGACCGGCAAGGTGTACGTGGCCTGCACGAACAACTCCGACCGCGGCACGTCCGGCAAGGCCGGCGCCGATGAGGCCAACCCCCGCACCGAGAACCGCGACGGGCACATCGTCGAGATCACCGAGCAGGGCGACCAGGCCTCGACCACGTTCGACTGGAACCTGCTGCTGGTGTGCGGCGACCCCGCCCAGGGCGACGTCACCTACTTCAGCGGCTTCCCCGTCGACAAGGTCTCGCCGATCTCCTGCCCCGACAACGTCGCCTTCGACTCCGTGGGCAACCTGTGGATCTCCACCGACGGCGCCCCCGACGGGATCGGCTACAACGACGGCCTGTTCCGCGTCACCCTTGAGGGCGACGAGCGCGGACGGGTCGAGCAGTTCCTGTCCGTCCCGGCCGATGCCGAGACCTGCGGGCCGATCGTCCACGACACCGAGAAGTCGGCCTTCGTGTCCGTCCAGCACCCGGGGGAGGAGGGCTCCTACGCCGAGCCCACCTCGATGTTCCCCGAGTTCGACACGGGGCGGGGGCCGCGCCCGACCGTCGTCCAGGTGCTCCCGGTGATCGAGAAGAAGGGCTATTCCGACGTCCCCGCAGGCTCGACCTTCGCCGCCGACATCCAGTGGCTGACCGACAAGGGCATCACCGCGGGCTACCCCGACGGCACCTTCCGCCCGGGCAATCCGGTGGACCGCGGCGTGCTGGCCACGTTCCTGCACCGCCTCGCGGGCTCGCCCGCCGTGACGGCCCCGCGCACGCAGCCGTTCACGGACGTCAAGCCCGGGTCGGAGGGATACGACGCGATCATCTGGGTGCACCAGCAGGGCATCGCCCGCGGCTACGGCGACGGGACCTACCGACCCGGGAAGTCGGTGACCCGCCGGGAGTCGGCGGCGTTCCTGCACCGCTACGCCGGCAGCCCGGCCATCGCGAAGCTCACGAAGAACCCCTTCACCGACGTCCCGAAGGGGTCGTCGCTGGCCCCGGAGATCTCCTGGCTCAAGGAGACGGGCATCGCGGCGGGCCGGCCCGACGGTTCCTTCCACCCGGACGAGGCGCTGCGCCGCGACGAGGCGGCGGCGTTCCTGCACCGCGCCACCGAGGGTGCGAAGGTGACGTTCCGGCCCTCGGCCTGAGGTCGGTTCCCCGAGCACGGGTCCTGGGGCCCGGGTCGCGTCCGGGGTTCGGCCCACCGGTGGCGGAGACGTCCCGGAGCTGAGCACTGTTGCGCGCAGACACGATCGCGGGGCGCGGGTGGCACTCCCACCCGCGTCCCTCGTGCGTGTCGTCGGTCAGGAGTCGGTGCCTGCGGCCGTGTCGCTGTCCTGGCCGGGGCGCCCGCCGCCCTGGCCACCGGGGCCTCCGCCCTGGCCGCCCTGGCCCCCGCCCATCGACGTGCCGAGCTGGTCGGCCGAGGTGATCTCCGTGCCGTTGGTGGTCAGCGTCGCGCCGTCGAAGGTGATGTCGCCGTTGGCGTCGACCGGGCCGTCTCCGCCGTTGGCGGCGCTCGTGATGGTGGTGGTGCCGCCTGTCAGGGACACCGAGCCGTTGGAGTCCAGGCCGTCGGAGCCGGCGTCGATCGTCAGCGTGCCGCCGGTGATCGACAGGAGCGAGCCGTCATCGGACTCCGTGCCGCCCCCGGGGCCCCGCTGCTGGGCGGTGCCGTCGGTGGTGCCGCTGTCGGCGGATCCACCGGCGGTCCCGTCGTCGGTGGTCCCGGTCGTCCCGCTGTCCGTGGATCCGTCGGTCGAGCCGGTCGTGCCGCTGCCGGTCGACCCGTCGGTCGACCCGGTCGTGCCACTGTCCGTCGTCGTGCCGGAGCTCCCGGACTCGGCGGCGGCCTCCTCCGCGGTGGTCGCCGCGGTCGCGTTGATGCCGTCGTCCGAGGCCGTGATGCTGGTGGTCCCGCCCGCGATCATGACGTTCTGCGCCTCGAGTCCCTCGACCGAGGTGGCGACCGTGACCGTGCCGCCGCTGATCTGGAGTGCCTGCTCGGCGTCGATCCCGTCGTCCCCGGAATCCAGGGTGACGGTGCCGTTCGTGACCAGCACCCAGCCGCGGTCGGCGTCCTCGTAGTTGTCGGACTTCAGGGCGTCGCCGCCCGAGGTCACGCTGATCGAGCCGTCGAGCACGGACACGTAGTCCTTGCCGCGGATCCCGTCGTCGGCGGCGGTCACCGTCACCGTGCCCGACGCGACGACCAGGCCGTCCTTGGTGGAGATGCCGTCGTTGGTGTTCCCGGTGACCTCGAGGCTGCCGGTCCCGGCGATGGTGAGGTCCGAGGCCGACGCGATCGCGGCCACCGGGGTGGAATCGTCGGCGACCTCGTAGCCGCTGCCGTCGGCGACGGCGTTGGTGGTGCCGTCGGCGAGGTCGATCGTCACCTCGTCGGCGCTGGTCACGGCGATGGCTGTCCCGGAGGAGTTCGTGATCGACGCGCCGTCGAGGATCAGGGTCACGGTCGCATCGTCCGGGGCGGCGACGACCAGCTGGCCGTCGCCGAGCGTGCCGCTGATGCGGTACACGCCGCCGGCGGTGATGGTCACGGTCGATCCGTCGACGGTCACGTCCGAGGAGCTCGAGGTCGAGCCCGAGTCCGCGAGGGAGATCGTCTGCTCGTCGGCGGCATCCCACGTGAGGTCGTCCGCGTCGTAGTGGGTGTCGATCGCGGCGAGGTCCCCCGAGGTCACGGAGGCCACGGCGCTCGTGCCGGTGGAGCTCGACCCGGAGGTCCCCGAGCTCCCGGTGAGCGCACCGAGACTGCCGCAGGCCGCGAGGGCCAGGGTCGCGGCACCGACGCTGAGGCCCACGACGCTGCGGCGCAGAAGGCTCCGGCGCAGGGGACGGGTCGAGGGATCGGGTGAGAGGTGGGGCGTCTCCGCGGACGACGGTCGGGCCGCCGGGATTCGTGGGGCGTTGCGCGAGGCGGTTGCGCGGGGGGTGGTCGGCTCGGTGGGGGCCATGGTGGTGGGTCCTTCCGGAGTGGTGGTCTCGGTGGTGTCCGGGTCGAGGTGGTCAGCTGTTGATCGGGGTGCTGGGCTCGGTGGCCGGGTCGGCTCGGTGGATCGGGGTCGGAGCCCCCGGTGCCGGTCGGTCGGTCCGGGGACCGACGTCGGGGAGGTTGCTCTCCCTGCTGGATGGAACCAGCGTCGGATTCGCGGCTGTGCAGGGCCTATGCCTGGACGGGCGGGGATGCTGTGGGGCTGGGCGGTACGGGAGGGAGGGGTCTTCCCGAGAGGTGTGCACTCACCGGCGTCAGGTGCACAGACCCCTGCACCGGTGCGGAGGTATTGGCACTGGACGCCGACGTGTGTACAGCCGCTCGGGCAACCGGCCCGATCGAGCCGCGGAGGTCGGCGTGCGGGCCGAGGCGGCGTATCGGATGAGCGTCGAGATGGCCACCCGAGACCGCTGCCGCCGGGGTCCGCCGTTTCCCGATCGGTGTGCACTCACACCGTGCAGGGAGATGCCGTTCCTCGGTCGGTGTGCACTCACACCGCGCCGGGAGCCACGCCTCCTCGGTCCGCGTGCACGTGCTGCGGCCCGAAGGCGCGGCTCCGCGGTCCGCGTGCACTCACCGGCGCCGGGTGCAGCCACCCCTGCACCGGTGCAGGGGTGGCTGCACAGGACGCCGAACTGTGCACACCCCGTTCGGGGCTCACCCGGAAACGGTCAGGCCGCAGCGTCGACACGTCCCAGGGTCCGGTGCCACCGGTTCCCCGGCAGCTCGGGCCGCAGCAGCCCCATCCCCGTCCCGTACTTCGAGAGCCGGACAGGTCGATGCCCCAGGGACCAGAGCAGGCGGTCCGCCGCGCCGGGCCGAGTGCCGCCTTTCGTCTCGATGACCAGCAGGTCCTCGAGGCCACGGCGAAGATCCGCATCGCGGGGGTCCCACCAGGTGAGCTCGGCATCGACGGTCAGACGCGATCCCTCGTCCTCGACGAGGAGGGTCGTGCGGTCGTACGTCGTGTGGAGGACGGGCAACAGCGGACCGCTCGGCGCCGTGCAGTCCGCGGCGCTCAAGGCAGATTCTACGAAGGCACGGGCCTGAGCGCTGATCGAGGCGGGTTCCGCGTCGCGGTGGCCCGGGATCCGGACAGGGTCGGGCTCGCCCGATGCGAGGTCCGACTCCGAGCCGGTCAGCTCGATCCGCTGCTTGCTGGAGTCGCCGCGGCCGGTGCGGGTCTTGACCTCGAGGAAGGAGGTGCCGGTGTCCAGGTAGTCGCGGCGGCGCACCTTGTAGCGGCGTCGCCGGCCCGTGGCCGCGCCGTGGAACGCCTCGAGCGCCTCGGTGTCGTAGTAGGTGGAGCGGTAGCGGAAGGCCCGGCGGCCGTCGATGTCGAGCACGCGGAGACGAGGTCCGAGAGCCGCGACCAGCCGGCGCGCGGTGTCCGTGGGGACGAGGTACTTGCGGTCGGTCCGGGTCAGGAGGGCGGCGCGCGCGGTGAGCTCGTCCAGGCCGATGGGCCGCAGGTCGAGGACGGAGCGGGGGGCGCGTTCGGCGGGCGCCGTGTCGGTGCGGGTGCTCATCGGACGGCCTCGGGCGCGGGGGTGCGGTGAGCGGTGGTCCCTGGTGCGGTGGCCTGGTGAGCGGTGGTCTCGGGGGCGGTGGCTCGGGATGCCTCGGCCCGTACCCGTCCGGACTCGAAGGCCTCGGTCGCGGTGCGTGATCGGTCGGTCTGACCGACGGGGATCCGTTCGCGGTCGGGGGCGTCGAGGGGCCGCGGGCCGCTCGCGGGCCCTGGGACGTCGACGGGGACGACCCGCCCGGCGTTCGGCGAGGCACGGTGGGTCCCACCGGTCCCACCGGTCCCACTGGTCCCGCTCGTCCCACTGGTCCCGGCACCGGCACCGGCACCGACCGACTCGCGCGGGACGCGGAACCGGACGTCGACGGTGGTGGTGTCGGTCACGAGGTCGGTGCGCAGCACGGTGAAGGCGGTGACATCGGCCCCGAGGAGGTCTTCGAGGTGGTTGCGCAGCGTGCGCTCGTCGCGGATCGCGCGGTCGACGACGATGACCTGGCGGCGATGCCCGGCGAACAGCGACGGATGGTCGACCACGGCCATCGTCACGACGATCAGGGCCATGAACGCCGCCGACAGCCAGAGCGGGGAGACCCCGAGACCGCCGATCAGTCCGAGTGCCAGCACCGCGAAGTAGTAGGCGATCTCGTGCTGGGCCAGCTCGTCGGACCGCAGGCGGATGATCGACAGCACCCCGAACAGTCCGAGCCCGAGGCCCGCGGTCACCGCCGAGTTCGACAGCAGCGCCGAGACCGCGAGGACCCCCACGTTGATC
>NZ_JBQSXW010000017.1:0-76193 GCF_052378625.1 Brachybacterium sp. AOP25-B2-12 | reverse complement strand
TCATGAGTGCAAACCAGAGCTCTGGCCGCGTTGCGGTCATCACCGGCGCATCCTCCGGCATCGGTGCCGCGACCGCACGTGCCCTCGCTGCCGACGGGTACAAGGTCGCGCTGCTGGCGCGCCGACTCGACCGCATCGAAGCCCTCGCTCAGGAGCTCGGCAACGGCTCGATCGCGATCCACGCTGACGTGACCGACCGCGACCAGCTCGTCGCCGCAGCCCAGCGCGTCCAGGACGAGCTCGGCGGAGCCGACGTCCTGCTCAACAACGCCGGCGTCATGCTCCTCGGACCGTTCTCCCCGGCACGCCGCGAGGACTACCGGACCATGATCGAAGCGAACCTGCTCGGCGCCATCACGGCCACCGAGGTGTTCCTGGACCAGCTGAAGAACGGTGGCGGCGACCTGATCAACATCTCCTCCGTCGCCGGCCGCACCGCCCGCGCCACCAACGGCGTCTACGCGGCGACGAAGTGGGGCATCAACGGCTGGTCGGAGTCGATGCGGCAAGAGCTCCTGCCCGGCGTGCGGGTGACGCTCATCGAGCCGGGCGTCGTCGACACCGAGCTGCCCACCCACATCACCGATGACGCGACCCGCGAAGCCGTGCAGAAGGGCTATGACGTGGCAACGGTCAAGCCCGAGGACGTCGCCGAGATCATCGCCTTCGTCCTGGCCAGGCCCCGTCACCTCGCCATCAACGAGGTCTTGCTGCGTCCCGCTGATCAGATGGGCTGATCCGAAAGCCTGCTCAACGACCGGCCCCCAGCGTCACATCTGACTT
This sequence comes from Brachybacterium sp. AOP25-B2-12, assembly GCF_052378625.1. Classification (NCBI taxonomy): domain Bacteria; kingdom Bacillati; phylum Actinomycetota; class Actinomycetes; order Micrococcales; family Dermabacteraceae; genus Brachybacterium; species Brachybacterium sp. AOP25-B2-12. The sequence goes on along the minus strand of NZ_JBQSXW010000017.1, from coordinate 75,410 downwards.
CGCGTGCGCCCATGGCGGCCGCTGGTCCCGCGTCGGCAGGACGTTCTCAGCGACGAGGTCCACCACGCGAAGACCCCCGACACGCTCGCACATGTCGGGGGTCTTGCAACCGTGGAGACTAGGGGGGTCGAACCCCTGACCTGAAGCTTGCAAAGCTACCGCTCTACCAACTGAGCTAAGTCCCCGTATCCAGTTGTCCACCGTGCGGTGGTGGCGATCTCCGCGATCAGCGGGAGACGCGCTCGGTGGGCTCTGCGGCGCCCTCGCGGGCGTCCAGCTCACCGGCGAGGCGATCGGCCTCGGCCCAGAGATCGTCCTGGCGGTCGGACTCGACCTTGCGCCACACGAGCAGGCCGGCGACGGTCGATGCCGCGATCACGACGATCGAGGTCAGGAGCTTCTTCATGAGATCCTCCGTTGACTGGGAGTGGGCCTAACTGGACTTGAACCAGTGACCTCTGTCTTATCAGGACAGCGCTCTAACCGACTGAGCTATAGGCCCGTGACGTGTGGACCCGGGATCTCCCGGGAGCAACCGCCGACGCACGATCCTACCGTCGTGCGCGCTCGGTCGTCCAACCGGCCCGGCCCGCTGTACGCGAGGTCACAGCACCCACGCGCCCTCAGCTCCTCAGCCCTGGGCGGGCAGGCGGGTGAACAGGTACTGCACACGCTCGTCGTTGTTGGGGCGGTACGTGCCGTACCAGATGCCGTCGCCCGCGCCGTGCTCGGGCGACCCCGTGACCGAGCACATGAGGTGGGCCCCGCCGTCGCGCACCTCGCAGGTGCTCGTGGGCTCCGGGGACCCGTCCCACTCGTGATCGTGCTGGGTCAGGACCGCGTTGTCGATCATCCCGACGGCCTCGTCGGGGGTGACGTCCGCCAGCCTCTTCGAGGTGCCCATCGCCCCGCCCACGGCGAGGTCGCCGCCGGGCAGCTTGAACGGTCCGTCGGACTGGTTCTTGGTGAAGTGGAAGATCAGCCCGGGATGGCCGTACGCGGTCTGCGTGGCGCGCACGTAGACGTACAGGCGCGGTGCGGTGGGGCTGGTCATCGTGCAGGTGACGGCCCGCAGCACACTGATCTTCGTCGACCCCTCGCAGCCGGCGAGGCTGTACTCGTTGCCCTGGAGGTCGGTCTGGCCGCCGGCGAGCTCGCTGTTCTCGAGCTGCGAGGCCGTGATCGGGTCGCGCCCCATGACCATGCCGTTGTCGTCGTGGAACATCCCCGCGATCTGGTAGAAGTCGTCGTCGCGCCCCTCCGGCCGGCCCGGGTCCCCGAGCACCGTCCCGGCCCACTGCGCGGGCGGCTGCGCCTGGGACAGGGCCGATGCCGTCGGATCCGCCACGGGAGCGCTCCCGGTCGGGGACGGGCTCGCCGACGATGCATCGCCCGGGGCGCCGGTCGTCGCGTCGCCCGGTCCCTCGGAGCCTGCTGCGGAGGAGGCACCGGTGGCCTCGCCGCTCGCGGTCGTGGATCCCTCGGTGGGTGCCGAGGTGCCGGTCGATCCCGAGGTCCCGCCGTCGGAGGCACCTCCGCTCGTGCCGTCCTGCGCGGTCCCGGCGCCGCCCGTGCACGCCACCAGCAGGCCCATCGTCGCGGCGAGGGTCGCGGCGCCGCCGATCAGCCGTCGCGTGCGTCCTGCTCGTGCGGACCGCAGGGCTCCGGGCTCACGACGACCGAACATACGGGGGGACCTCCAGGTGCTGGGGACCGGCGGGGCGTCGGGGGACGTCCGGAGCCGCGTCGCCGGGGGGGCGACCATCCCACTCTCGGCGACGCGAGCACCGTCGGCAAGGGACCTCCGCGCTGTTCTGCCCGGAGACATCCCGGATCGCTCCGATGCCCCGGACGACGGGCGACGCCCCGGGGACCGTGTCCCCGGGGCGTCTCCTCGTGCTCGCGCGGCCGCCGCGGCGACCGTCGGATCACTGATCCGTGAAGGTCATCTTGAGGCCGCCCAGCAGGCCGGCCACGATGTTGTAGAGGAACGCGAACAGGGTCCCCAGCGCGGTGATGATGACGATGTTGGCCACGGCCGCGATGGTCGCGTAGCTGATCATCTTCGAGAAGGTGAAGAACTCCATGATCGGCAGCTCGCTGCCGCCGGTGAGGTCCTTGCCCAGCGAGTTCATCGTGTCCCACAGGCCGATCGAGTCGACGATGTTCCACAGCAGGGCCACCGCGACGACGGTCGCGATGCCGATGCCGATGGACAGCAGGAACGACAGCTTCATGACCGAGAACGGGTCCAGGCGCGCCAGCGTCAGCCGGATCCGCCGCGGACTGCGCCCCGATCCGCCTCGGGTGCCCTTGGCCGCCTTGGCCGGTGGCTCGGACGTCCCGGTGAGCGTGGCGGGACCGGCGGAGATGGTGGTCGTGCGGTCCGGATCGTCCGTCGAGGCGGGGGTGCGGCTGGTACGGCTCGAGGACTTGCCGTGCGCCGTGGCGACGGAGCCGTTCGCGCTGGTCCAGGAACGGGCTCCGGAACCCGAGGTGTCGCCACCGACGGGGTCCTTGCCGCCCGCCGGGCGGTCATTGCTGCTGGGGGCCACGGATCACTCCTCATCGCTCTCGACGGTCGGATCGTCGACGTCCGGCAGGTCACCGGTCGACTCCGAGGGTAGAGCATCGAGGTCGGGTGCTCCGTGCATATCGGCCGTCAGGGAATCCGCGTCCAGCCCTGCGGACGTCGCCGCCTCGGCGGCCTCCGTGCCGGCAGCGCTCACGGGCACAGCGCCGGCGTCCTCACCGTGGGCGTCCGCGGCCGCCTCGGCGAGCTCCTCGACGTCCTCCTCGGTCTCCTGGGAGACCGCCACGAGCACGATCCGGTCCTTCTTGTCGGGCTTGGCGAAGACCACGCCCATCGTGGCGCGGCCCTTGGCGGGCACGCCCGAGACCTTCGAGCGCACCACCTTGCCGCGCTCCATGACGACGAGGACCTCGTCGGTCTCCTCGACGACGGCGGCGCCCACGAGGTGTCCGCGGTCGTCCGGCAGCTTGGCGACGCGGATCCCGAGGCCGCCGCGTCCCTGGACGCGGTACTCCTCGAGCGGGGACCGCTTGGCGAAGCCGCCGTCGGTCACGGTGAACACGAAGTGATCCGGGCGGGCCACGTCCATCGCCAGCAGCTCGTCGTCCCCACGGAACTTCATGCCGGTGACGCCGCTGGTGGCGCGGCCCATCGGCCGCAGCACGTCGTCGGCCGCCGGGAAGCGCACGGACTGGCCGTTGCGGGAGACCAGCAGCAGCTCGTCGTCGGCGTCGATGACCCGGGCGGCCACCAGCTCGTCGGTCTTGGGACCCTCGTCGGTCTCGACCTCGCGCAGGTTCACGGCGATGATCCCGCCGGTGCGGTTGGAGTCGAACTGGGTCAGCGCCGTCTTCTTGACGAGGCCGCGGCGGGTGGCGAGCACCAGGTAGTCCGCGTCCTCGTAGGAGGAGATCGCGAGCACCGAGGCGATCGCCTCGTCCGGCTGGAAGGCCAGGAGGTTGGCGACGTGCTGGCCGCGGGCGTCCCGCGGGGCCTCCGGCAGCTCGTACGCCTTGGCGCGGTACACCCGCCCGGCGGTGGTGAAGAACAGCAGCCACTGGTGGGTGGTGGTGGTGAAGAAGTGCTCGACCACGTCGTCGGTGCGCAGCGAGGCGCCGCGCACGCCCTTGCCGCCGCGCTTCTGGGCCCGGTACTGGTCGGTGCGGGTGCGCTTGGCGTAGCCGCCCTTGGTGATGGTGACGACCACGTCCTCCTCGGGGATGAGGTCCTCCATGGACATGTCCCCGTCGAAGGGCACGATCTCGGTGCGGCGGTCGTCGCCGTACTTCGCGACGACCTCGGCGAGCTCCTCGGAGACGATCTCGCGCTGGCGCGACTCCGAGGCCAGGATCGCCGTGTACTCCGTGATGAGGGCCTCGAGGCGGTCGTGCTCCTCCATGATCTTCTGGCGCTCGAGCGCGGCCAGGCGCCGCAGCTGCAGGGCCAGGATCGCATCGGCCTGCGTGCGGTCGATGTCCAGCAGCTCCATGAGGCCCGTGCGCGCCTCGTCGGCGTCCGGGGAGCGGCGGATCAGGGCGATGACCTCGTCGAGCGCGTCGAGCGCCTTGAGGTAGCCGCGGAAGACGTGGATGGCCTCCTCGGCCTTGCGCAGGCGGAACCGCGTGCGCCGCACGATGACGTCGATCTGGTGCCGGGTCCACTCCCGCACGAACACGTCGACGGACAGGGTGCGCGGCACGTCCCCGACCAGCGCCAGCATGTTGGCGGAGAAGTTCTCCTGCAGCTGGGTGTGCTTGTAGAGGTTGTTGAGGACGACCTTGGCCACGGCGTCGCGCTTGAGCACCAGCACGAGGCGCTGGCCGGTGCGGCCGGAGGTCTCGTCGCGGATGTCGGCGATGCCCTGCAGCTTGCCCAGCTTGACCTGGTCGGCGATCTTGCGGGCCAGGGTGTCGGGGTTGACCTGGTAGGGCAGCTCGGTGACCACCAGGCACAGGCGTCCGCCGATCTCCTCGGTGCTCACGACGGCGCGCTGGGTGATCGAGCCGCGGCCGGTGCGGTAGGCGTCCTCGATGCCGCGGCGGCCCAGGATCGTCGCGCCGGTCGGGAAGTCGGGGCCCTTGATGCGCGCGATGCACGCCTCGAGCAGCTCCTCCTTGGTGGCCTCGTAGTTGGTCAGCAGCCACTGCACGGCCTCGGCGACCTCGCGCAGGTTGTGCGGCGGGATGTTCGTTGCCATGCCCACGGCGATCCCCGAGGAGCCGTTGACCAGCAGGTTCGGGAAGCGCGCGGGCAGCACGACGGGCTCCTCGAGGGTCCCGTCGTAGTTGTCGCGCATGTCGACGGTGTCCTCGTTGATGTCGCGCACGAGCTCCATCGCCAGCGGCGCCATCTTGCACTCGGTGTATCGCGAGGCCGCGGCGCCGTCGTCCCCGGCGGAGCCGAAGTTGCCCTGCCCCAGGATCAGCGGGTACCGCATGGACCAGGGCTGGACCAGGCGCACCATGGCGTCGTAGATCGCGCTGTCGCCGTGGGGGTGGTAGTTGCCCATGACGTCGCCGACGACCTTGGCGCACTTGGAGAAGGAGCGCTCGGGGCGGTAGCCGCCGTCGTACATCGCGTAGATGATCCGGCGGTGCACGGGCTTGAGGCCGTCGCGCACCTCCGGCAGCGCGCGGTCCACGATCACGCTCATCGCGTAGTCGAGGAAGGAGCGCTGCATCTCCTGGTTGAGGTCGACGTGGGTGAGCTTGTCGCCCTCGTCGACGGCGTCGACGATCGTCTCGAGATGGTCGTGGCCCTCGGCGTCGTGCTCGGGGGTCTCGGGGGTGTCGCTCATGCGCGGGCAGGCCTTTCGGGTTCAGGCGGATCTACGGGGCACGGGGCCGCTGGGGCCGTGCCCGCCGCGCGGGCGGCGGGCCCCGTGCCGGGATCAGATGTCGAGGAAGCGGACGTCCTTGGCGTTCTCCTGGATGAAGCGGCGCCGGGACTCGACGTCCTCTCCCATGAGCACGGCGAACACGGCGTCGGCATCGGCGGCCTCGTCGACGGTGACCTGCTTGAGCGTGCGCACGGCGCGGTCCATCGTCGTGTTCTGCAGCTCCTTCCAGTCCATCTCGCCGAGGCCCTTGTAGCGCTGGATCCCGTTGTCCTTGGGGATCCGCTTGCCGCCGGCGCGGCCGGCGGCGAGGTTCGCATCGCGCTCGGAGTCGGAGTACACGTACTCGTGGGGCGCGTTGGACCACTTCAGGCGGTACAGCGGCGGCATCGCGATGAACACGTGGCCCAGCTCGATGAGCGGGCGCATGTAGCGGAACAGCAGCGTCAGCAGCAGGGTGCAGATGTGCTGGCCGTCGACGTCGGCGTCGGCCATCAGGATGATCTTGTGGTACCTCAGCTTGGTGGCGTCGAAGTCCTCGCCGATCCCGGTGCCGAACGCCGTGATGAGCGAGCGGATCTCCTGGTTGTCCAGCGCCCGGTCCAGCCGTGCCTTCTCGACGTTGAGGATCTTGCCGCGGATCGGCAGGATCGCCTGGGTGCGCGGGTCGCGGCCCATGACGGCGCTGCCGCCGGCGCTGTCGCCCTCGACGATGAACACCTCGGACTCGGCGGGGTTGCGGGACTGGCAGTCCTTGAGCTTGCCCGGCATGCCGCCCGTCTCCAGCGGCGACTTGCGGCGGGTGGCGTCGCGGGCCTTGCGGGCCGCCTCGCGCGCCGCGGCCGCCGACTGCGCCTTGCGGATGATGTCCCGCGCCTCGTTCGGGTGGGACTCGAACCAGGCGCCGAGGTGCTCGGTCATCACCTTGGAGACGAAGGTGCGGGCGATGGTGTTGCCCAGCTTGGTCTTGGTCTGCCCCTCGAACTGGGGCTCGCCGAGCTTGACGGAGACGACGGCGGTCAGGCCCTCGCGGATGTCCTCGCCCGTGAGGTTCGCGTCCTTCTCCTTGATGACGCCCTGGGTGCGGGCCCAGCGGTTGACCACGCCGGTCAGCGCCGAGCGGAAGCCCTCCTCGTGGGTGCCGCCCTCATGGGTGTTGATGGTGTTGGCGTAGGTGTGCACCGACTCGGAGTAGGCGCCCGTCCACTGCATCGCGATCTCCACGGAGATCATCGCCTCGGGATCCTCGGCCTCGATGTCGATGATCTCGGGGTGGACCAGCTCGGCGCGCTTGGAGGAGTTGATGAAGGCGACGTAGTCCTTCAGGCCCTGCTCGTAGCGGTAGGAGACGGTGCGGGGGCCCTCCTCCTTCTCCTTCTCGGAGCCCTGGACGTCGTCGAGGGGCTCGACGGCCTCGGTGGGGCGCTCGTCGGTCAGGGTGATGCGCAGCCCCTTGTTCAGGAACGCCATCTGCTGGAACCGCTTGCGCAGGGTCTCGAAGTCGTAGACGACCGACTCGAAGATCTCGTCGTCGGCCCAGTAGGTGATGGTGGTGCCGGTCTCGGCGGTGTCCTCGCCCTGGACCAGCGGGCCCTCGGGCACGCCGCGCACGTAGGCCTGGCGCCACACCGAACCATCGCGGCGCACCTCCACCTCGAGGCGGATCGAGAGGGCGTTGACCACGGAGGAGCCCACGCCGTGCAGGCCGCCGGAGACGGAGTACCCGCCGCCGCCGAACTTGCCGCCCGCGTGCAGCACCGTGAGCACCAGCTCGACGGCCGGCTTGTTCTCCGTGGGGTGCATGGCCACGGGGATCCCGCGGGCGTGGTCGACCACCCGGACCCCTCCGTCGGCCTGCAGCGTGACCTCGATGGATTCGCCGTAGCCGGCCATCGCCTCGTCGACGGAGTTGTCGACGATCTCCTGGACCATGTGGTGCAGTCCGCGCTCACCGGTGGATCCGATGTACATGCCCGGGCGCTTGCGCACCGCCTCGAGGCCCTCGAGGACGGTGATGTCCGAGGCGTCGTAGTGGGCGGGCACCGGGATGCTCGCGCCCTCGGGCTCGACGGCGCTGGGGGGGTTCTCGCTCACGAAGGGGTCCGCTCCTCGGGTTCTCACGGCCCTCCGCCGCGCGGGCGCGGCAGAGGATGACGGGGTGGGCAGGACGCACGGCGCTCCGCCCATCACGGGCCGGGAGGACGTCACCGGGCGATCCCGGGCGGCGTCCCGGACCTGCGTCGGGGAGTCGATCCGTGCGTGCGAGCCGGACCTGTCGATTCTACCGGATGCAGGGGCTCCGATGGGCCATCCGACGCTCGTTGTGGAGGGACTTCTCGCCCCAGAACGCCTCTCAACGGCCCGCGGGGCCGTCTGGAACCCGTCAGAGGTGGGTCCGATGAGGGCGGGTATGGTCCCCGGGTCCCTGACGCGGCACGAGGCCGTCCAGGGATCGTGCGATCCGGCGAGCCGTGGCGCGTCAGATGCTCGGCTCCCCGGGCCCTCAGTCCCTCAGGCTCTCTGCCGGATCCCTGCCCGTCGTGCCTCAGCCGTAGGTGTCCCGCGGCCCGCGCCACTGCACGGTGCGCCGGCCCCGCTTCCAGGACCGCGCGGCCGGACCGGTGACGGTGAGCTCGCTGATGACGCTCGCGCCCACGTGCTCGTGGATCCGGGTGATGAGCTGCGGGGAGATCGTGCGCAGCTGCGAGGCCCAGGCCGAGGAGGAGGCGCTGACCACGAGCACCCCGGCGTCGAGCGAGATGGGATGGCAGTGCGCCGCGAGCTGCTCGCCCACGATCACGTCCCATTCCTCCAGGACACGGCCCGAGCTGACGCCCTCGTCCCAGCCGAGATTGCCCAGCACGCGCCGCAGCACGGCCTGGATGCCCTGGGGGTCGCGGGGGTCGGGCCGGGCTCCGGAGTAGCCGGGGGCCGAGGCCGAGCGGTCGCGGGCCTCGCGCATCTGCGTGCGGGCCGAGATGGGGAACAGCCCGCGGTCCCGGGCGGCGGCCCGCGACTGGTTCAGGGTGCGACGGGCCAGCTCGAACGGGTCGACGAGGTCGCGCGGCACCTCGGGCGGGTCGAACGCCGCGTCGTCGAGAGGCTCGGGGCCGCTGTCCGGGGCCGGATCCTCGTCTCCCGCAGCAGGTGACCCGGGGCCCGCCGCGTCGCCCACTCCACCACCTGCACCCGGCCGCCGGTCCCGGTCCCAGGTCGAGAGGTCATAGGGGTTCGGTGCCCGGTACGGCGTGCCGTTCACCACGAACCGCCCGCACCGGGCACGCCGCGCGCGAAGCCTCCCGCGCGCACCGTCGCCGCGCCCCGCACCACGTCGACCACGTGGATCTCGCCGTCGAGGGAGTCGGGGATGTCGGAGTCGTTGGCCGTGGTGATGAGCACCTGCCGGGCGCCGCCGATGATCCGCCCGAGGCGCTCACGCCGGGACTGGTCGAGTTCGGAGAACACGTCGTCCAGGATCAGGATCGGCTCGCCGTCGCCGAGGTCCCCCTCCTCCAGACGCAGCAGGTCGTAGCTGCCCAGGCGCAGCGCGAGGGCCAGCGACCAGGATTCCCCATGGCTCGCATAGCCCTTGGCGGGGAAGTCCGCGAGGATGATCTCGAGGTCGTCGCGGTGGGGTCCCACCAGGGTCACGCCGCGGTCGATCTCATCGTCCCGCCGGGCCTCGAGCTCGGCGAGGATCCCGTCGTGCAGCGCCACCAGGCTCGGCAGCTCGCCGGGCGGGGTCCCCAGGGCATCGACCACGGCGCCGCGGTAAGCGATCCCGGCCGGGGAGTCGATGCCGCCGCGGTCCTCCGGGGGGAGGTCCAGGGCGGTCTCGGCGCCGGCGTCGCTGGCCACGCGCAGGTAGGAGTACCCCAGGTGCGGGCGCAGGCGGTTGACCAGGTGCAGGCGCGCGCGGGTGAGGTCGGCGCCGGCACGGGCCAGCTGCGCGTCCCACACGGAGAGCGTGGACTCGGCGGCCTCGGCGGGGTCCAGGCCACCGACGCTGCGTCCGCTGCCGCCGCGACGCATCGACCGCATCTGCTTGAGCAGGTGGGAGCGCTGTTTGAGCACGCGGTCGTAGTCGGCCTTGACGCCGGCGAAGCGGGGCGCGATCTCGAACAGGAGCTCGTCGAGGAAGCGGCGACGGCCGTCGGGATCCCCCTTGACCAGAGAGAGGTCCTCCGGGGCGAACAGCACCGCGCGCACCTCGCCGAGGACGTCCCGCAGCCGGTGCACGGCAGCGCCCTGGACCCGCGCGGTGTTCGAGCGTCCCGGGGTGATCTGCAGGTCCACCTGCAGGGGACGCCCCGCGCGGACGAACGAGGCGCGGACGACGGCGGTCTCCTCGCCGCGCGCCACGAGCGCCGCGTCGTGGGGCACCCGATGGCTCGACAGCGTCGCGAGGTACCAGATCGACTCGACGATGTTGGTCTTGCCCTGGCCGTTGGGGCCCACGAGGACCGTCACGCCGGGCTCGAAGGCCAGCGAGAGTCGGGGGTAGGAGCGGTAGTCGGTGAGCTCCAGTGCCGTCAGCTGCATGGCATCGCGGCGCTCACATGCGCATGGGCATCAGGAGGTACTTGTACGACGTGTCCGCCGTGCCCTCGAGGCTCTCCTGCCCGCTCAGGACGGACGGCTTGATCGAATCGACGAAGTTCAGACGCACGAAGTCGGTGCCCAGGGCGCCGAGCCCGTCGAGCAGGAAGCCCGAGTTGTAGCCGACGACGAGGTCCTCGCCCTCGAGCTGGGCCTCGAGCACCTCGGAGGCCTGGGCGTCGTCGCCGGCGCCGGCCTCGAGGGACACCTGGCCCTCGGTGAAGGTCAGGCGGACCGGGGTGTTGCGCTCGGCCACGAGGGACACGCGCTTGACCGCCTCGATGAGGGGGGCGGTCGCGACGACGGCGGTGATGGCCGCGACGTCGGGGAACAGGCGTCGCACCGGCGGGTAGTCGCCGTCGACGAGGGTCGAGGTGGTGCGGCGGCCTCCGGACTCGAAGCCGATGAGGTTGGCGGTCCCGTCGCCGGTCAGGGCGATGTCGACGTCGGATCCGGTCGCGAGCGAGCGGGCCACCTCCTGCAGCGTGCGGCCGCGGACGAGGGCGGTGAGCGAGGCCGAGGGGTCCGCGGGGCGCCAGGTGAGCTCGCGCAGCGCGAGACGGTAGCGATCGGTCGCCATGAGGGTGACCTTCTCGCCCTCGATCTCGACGCGCACGCCGGTCAGCAGCGGGAGGGTGTCGTCCTTGGACGCCGCGACGGTGACCTGGCCGATCGCCTCGGCGAGGGTGTGGGCGTCGACGCCGCCGGCGACGGGCGGCATCGAGGGGAGCTGCGGGTACTCCTCGACGGGGAGCGTCGCGAGCGCGAACCGGGCGCTCCCGCAGCGGACCTGGAGCTTCGTGCCCTCGAGGGAGACCGAGACGTCCTTGTTGGGCAGGGCGCGGACGATGTCGGAGAGCATGCGGCCCTGCACCAGCACCTCGCCGGGGGCGTCGACCGAGGCCGCGAGGGTGATCTGCGCGCTGACCTCGTAGTCGAAGGTCGACAGGACCAGCTCGCCGCTGGCCTCGGCGACGATGCGGACGCCCTGCAGGATCGGCATGGCCGGTCGCGCGGGGAGGGTGCGGGTGGCCCAGGAGACGGCGTCCGCCAGGACGCCGCGATCGAGGTGGAACTTCACCGTTGCCACTCCTTCATCAGGATCAGGTGCCCGGGGTGGGCGGTTCACGCGAGCGGATGCGGTCCCAGGTGGTCCACCCCTCGGGGGTGCCGGGTCACGCGGATGCTCAGACTAGCCCGCGGAATCGCGACACGCCGAATCCGATGCTTGACCCGCAGCGCACCGTCGTCCCCGGGGAGGAACCCTCGCGCGAGGTGGGCCGACAGCGGGATCCGTGGACCTCCATCGTCCTGGCTTCTTCTCGACCGGGCTCCGTGCGGTGCTCGGACGACGCCCCCATCCACATCCCCGTCGCACCAGAACTACAGATTCCTCTTCTTCACGGCTGTGGATCCTGGGGATTCCTGTCGTTCTCGCAGGTCACTCCCGGAACCACCCCCGTGCACGAACGGTGCATGAGCTGCAGGATCGTGTGCGCGTACTGTGGAGTCCTTCCCGGATCGAGGACAGGTGTCCATCCTGGGTTTCCACATCCGTCATCCGGGATCCATGGGTCGACTCAACATTGTCCACAGTTTTGTTCACACTGGGGACAGATGACGCCTGACCGGCCCCTCGTTGTGGAAAACGGACAAAACGGAGCCGTGCCTCGCCCGGGCTCAGGTCTGCATCGAGGAGCTGTTCTTGATCCGCGCCGTGAGCTCGGTGACCTGGTTGAAGATGGCCCGGCGCTCCTTCATGAGCTCGGAGATCTTCTTGTTGGCGTGCATGACCGTGGTGTGGTCCCGTCCCCCGAACTCCTCGCCGATCCGGATCAGCGGCATGTCGGTGAGCTCACGGCAGAGGTACATGGCGATCTGACGCGCCGTGACCAGCACCCGGGTGCGGGCGCCGCCGGTGATCTGCTCGACCGTGAGCCCGAAGTACGAGGCGGTCTGGGCGATGATCGTCGTCGCCGTGATCTCCGCTCCGTCGTCGTGGGCCAGGAGGTCCTTGAGCACGCTCTCGGCCAGCGACACGTCCATGGGCTGACGCGACAGCGAGTGCAGCGCCTGCACCCGGATCAGGGCGCCCTCGAGCTCGCGGATGTTGGTCGAGATGCGGGAGGCGATGTACTCCAGGACGTCGTGCGGGACGTCCTGGGTGCCCTCCATCTGGACCTTCTTGCGCAGGATCGCGATGCGGGTCTCGAGGTCCGGCGGCTGCACGTCCACCATGAGCCCCATCTCGAAGCGGGATCGCATGCGGTCCTCGAAGCCGCCGAGCTGCTTGGGCGGCAGGTCTGAGGTGATGACGATCTGCTTGTCGGCGTTGTGCAGCGTGTTGAACGTGTGGAAGAAGGCCTCCATCGTCTCCGGGGCCCGCTGGAGGAACTGGATGTCGTCAATGAGGAGGATGTCGATGTCCCGGTAGCGACGATGGAACTCCTGCGCCTTGCCGAACTGGCCGGACTGCACGGAGTTGATGAAGTCGTTGGTGAACTCCTCGGAGTTCACGTACCGCACCTCGATGCCCGGGTACAGCGACTGGGCGTAGAAGCCCACGGCGTGCAGCAGGTGGGTCTTGCCCAGCCCCGACTGGCCGTAGATGAACAGCGGGTTGTAGGCCTTGGCGGGGGCCTCGGCGACCGCCGAGGCCGCGGCCTGCGCGAAGCGGTTCGAGGAGCCGATGACGAAGGTGTCGAAGGTGTACTTGGCGTTCAGCCGCGAATCGGAGCCCAGGGTCGAGCCGTCGTCCTCCGGCGGAGCCAGGTGCGCGGAACCCGTGGGCCCGACGCCCGCCTCACCCGAGGGGAAGGGCTCCGCGGGGGAGCCGGCGATCGTGTGGCTGCCCCCGGACCCGATGCCGGCCGGCCCCTCCGTGGGCTGGGTCACGGAGTGTCCGGTGCGCGGCGGCGGCAGCAGGTCCGATGCTCCCGGCGTCGCGGTCGGGGACGCCGGGGCCGTGTTCTCCACAGTCCTGTCCACACGTGGGGACCCAGCGTTCGCCGGCGGGGTGTCGTCCCCGTTGTCGAGGGACAGCAGGGACTCGTCGATCGTCACGGCGAAGCGGGTGTCGCGGCCGGTGGCCTCCGAGATCGCCTCGCGCAGAGCCCCGGCGATCCGCTGCTCGAACACGTCCTTGGCCCAGGCCGAGGGGGCTGCGACCAGCGCGGTGTCCGTGACGACGGCCATCAGGCGGGACAGGGTCAGGAACGCCATGACGCGCTCGGAGACGGTGTCGTCGCGGCGCAGGATGCGGAGCGTCTCGTCCCAGGTGGCGTCGACGTCGAGCTCGTGGTCGTCCATGGATCTCTCCGGGGTCGAGGGGATGTCCCGATAGTTTTCCACATTCTGTGCGGTAGACGGTCCACGGATCCACAGCGATGCCGCCGTGTCGCGGCGGCGGCCGGTCGGGGGCCGTGCGGGCGTGAGAATCCCGCCACACTCGCGGTGACCTGCGGGGTCGTCGTTGACCCGCGCTGGGGCCGCCCCTAGACTCGTCCAGTCCCCGCTGCGTGTGCACGTGGTGGCTCCTTGTGCAGCTGCGCCCCGAGCGCGCCCGGAGTCGTCGCCGCCGCGGCGAGCCGCCCGCCACCGCGAGCACGAGCCGACCGGCCCGTGCGCACCACCGAGGAGTAGTCATGAGCAAGCGCACCTTCCAGCCGAACAACCGTCGCCGCGCCCGCAAGCACGGCTTCCGCGCCCGGATGAGCACCCGCGCCGGTCGCGCCATCATCAACGCCCGTCGCGCCCGCGGCCGCAACGAGCTGTCGGCCTGAGTCCGCGCACCGTCGGCCTCCGCGTCCCGACGGTCGTCCGTGACCTGGTCACGGCACCGGATCAGCTCCGGTGACGACTTCCGCGCGACCTCCCGCAAGGGTGTCCGCAGCGCACGATCCCACGTGGTCGTCCACCTCGCTCTCCTCCCGGGGAGTCCCGAGGGGCCCCGCGTGGGATTCGTCGTGTCCAAGGCCGTGGGCAACTCGGTGGTCCGCCACCGGGTGACCCGCCGGCTCCGGGAGATCGTGCGGCCGCGGCTGGACCTGCTGCCCGCGGGTTCCACGGTGGTCCTGCGCGCCCTGCCCGGCATCGACGACGCGGTGTTCGCCGACCTCAGCGCGGAGGTCGACGGCGCCCTGACCTCTGCGGCGGGCAAGCTCGCCGCCCGTGGCGCGCGGACGGGGCCGTCCGCCGGCCGGGCAGCCACGTCTGCCGACGCGGCGTCCTCGCCCGCGGACCGGGCATCGTCCTCCGCAGGCGGGAGGTCACCTGCCGTGGCCGCGACGGTGGACCGATGAGCGCGCCCCTCTCCGCGGCGCCGTCGTCGACATCCGCCGCCCGCCGCGCCACGCCGGCCGGCCGCCTGGTGCGGCTCCCACGGCTGCTGCTGACCCTCCCGATCCGTGCCTACCAGGTGGGGATCTCGCCGTACACGCCGCCCGCGTGCCGCTACTACCCCGTGTGCTCCCAGTACGCCCTGGATGCGCTGGGCACCCACGGGGCGGTCAAGGGCGGGCTGCTCGCGCTGGGCCGGATCTGCCGCTGCAACCCCGTCTCGCGCGGAGGGGTGGACCCCGTGCCCGCCCCCGGCATGTGGAGGAATCCGCGCGCGGGCACACCCTCGGGATCACCCCCGGACGCGAGGGATCGCGCGGTCCGTCACGCCCAGGGCGGTCCCGACCGTCCGAACCTCTAGTCTTGTCCGAGACCCCGCCGCTGAGTCGTCACATCGCATGACCGTCATGCGCCTACCGACGACAGGAAGACCAGGCCGATGACCCTGAACCCCCTGTATTACATCGAGTACGCGGTCGCGTGGATCATGGTGCAGTTCCATGCCCTGCTGTCGACCGTCATGGACCCCCACTCGGGGTGGACCTGGACCCTGTCGATCGTCGGGCTGACCGTCGTCATCCGCATCGTGCTGATCCCGCTGTTCGTGCGGCAGATCCGAGCCTCGCGGGCGATGCAGCTCGTGGCCCCGGAGCTCCAGGCGATCCAGAAGAAGTACAAGGGCAAGACGGACCAGGAGTCCCGGCAGAAGCTGGCCCAGGAGACCATGGCCGTCTACAAGGACGGCGGGGCCAACCCCTTCTCCTCCTGCCTGCCGATCCTGCTGCAGATGCCGATCTTCTTCGCCCTGTTCCGGGTGCTGTTCTACAAGGTCAACGACGCCGCCGCCGGGACCGCCTTCGGTCCGCTCACCGTGGAGCTCGCGCGCAGCATGAAGGGCTCGACCCTGTTCGGCCACACCACCGTCTCCAGCAGCTTCCTCAACGGGCCCGGCGGCCTCGAGGCCAAGATCGTGGCCGGCGTCGTGATCGCCCTCATGATCGTCGTGACCTTCGTGACCCAGAAGGAGCTGACGATGCGGAACCTGCCGCCGTCGGCCCTCGAGGGCCCGATGGCGAACACGCAGAAGATGATGCTGTACATGCTCCCGTTCATCTACGTGATCTCGGGGCCCGGCATGCCGCTCGGCGTGCTCATCTACTGGCTCACCACCAACACGTGGAACCTCGGCCAGCAGTGGATCATCATCCGCAACTCGCCCACGCCGGGATCGGCCGCGGAGAAGAAGCGCCAGGAGCGCATCAACCTCAAGCGCGAGCGCAAGGGCCTCGAGCCCATCGACTTCACCCCCAAGAAGAAGCCTGTGCCCGTCGAGGAGCAGACGATCCGCGTCCAGCCCAAGGCCAACAAGGGCGGTAGGAAGCTCTCCGACGAGGACCGCCTGAAGGCCGCGCGCGAGGCCCGCGCCCAGGCCCAGGCCGAGCGCCGCACCGCCCAGGAGGCCGCGGGCGAGGTCCCCGGCGTCACGCGCGCCCAGCGCAAGAAGAAGGACAGGCGCAAGAGCTCCGGCTCCTGAGAACCCCCTCGTCCCGCCGGCACCACCACCTGCCGCCGGCGGGCCCGCTCCCGCATCCCTGGAGGATCAGATGAACGACACCACCGCCCCCGAGGAGACCGGCGCCCCCGGTTCCGAGGACACCACCCCGCAGGCCGTTGCGGCGACCGCCGAGACGGCTGAGACCGTGGAGATCGCCGACGGCATCGAGGCCGCACCGTCGGACGAGGAGGCGGCGCCGCCGGCAGATCCCGCCGAGGGCGCCGACACCGACGAGGAGCCCCGCCCGCAGGTCTCCGCCGAGGAGCGGCTGAAGGCCCTCGAGGAGGAGGGCGACATCGCCGCCGACTACCTCGAGGAGCTCCTGGACATCGCCGACCTCGACGGGGACATCGACATCGACGTCGACGGGGACCGTGCATCCGTGGAGATCCGCGGCGCCGAGGGCCTGAACCGTCTCAACGAGCCCAAGGGCGAACTCATGGACGCGCTGCAGGAGCTCGCGCGCCTGGCTGTGCAGACCCGCACCGGGAACCGCTCGCGCCTCATGCTGGACGTCGGGGGCTTCCGCGCGAAGAACCGCACCGAGCTGCAGCAGCTCGCGGAGTCCGCGATCGAGCAGGCTCGGACCGAGGGCGGCCCCGTGCCGCTGCGCCCCATGAACCCCTTCGAGCGCAAGGTCGTCCACGACGTCGCCAAGGCCGCCGGGCTCCGCTCGGAGTCCGATGGTGACGGCAAGGACCGGCACGTCGTCATCTACCCGGCGTCCTGACCCCGTCGTGACCGTCCAGCCCGTCCCCGGCGTCCCCGAGGCGCTGCGGCCGCTCGCCGAGCGTCTGTTCGGCGATCGTCTCGAGCTCGCGGAGCGGTTCGCCGCGCTGCTCGCGGACCAGGGTGTCGAGCGCGGGCTCATCGGCCCGCGCGAGGTGGACCGGCTGTGGGAGCGGCACGTGCTGAACTGCGCGCTGCTCGTCGAGGCGATCCCCGCGGGCACGGTCACCCTGGCCGACATCGGCTCGGGTGCGGGGCTGCCCGGTGTGGTCATCGCGATCGCCCGTCCGGACCTGCGGGTCACCCTGGTCGAGACGATGCTGCGGCGCGCGACCTGGCTCGAGGAGGTCGAGCAGGAGCTGGACCTCGGTCTCGAGGTGGTGCGCTCGCGGGCCGAGGATCTCCAGGGTCTGCGGAGCTTCGACGCCGTGACGGCGCGCGCCGTCGCCGCGCTCGACAAGCTGGCCCGGTGGACGCTGCCGCTCGTGACGCCCGGCGGGTACCTGCTGGCGATGAAGGGCAGCTCGGCGGCCGAGGAGATCACCGCCGCGACCCCGGCGCTCGAGCGCCTCGGGGGCGTGGATCCCGAGGTGATCGTCGTCGGCCAGGGCGAGGTCGAGGTTCCCACTACAGTGGTCAGGGTCCGTGCCACGGCCCGGACCCCCGAGCGCGCCCCCCGGTCCGCGAAGGACCGCACGACATCCCGGACGAGAGGAGCCCGCCATGGCAGGACGTCCCGATGAAGCATCCGGCGGCGGCCTCGAGGACAGCCCCATCATGCGGGCCCTCACCCAGGACCACGCCCGCCGGCGCGAGCTCGAGGGACGCCGCTTCGAGCGGCCGAGCGACACCCGTGTGCTGACGATCGCCAACCAGAAGGGCGGGGTCGGCAAGACCTCGACCACCGTCAACCTCGCGGCGGCGCTGGCCCAGGGCGGGCTGAGCGTGCTGGTGATCGACGTCGATCCCCAGGGCAATGCGTCCACGGCACTGGGCATCGACCACCACAGCGAGGTCCCGAGCATGTACGAGGTGCTCGTGGACTCGACGCCGATCGCCGACGTGGTCCAGGACTGCCCGGACATCGAGAACCTCCACTGCGCCCCCGCGACCATCGACCTGTCGGGCGCGGAGATCGAGCTGGTGGCGATGGTCGCCCGCGAGAACCGCCTCCGCAACGCGATCCGCGAGTACCTCGAGGCCCGGGAGGCCGAAGGCCTGGACCGCCTGGACTACGTGCTCGTCGACTGCCCGCCCTCGCTCGGACTGCTGACCGTCAACGCGCTCGTCGCGGCGCGCGAGGTGCTCATCCCCATCCAGTGCGAGTACTACGCGCTCGAGGGCCTGTCGCTGCTGCTGAAGAACATCGACCTGCTGCGGGCGCACCTGAACCCCGAGCTGGTGGTCTCGACGATCCTGCTGACCATGTACGACGGCCGCACCCGCCTGGCGTCGCAGGTCGCGGACGATGTGCGTGAGCACTTCCCCGAGCAGACCCTGGCCACCACCATCCCGCGGTCGGTGCGCATCTCCGAGGCTCCCAGCTACGGCCAGACGGTACTCTCGTACGACCCGACGAGCTCCGGGGCGCTGGCGTATCGTGCGGCCGCCTTCGAGCTCAGCGAGCGCCCGGCACCCTGACGGACGCAGTACTCGACCCCTCTGAACCCTCGGGCCCCGGCCCGCGCACCACCCTTGTCACCGCCGGTGGCGCTCCTCATCCGAAGGACGGACATGACGCAGAAGCGAGGCCTCGGCCGCGGACTCGGAGCCCTCATCCCGGGCGCCGGCACCACCTCGACGACGACCCGGCCCCGGACCGTCACGCCTGCGGAGGAGGACCCGAGGACGGAGCCGACCCCCCGTCGGGATCGCGGATCTCGGACCACGGACGTTGCCGGCCCCGACGGCTCCGAGGCATCGGGCGCCCGCGAGCCCCAGGCCGACGCCGAGCCCACCGAGGAGCACGCGGCGGGCACGCGACCGGTCGACATGTTCTTCAGCGGCGATCCGGCCGGGGTGATCGCCGGCACCGCGACCCGCAACCGCAACGGGCGGGATCTCGCGGACTCGATGGCCCGGGACGTCGCCGAGCGTCGTGCCGCCCAGGCGGGCTCCCGTCGCCGCACCGCGACCCGCGGGACCAAGGGCGGGACGGCGGCGTCCAAGGCCGCCGCCGCCGTGGAACCCGTGGCAGGCCATGCCGCTGATCCCGTGGCCGACGCCGCGGTGACCGCCGAGGCCGCGGGCGCCCCGGCGTCTCCGGCCGCCCCGGTCGGGGACCCCTCGACCGCCTCGTCCCGCCCGTCGACCTCCCGGTCCACGACCGGCACGGTCGCGAAGCGGACGTCTCCGACCCCGAAGCGGTCGACCTCCAGGGCTGCGGGGTCCGCCGCGAAGAGCACGCGTTCGGCGGTGTCCGAGGCCGACGAGAAGGCCGTGGGGACCGGGCCGGGCACCGATCCGTCCTCCGTGGTCGAGGGCGGCGATGCCGTGGAGGTCGAGGCCGTCGTGCCCGAGCCCGCACGACGGACGACCACGACCGAGGCGACCCGAGACGCCGCGGAGGCCGATGTGCGTGCTGAGGAGAAGCCGACGGACAGCTCCTCGGACGGCGCGCTCCTGCCGGTGCCGGGTGCCGAGTTCGCCGAGATCCCCATCCACGAGATCCGGGAGAACCCGCGCAACCCCCGGACCGTCTTCGACGACGACGCCCTCGATGAGCTGGCGTACTCCCTCCGCGAGGTGGGCGTGCTGCAGCCCGTCGTCGTCCGGCCGATCCCGGCGACCGACGAGGGTGAGTCCTTCGAGCTGGTCATGGGTGAGCGCCGGTGGAGGGCGGCCCGACGTGCCGGCCTCGCCTCGATCCCCGCGATCATCCGCGAGACCAGCGACGACGACCTCCTCCGCGACGCCCTGCTCGAGAACCTGCACCGCTCGCAGCTGAACCCGTTGGAGGAGGCCGCGGCCTACCAGCAGCTCCTCGAGGACTTCGGGTGCACCCAGGAGGAGCTGGCCGACCGCATCGGCCGCTCACGCCCCCAGATCACCAACACCCTGCGCCTCATGAAGCTCCCCCCGCTGGTGCAGCGGCGCCTCGCGTCCGGTGCGCTGTCGGCGGGGCACTCGCGGGCTCTGCTGGGCCTGGACAGCCCTGCGCTCATGGAGGAGCTGGCCCAGCGCATCGTCGCCGAGGGTCTCTCGGTCCGTGCGGTCGAGCGTCTCGTGGCCCGGGGCATCGAACCCGAGCGCGCGCGGGCCACTCCCCGGCGCAGCTCCTACGACCCCCACGTGGTCGACCTGACGAGCCGTCTGTCCAACCGCCTCGAAGCGCCCGTCCGGATCGACGTCGGCAAGCGCAAGGGTCGCATCACCCTGGAGTTCACCAACCTCGAGGATCTCGAGCGGCTGATGGAACGCATCGGGCTCGAGGGCGCAGAGCACCTCGAGGACGCCTCTCCCGAGGACTGACCCTCAGGATCTGCATCGACCTGCCCTCATCCGCGGGCAGTGGGCTCCTGGTCCTGGGACGTCGGGCCCGCGGGTGCTCCTGCGAGGTCCTGCAGAGCGGCACCGTCCAGCCGATGCGTCATCCACGCCTCCTGCGGCACCGCGCCCAGGGCGCGGTAGAAGTCGATCGACGGCGTGTTCCAGGTGAGCACCGTCCACTCCAGCCGCGTCCAGCCCCGCTCCACGCAGATGGATGCCAAGCGTTCCAGGAGGGCCTTGCCCGCCCCGTGGCCGCGATGCCCGGAATCCACGTACAGGTCCTCGAGCCAGATCCCGCTCTTGCCCGTCCAGGTGGAGAACGTGGTGAACCACAGGGCCATGCCGCTCACCTGACCGTGCTCGTCGACAGCCAGCTCGCACCACACGGTCGGACTCCCCGTCTCGGGGAACAGCGCTGCCCGGGGATCTCGCGGGGTCGTCTCGACGGCGTCGGGCTCGCGCTCGTAGGTGGCGAGGTCGCGGATGAGCCGGAGGATGTCCGCGACGTCGCGGGATTCGGCGGTGCGGATCGTGATGGTCACCGGGCGAGACTACCGACCGGTGAACACGAGGACCGGGCATGTCCGGCCGGTGGGCTGGGTTGCGTCTGTGGACCCGGGTTCCCTGAGGCGCTCCGGGTCGGTGGTGGGCTCAGGTTCACAGGGTAGGTGTGCGAGGGCGTGACCTGGGGTGACCAGCTTGGCCGAGATGCGTTGAGTGGACGATCGATCTGTTGCGGGATGCGCCTGCGGTCCCCTGTTGATCGTCGGGGCCGCGAACTGTCGCCCCGGGGTGATCGTCGCACTGTCCGACACTGTCATGAGGGATCCGAGGTTGTCTGGAGACTCCCCGTGGCGCTGGCGCGTGGCTTTCCACTATCGCGTGCACATTGGGGAAAACCCAGCGTGTGGTGGCCTGTGCTTCACGTGGGCGCACGCTATGAACGTCATGCGCGTCGGCGCGCACAGCTCCGTGGTGGTCGCGCGCGGCATTGGATTCTAGAGGCCGTCGGCTCGCGGGTGCTGGATGCGATGTTCCACGTGGATCGTGGTGCGGAAGGGCTGCACGGATTGGTGGGACCCGGGACCGTTCGACGGCGTCTGCCGTGTCCAATGTCGGCTGATCTCCCGCGGCTTCATCGGCTCAGCGTCCATCTCGCCATGGTTTCACGGGGAACCACGTGGCGAGGCTTCACAGTGAACGCTTCGGGTGCTACCCGGAACACCTCCTACTCAGTGCTGTGATCGCTGGGTGTCAACGCTCGGTGCGGCTTCCGGGGCCGGTCGGCGGGGCGCTAGGGCGCTGTCGGTGGATGGAGGACCGTTTCGGTCCTTCCCCTTCACAGTCATCGGGTGCAGCACGCGAGCCAAACTTCCCAGACCACGAATGTAGCGAACGCGGGAATGGGATCCACGTGAAACGTCCCGGCGTCGCGATTCGCTTGCGACGGCAGGCTTCTGAGGCTTTTGCCCACCGGCTTACGGGAGCCCAATGCAGTTCAAGGAGATGGAAGAGGAGGGGAACTCTGCCGCCGGAGCTGCGTGGTGAGGGCTTTCGCGGGGCCTTCTTCGCCTCGGACCGTCCCATAGCCGCCGTGCAATGTCCGTGGGCTGGGTGCTCGATGGAGCGCCTTCAGAGGCTTGGTGGTCCCGTTCCACGTGGATCGTCGCTCATTCGGAACTGCACTCGTGCCTGGAATCGCCCGCCAACTCGTTCCCACGGACCGGCGGAGAACCGTCCGACCATCCACGGGATCGCGAGCTCGTACGACGTTGCAGGGTGAGGAAGCCTGTGGGGGCGATCCCGGAGGTGAGCTCCGTCGATCGAGAAGGGGTGGCGTGCTCCGGGCGGTGCGTCGAGCTTGGGTCGCGCGCTGCTCAGTAGCTCACCCTGCCGCATGTCATTCCCCTACCACTCAACGTGCGTGTCCATTCAATCGGTGGGTGGGAGCCATGATCCACGTGAAACGTTCGGCGACAAAGTGGCGGCACTCGGTACTCGGCACTCGCCACCCGGCATTCGGCACTCAGCATTCGGGCTTCGTCGGCCGGTAGGGGGTCGTTGTCTGGGTGCGTACCCGGCCTCGAGATCCAGCAGCGTCGGATACAGGAGCCACCGATGGGTTCCATGTGAAACGTTGAGATCTCGCGTGGACGACAAGGCGTCACCGGTGGGCGCGGATGACGGACGGCAAGTCCATCGCTCCTCGGCCGCGGTCGTGCATGGAAGGTACGGGTCCTGCGGCGCTATACCAGGCGTCCCTACGTCCGAGCTTCGCGCCGCCAGAGAGGCCTTGAGTTGGGGGGCGCTGCTCGTGCGCGTCGCCTTGTGCGGATGCGTCCACTCGCCGGGTGGCCCAAGTCATGCGTCCTCAGCGGAGCTCCGTTTCACGTGGACCATCACACGTCACCGGCGCCCGTCGAGCCGATGACCACGGGAGCAACCGCGCGCCGCGGTGTGAGTGCCGTCAGCATGGGCGGAGTCGTCGCCTCCCGTTCGCTCAACAAGAACGATGACCTTCCGTCACGAAGCGCCCTTGCGAACCGAGCTCAGACCCGGAGCTTCACGTGAAACGGACTACGAGCCGCCGCGTCGAACCAATACAAGGCTCGGCAGAACGTCCTCCCGCAAGGCACGCGATGGCTGCGAGGGCGACGGAGGAGAGGCACGAGGCATGGCGTCTTCGGTCGGGGCGTTCAGCCGGACGGTCAGGATCGACCGGGACGGTAGCAGCCCTGAGGAACGGAGCGGAATATCGACGTTCCACGTGAAGCGCGGGAGATCGACGGGGGGAGCTGTGCCAACTCGGGCGCGCCCGATCGACGTGCGGAGACACTGGGAGGGCGGGATTGCCGAGCGGGCTCGGTCTCGTTTCACGTGGATCCTTCAGGTCGCGGCGACCGCAGGCGAGCCTCGAGGCTGACGAGCGGATACCCCGTGTTCCAACCAACCACCCCCCTGTCGGGCGCGAGACGGACTCCGGTGTTTCACGTGGGACAGGGGAATGCCGTGCTCAGCGCGTACCGAGTATCCGACACCTGCGACGCAGCGATGCGTGAAAGCGCGGAAGCGAACGGGGCGGCCGGGCGGCGCGGTGGCGGCCCATGCCGGCTCGCGAGCACCGCACCGAGCATCATGGTCGTCCCCGAATGTGGACAGCACTGTGCATCCACGTGAATCCCTTGGCGTCGGAAGCCGGGATCGCGTCCGCAACACCACCCATGGGCAATCCAGGAGGTGCACAGGTAACAGCGTTCGGCCTGTTCAGGGGCGTGGAACGGTGAGGTGGAGCGAAGCGGGAGGGGCTTGGCCACGCGTGACCGTGAGACCCGGCGCCGTGCCCCCGTCCACATCGCTGTGGACTGCACTGTGGACCGCTATGTGGATAACTAGGTGGAAGGAAATGTGGATAACTGACGTCGCGTGATGAATCGAGATCGAGGTCCGCGTGGCCGCGGACGTCCTGTCGGGGGCTCGTCCGACCAGTCTCCGGACGGGCCGCTCCTGCTCGGCTCCGTGCCGGACCGCACGCCTGCGTGCACGTGCTCCACCGGACTCCCCGGCATGCGGACACGGCGACCACCACGGTCCGCTCGGTGCGGAACGTCAGTCGGTGAAGCCCTCCGAGCGCAGCAACCGTGCCATGAGCTCATGCTTCGGGTGAGCGCCGGTGATCGCCTCGATGATGCGCCAGCGAGGGACGGCACCCAGCGCAGGCTCGGCCACGTCATCCTCCTCGCGATCGCACCGCAACCAGGTGGGGAGCACCTCGATGCGCAGCACGTCGAGGGCCGCGCTGGACGCGACCGCGACGCCCTCCTCGCTCCCACCGATCCGGACAGGAGCCGCTGCGGGCTCCTCCCCAGGGGCCGGCGGCACCGATGTGCCTCCGGGCGAACCCTCGCTGCTCCCCTCGAGAGGAACGGGCGCGACCTCGAGAACGGCATCCTCGAGGACGACGATGCCGTGGGAGCCCACACTGGTGCATCGCAGCTCGACGACCGGAGACTCCCCGGACACGTCGATGCTCGCCGCCATCAGCTCCCCCCGCGACCGCGCCACGAGCTCCCGCAGGACCGTCTCGGCCGGACGGGCCGGAGCGGCCCAATCGGCGGTCACGAGGACGAGCAGGACCTCCGGCAGCGGTGCAGCCCGTGGGAGCCTCTGGGTCGTGCCCGGGGACAGGGTCAGCACGCTCACGCGCGCACCCGGGATCCTGCGGCGGGGACGCCGATCACCGTGCCGCGGAGAGCTGTGCCTCGGCGACCTCCGCGTCGAGGTCGGAGAGGTAGCGCTCGGCGTCCAGCGCGGCCTGGCATCCCGAGCCCGCGGCGGTGATCGCCTGCCGGTAGGTGTGGTCCACGACGTCACCGCAGGCGAACACGCCTTCGAGCGAGGTGCGCGTGGTGCGTCCCTGGCAGACGACGTAGCCCTGGGCATCGAGCTCGAGCTGACCCACGAGGAGACCTGAGCGCGGGACATGGCCGATCGCCTCGAAGACCGCGTCGGCACGGATCTCCCGCTCGATGCCCGTCACGGCGTCGCGGACGGTCAGGGACTCGACGGACTCGTCGCCGTTGATGCGCACCGGCACGGAGTTCCACGCCATCGCGAGCTTGGGATCCAGCTCGGCGCGGCGCGCCATGATGCGCGAGGCCCGCAGCTCGTCCCGGCGGTGGACGAGCGTCACGCTCGTGCCGTAGCGCGTGAGGAAGGTGGCCTCCTCGACGGCGCTGTCGCCACCGCCGATCACGACGATGTCGCGGTCCTTGAAGAAGAACCCGTCGCAGGTCGCGCACCAGCTCACGCCCTTGCCGGACAGCCGCTTCTCCCCGTCGATCCCCAGCTCGCGGTAGGCGGAGCCGGTGGCGATGATGATCGTCCGGGCGCGGTACACGGTGCCGTCCTCGAGGGTCACGGTCTTCACCGGTCCCTCGAGCGAGAGCTCGGTGGCGTCCTCGAAGAGGATCTCCGCGCCGAACCGCTCGGCCTGCTCCTGCATCGTGGCCATGAGCTCCGGGCCCATGATGCCCTCGGCGAACCCGGGGAAGTTCTCGACGTCCGTGGTGGTCATGAGCGCTCCACCGGCGTCGAGGGAGCCGGCGACGACGATCGGCTTCAGCTCGGCGCGTGCCGCGTAGATCGCGGCGGTGTACCCGGCGGGCCCGGAGCCGACGATGACGACCTCGTGGAGCGCGTCCTGCTCGGAGACGGCCACGGCCACGGCGTCATCGGTGCCGGCGGCGGGCGCACCGAGACCGGGGCCCACGAGGCCTCCGAGAATGCTGATGGGCTGGATGGGCTGGGTCACGAGCGGGTTCCTTCCGGATGAGGGGTGGTGCGGGCGGGGCCGATGGATCGGACTCGCGAGGACGGGGCGATGGACGGACGGGGGGCCGGCGGAGGCAGCGGGGCGCTGGACGCCGTGGTCATGACGACGACGGTCCGACGAGCGCGGAGCCGGTCCACAGGCGATTGGCGGCGATCTCCGCGGCGTCGCTCGACGCGGTGCCGCACGAGGGCAGCACGACGATCGCGCTGACCGCGCCGCCCTCGGACCGGATCGTGTCGGTCGCGATCGAGCTGTATACGACGAGCCACGAATCGATCTGCTGCGCTCCCCATGACACCTCCTCGATCGCGATCACGGGTTGGTCGATGCCCTGCTCGCGCAGGCACCGGGAGACGTCGAAGTCCGCCGTCGTCCCGGTCGATGAGGTGTCCAAGAGCTCCTGGATCTCCGCACCGAGCGTGCTCTCCGTGACAACGGTCGCGGCGCCCGGAATCTTCCCGATGGAGCCGTCGCGCAGCCCACCTGCGGCGTCGTCCTGGCCGGACTGGGTGGTGAGGGTGAGCGAGGTCGCCACGAGCACTCCGACCAGCACGATGGCCACCAGCCCCACCAGCAGCGCGGAGACGGGGATGCCGAGCAGGAAGGCGGGTCCGGAGTCGGTGCCGACGGTGCCGAAGGCGCGGCGCGCGCGACGACGGGCGGTGCTGCGTCGGCGCAGGGCGTCGAGGCCCTGCAGGAGGGACGCGGTCGAACGCCGGCCCTGGCTGCGACGGTCCGGGCCGCGGCCCCCGTCGGAGGTCATGCGACGCGGATCTCGGAGATCTCGGCGATGTTGGTGCCGCCGTCCTGGGGGAGCTCGGGTATCCAGACGACGACGCCGCCGACGTCCTGCAACGGCTGCCCGGGCGTCAGATGGATCTCCCCGGGGCCGTTGAAGGTGCCCTCGGCGACGACGTCCCCGGGGCTGCCGTCCCCGTTGAGGGTGCGCAGCTGGACCTTGCCACCGGTCACGTTCCCCGCGGTGAGCACCACATCGGTGACGGCCGCGGGCTGGGCCAGGTGGACCGTGAGGCCGATCCCGTCCTTGAGGTTGCCGAAGTTCGGTGAGCGGTACTGGCGGGACTTCCAGACCGTCCCCGGGTCGCCGTCGGTCAGTCGCGGGGCGTTGTCGGGGTGGTCGGTGCCGGAGATGTCGATGCCTGAGATCGCCGGCGGAGCGGCCGCGGGCGGGGCCGGGGCGGCTTCGGACGGCGCCGCCTCCGCGGGCGCCGGCTCGCTCGTCGGCGCGGCGCTCTCGGAGACCGGTGGCGTCGTTCCCAGGGGATTGGAGAACGTCTCCCGCAGCCCCGAGGTGATCGAGGTGATCGCGAACACGAGCGCGACGATCACGATGAGGATCGACCCGATGAGGATCCACTGCGTCTGGCGCGAGCGGGCAGGTCCCGTCTCGGGGCCGAGGTCGAAGGTCGCGGGACGCTCGTCGTCCATCGCCACGGAGACGACGTCGCGGAAGAGGGAGGCGCGGGTCTCGGCGTCGGCCGCGGAGGCCGGTCCGCCGACGGAGGCCGCACGGCCCGGCACGACGATGGGGCCGGAGCCTCCTCCTGCGCGGTCGGTTCCGGCCGTGCGCACGGCGACGGGGGTGGTGTCCTCGAGATCGCCGAGGTCCCCGCCGCGCGGCGCCTCGTCGGAGGGCCCGGGCGTGGTGCCCGGACCGGTGGCAGCGCTCTGGCCTGCGGGAGGCACCTGGGCGGGAGCGGGCGGCATGGCTTCCCGGCCTGCGGGCGTGAGTCCGGGGCCGGGCGGCACCGCTCCCTGTCCTGCGGGGTCCGGGCCGTGCTCCGCCGGTCCCTGTCCCGGAGCCACGGATGCCTGGTCGGAGGACGAGTGGGGTCGATCGGCGGAGCCCGCCGGGACGTCGGTCCTCCGCGATGCCTCGCGGGCGGTCTCGTCGAAGGGCTTCTCCGGGGTGTCCGGTCCCCAGGGCAGGACGGCCGGGAAGGCCGTCGCGGAGCGCTTGTCGGCGAGGTGGAGGTCGCGTACGAGCTCCTCGGCCTCGACTCCGGGGTCCTCGTCGCCGCTCTGCGGATGCGCTGCGGGCTCCTGCCCTGCGCTCCCGGGCGTCTGGGATGCATCGTCGGCAGCGTGGTCGGCGAGGTCCGCCGGGGCACCCGGCTGATCGAGACCGCGGGCGATGGAGGCGCTGGCGATGACGCCGGCGGCCCCTGCCGTCGCCCCGACCGCCTCGGCGGCACCCACGGTGCCGGGGGCCGCCGCTGTGGACCCCGCGGCGCCGGGGGCGGCTCCGGCGGTTCCCGGGGCGCCAGGCGCCGCCGCGATGCCGATCGCATCGGATCCGGCGGCGGGGCTCGTGTCCGGGGTGCTCGGGGAGGTGTCCTGCGGCGCGGTGTGGGACGCCGAGGAGCTCGCCGATGCGTCCGGGGGCGTCGCGTCGCCGCCGGCGGCATCCCCGGCCGGCGGGGCCTCGGACAGGTCCTCGGGGTCGTAGGCCTCGAGGGTCACGGGGATCGACTGCCAGGGCTGGATCCAGTCGATGAGCTGTCGGGCGTTGGCCGGAGCATCCTGGGTGGATCCGTTGAGCACGGCGTCGCAGAGGGCGTCGAGCTCGGCGGGGACGGTGCGGTCGGTGACGCGCGAGGGCAGCGGCACGATCCCGTCGGTGCCGCGGCGCGCGCTGTGCCCG
Organism: Brachybacterium sp. AOP25-B2-12; assembly: GCF_052378625.1. Taxonomy (NCBI): domain Bacteria; kingdom Bacillati; phylum Actinomycetota; class Actinomycetes; order Micrococcales; family Dermabacteraceae; genus Brachybacterium; species Brachybacterium sp. AOP25-B2-12. Next base: position 47,334 of record NZ_JBQSXW010000017.1, on the reverse strand, counting down.
GTGACCGCACGGTAGAGGAGGGCCACGAGCGCCGTGACATCCGTGTAGGCGGCGATCGACCCGGGGGTGGACTCCTCCCCGAACGTCGCCGCCTCGACGCCGACCCCGAGCACGGAGACGGCGCCGCTGCGCGTGTCCACGAAGATGCGGTTGGAGTCCAGGTGCTCGTGGCGGACGCCGCGTCGCCGGGCGGCCTCGAGACCCGTCGCCGCCTCGCCGATGACCGAGCGGGCGGTCTCCGGACGGATGGTGCCCTCGCCCAGGAGCGCCGCGAGCGGGGGCGCCGTGGGCATCGGGTACGAGACGACGGCGACGGCGTCCTCCCCATCCTCGCCGAACTCCGTGACGTCCTCGATCGGGAGCAGATGCGGGTCCTCGACGAGGAAGGTCCGCCGGGCCGCGTCCGCGGCCTCGGACGCCGCGCTCCCGCGCACGATGAGCAGAGCGAGCGCATCCCCCGTCGCGACCGAGCGCGCACGATGCCACGAGGCGCCCGCGGCGAGACCCCCGAGCGGGATCTCGCTCTCGAGCCGCCAGCGGGCGGCGAGCTCCTCATCATGGGGTCGTGGATTCACTCCGGGTCCTTCGATCGGGGTCGATGCTGTCGCAGGTGTGGCGACCATGCTACGGAACGGGGCCCCAGCGGTGCCCGGACCGGGCCGGGAGGGGTTCGCCGCGACGGTCGGGGCCGGGGCCGAGGGCGGGGTCCCCCGGCGTCGACGCAGCCGGCCCAGCACGAGATCCACGACCGATCGCAGCTCCTGCACGCGCAGCAGCCAGGCCATCCCGAGGAACAGCGCGGACATCACCCCGCCCACGACCGCCCCGAGGACCACGGTCAGGATCCGGTTGATCCAGAACACGTCGCCCAGCACGAGATAGAGGCCCAGCCCCGCGACGAGGGCCACGACGCCGGCCAGGGTCAGCTTGGCCAGGACGATGCCGCTGCCCCGGGCCGTCCGCAGGCGGATCCCGTGGGCGCTCATCTTGCGGTCCAGGAGCCACAGTCCGAGCAGCCAGCCCAGCAGGTTGCCCACGGAGCTCGCGGCCGTCGCCGCGGCCGTGGCCCACAAGGGGTTCACGAGGTGCAGGATCGGCCAGATCATCACGATGGAGGCCAGCGCGTTGGGCAGCTGCATCCAGAACGGCCCGCGGGCGTCCTCGTAGGCGTAGAACACGCGCTTGACCAGGTAGGTGGCCGCGAACGGCACGAGGCCCAGCATGTATCCGGTCAGGACGAGGGCGTTGGCGTGGGCGCCCACCTTGCCGGTGCCGCCGACGATCACGTACATGATCGGGGCCGAGAGGCCGATGAACAGGACGGTGGCCAGCATCATCGGCACGAGCAGCACCCGCGAGGTGCGCACGTACTGCAGCAGCACCCCGGCATGGTCGTCGGTCGAGGCGTGGCGCGCGATGGTCGGGAAGGCCGCCGAGACCAGCGCGACGGCGATGATCCCCTGCGGGATCATGAACGCCATGTAGGAGCTGTCCAGCGCGTACAGGGAGGGGTAGCGATCCGCCTGTGTGGCATCGCCCAGCGCGGAGAAGTGCGCGGCCGCCTCCTGGGCCGTGCCCGTCGACCAGCGGGTGGCCCAGATCCCCACCTGGGCCACGCCCAGCATCGCCAGCGTCCACAGCCCGATCCGCGACAGCTTCCCCAGGCCCAGGCCCCGGAAGCCCCATCGCGGACGCAGACGCAGCCCCAGGCGTCGCACGAAGAACAGCAGGAAGACGACCTGCGCCGCCGAGCCGCCGACGTTGAAGGCGGCGAAGGCGATGATCATCGGCATCGTCCACGCCGTGGGGTCGGGCACCACGCCCCAGATCCCGAGGAACGCGAGGCCGCCCAGGATCCCGACGATGTTGTTGCACACCGACGCCCATTCGAAGGGGCCGAAGGACTCGTGGGCGTTGAGCAGCTGCCCGCACATGACGTAGAGCGCCGAGAACATGATCTGCGGCATCATCCAGAAGCCGAGCTGGATCGCGAGCGCGAGGGTCGGCGCCTGCAATCGGCCGCTCGTGACGGTCACCAGCACCGGCACCAGCGCGATCGAGACCAGGGTGAGCACCGCCGCGGCCGTGACCACGAGCGTCATGAGGCGGGACACGTAGTCGGAGCCGCGGTCCGGGCGTTGGATGGCCCGGACGATCGCCGGGACGAGGATCGCGTTGAGCACGCCGCCGCCGATGAAGATCCACACGGAGTTGGGCAGCAGGTTGGCGGCGCTGACGGCGGTGCCGACGGCCGAGCCGGTGCCGGCGACGATCACGCCCATGATGAAGTTGCGGCCGAAGCCCAGCACCCGCGAGACCGTCGAGCCGGAGGCCATGACGAGGCTCGCGCGCAGCTGGCGGCTGCGCGCACCGGTGCCCCGGTCGCCGCCCGCCGTCGGGACGGGAGCTTCCTGCCCGGTGGCTCCGGGCTGCGTCGGGTCGGTCATCGGGAGGTCATCCGTTCTCCGGGGCGGGGTGCTCACCGGGGGCGTCGTGGCGCGGGGCGTGCCTGCCTCTCGGGGGTGATGGCCCCTCGGGCGTCCCGTCGACCTGCTGCTCCTGCTGCTCCTGGTGCTCCTGCTGCCCCGGTGGCTCCGAGAGGCCCGTGCGCGCCAGCGTCGCCGCGTCCTCCGGGCCCCGCACCGCCGGTGCCCGGCGATCGGACCCGGTGCGACGGGCGCGCAGCACGCCGACGATCACCAGCAGCCCCATCGCGATGACCAGGGCCACGGTGGTCCAGTTCTCCCAGGAGGGGTTCACGGTCAGCGGCACCTCGCGGGGCTCGCTGAGCTGGTCCCCGTCGACGGTGCGCAGGGAGACGGTGAGCTGCACGGAGCCGTTGGCGACCGCCTCGACGGGCACCTTGACCTCGACCTGGTCCCGGGCCGGGACCTCGACCACCTGCGGCTCCTCGGCCAGGCGCACGACCGGCTTGTCGGAGGAGACGGAGATGGCGACCCGGACGGGGGTGCCCAGGGTGTTGGAGACCGTGATCGGCACGCCGGAGCTGGAGGCGATGAGGCTGTAGCTCGAGGCCGGCTGGACCTGGACCGCCGAGGAGACCGCGTCGGCCAGCTCGGCGCCCCGGGCGGCGCGGTCCTGGGCGGTGCGGGCCCCGTCGTCCCCGCGGAAGGTGCGCGAGGTCGCCGACAGAGCGGTCAGCTCCGCGACGTCCGCGGCGGACGGGTCGGTCATCGCCGAGCGCACGGCCTCGAGCCGGCCCAGCGGCGCCTCGAGCGAGGTCAGCGGAGCCGGTGCCAGCAGGGAGGGCCGGACGGCGCTGCCCGGGACGCTCCATCCGCCCTCGCCGTCCTCGACGGCGGGACGGACGTGATCGGTGGTGACGGTGCCCATAGCGAAGAGCGCGCCGGACCCGTCCTGCGTCCCGGAGGCCCATGCCCCCTGCTCCGCGGCGTCCAGGAGGTCCCCCGTGCGGCCCTGCCGGATCCACGGTGCGCTGTCGAGCGCGTCGAGCGTGCGGCCGGTGGCGTCGGTGTCGACGTCCTCGGCCAAGGTCGGGCTGATCAGCACCTGGCGCGGCGCGGCGGACGGCTCGGATGCCAGGACGGCGGTCTCCGCGAGCATCCGCTGGGTGGTCTGCTCGCCGTCGGACGACGTCGTGATCGAGGACAGCTCGTCCGAGAGCACCGCGTCCGGCGCCAGCACCGGGGTCGTCGCCGAGGGCGAGGCGAGGTTGCCCACCGAGGACGGGGTGACGGTCGAGCCCAGGTCCTCCCGCAGCGAGACCGAGGGGATCATGAGCACGTCGGCGCCGGTGTCCTGGAGCGCCTGGGCGGTCGAGGGATCCGCCTCGTCGGCCGCGAGCTCCTGGACGGTTCCCGCGCCGGCGACGCCCGCGGTCGACAGGGCCTCGCGCCCGCGCTCGTCCGCGGTGCGGCGCGCGGTGGGAGCCCCGGCGGCGTCGAGCGACACGAGATCTGCCTGGGCGTAGGGGGTGGTGAGGATGGTCCTGCCGCCGGCGGCGCCGCGGAGCGTGTCGGCGAAGGTCTGCGCGGTCGGGTCGACGGTGAAGCGGCCCGTCCCGGTGGCCGCCTCGTCCGGTTCGGCGGTGCCGGTCGCGGTGCCGTCCGTCGGGGCGGGGGACTCGCCGCCGGTCTCCTCGGCGGCGGCGGAGGATGTCGTGCCGTCGGTGCTGGGCTGGGGGGTCTGGTCGTCGCCCCGGTCCTGGTCGGTGTCCGAGGGCTCCTCCAGGGCGGGCGGGTCCAGCAGCGCCGGGTCCAGGAGCCAGTCGACGTCGGGCCGTTCGGCGATCGTCAGGGCGTCGTGCAGGGGGCCGTCGGCGATCGAGGCGGCATAGGCGTGCGGGTCCGTCGCGGCCAGTCCCGGGTCCTGTGCGGCCACGGGCAGCAGCACCGACTGGGTGATCTGGGCGGTCGTCCCCTCGGGTCGCCACACCGTGAAGGTGCGCAGCGTCGAGATCGGCGCCGTCGGTGAGGCCAGGGTCAGGGCGATCCGGCGCGCACCCCAGAGCGTGGGGTCCGAGGAGAAGCCGAGGGAATCGGCCGCCACGGCCACCGTGAAGGAGCGGGTCTCCCCGGGCGCGAGCGCCGCGGCACCGGCACCGCTGTCTCCCCGGACGGTGCCGGGCGCCTCGGGTGCCGTGTCGGCCTCCCACGTCTGGAGGACCGAGCGATCGGTCACGCGCGGCACGAGGGTCCGCAGCTCCAGCCGGGGCTCCGGGACGGGCAGGGCGGTGCCGTTGGTGACGGAGACCGTGGCCGTGAGCGTGCCGCCGGGTGCCAGGGACGCCGGACCCATCGACGCGAGGTCCATCGTGACCCCGCTCGCGGAGGCCGGCGGCGGGTCCGCGGGGACCGCGGGTCCGCCCGGCGCGGCGATAGACTGCCCGGGCGCGACACCGAGCACGGTGACCAGCGCGATCACCAGGGCCGCGATCCCTGCCGCCGCACGCGACCGCAGGGCGCGCGCGATCGAGGGCGTGGACGGCATGGGGACACTGTATGTCCCCCACCTGGTGCAGCCGACGAACGCCAGGCATGACAGGAACACCCCCGTGAGCCCAGCCCCCGCCGATCCGCTCGACCTCGCCGAGGAGCGTCTGGCCCGAGCGCGCACGCGTGCGGCCTCGATGTTCGCCGCTCTCCCCGAGGAGATCCACGCCCTGGGACGCCTCTTCGAGGAGGCCGGTCACGAGCTCGCGCTCGTCGGCGGGCCGGTGCGCGACGCGGTCCTGGGGCGCTCCTCGGCCGACCTGGACTTCACGACATCTGCACGACCCGACGCCACCGAGGCGATCCTGCGGCGCTGGACCCACGGCGGGGCGATCTGGGACATGGGGCGGGAGTTCGGCACCCTCGGTGCCGCCCGCGGCGCGCTCAAGGTCGAGATCACCACGTACCGCACGGAGTCCTACGACCCGACCAGCCGCAAGCCCCAGGTGGCGTTCGGGGACACCCTGCCCGGCGACCTGTCCCGCCGGGACTTCACCGTCAACGCGCTCGCCGTGCGCCTGCCCTCCCTCGAGCTGGTGGATCTCTTCGGCGGGCTGTTCGACCTCGCCGAGGGCGTGCTGCGCACGCCCGTGGACCCCCGGCAGTCCTTCGACGACGACCCGCTGCGGATGATGCGCGCCGCGCGCTTCGTCTCCCAGCTCGGCTTCACGATCGAGGCCGACACCGCCTCCGCCGCCCGCGAGCTGGCCGATCGGATCACCATCGTCTCCGCCGAGCGGAAGCGAGACGAGCTGGTCAAGCTCCTGCTCGGGGAGCATCCGGTCGAAGGTCTGCGACGGCTCGTGGACCTGGGCCTGGCCCAGCACGTCCTCCCCGAGCTGCCCGCCCTGCGCCTGGAGATCGACGAGCACCATCGGCACAAGGACGTCTACGAGCATTCCCTGACGGTGCTCCAGCAGGCCATCGACCTCGAGAGCCCGGCCGGATCGGGCGGACCCTGCGAGCGTCCCGACCTCGTGCTGCGCCTCGCCGCGCTGCTGCACGACATCGGCAAGCCCCCCACGCGACGCTACGAGGACGGCGGCGTGGTCACCTTCCGCTTCCACGAGACGGTGGGCGCGAAGATGACGCGGCGGCGCATGAAGGCGCTGGCCTTCGACAAGGAGACGACCACGCAGGTCGCGCGGCTGGTGGAGCTGCACCTGCGCTTCCACGGGTACGCCGACGGCGAGTGGACCGACGCCGCGGTGCGCCGGTACGTCACCGACGCCGGGCCCCTGCTGCAGCGCCTGCACCGGCTCACCCGGGCCGACGTCACCACCCGCAACCGCCGCAAGGCCGGCCAGCTGTCCCGCGCCTACGACGAGCTGGAGGGGCGGATCGACGAGCTCGCCGCCCGCGAGGAGATCGACCGGATCCGCCCCGACCTCGACGGCACCGAGATCATGCACCTGCTGGACATCCCGCCCGGGCCGCTGGTCGGCGAGGCCTACCGGCACCTGCTGGACCTGCGGATGGAGCACGGACCGCTGGGGCCCGAGCGCGCCGAGGCGGAGCTGCGCGCCTGGTGGACCGCGCGCCAGGAGGCCTGATCGCGGCAGGGTCCGGTGGCCGGCGTCGCGCCGGATCGAGGACGCATCCGGGTGTCCTCCCGGGTCGGCCGGCACCGGACCGGTCGGGCCCCGTCGGTGCCCGCGCGGCGTCCGGGCGGGCCGTGGCGCACGTCGCACCGCATGTGGCGACCGTGTGAGAGTCGCCGCCTGGGAGTGGCCCCGCCCTGGGGTCCCCGCGCATACTGAAGGACAGTGCGTCCCTTGCCGCCACCGCCCCGTGCGCGGATCCGGGCCGTCGATCCACCCGTCCGTGCCCGCCGGACGCCCTGACATCGTCGGGGACAGCCGGAGAAGCAAGGAGCCCCCGTGAGCGATCCGTCCCGTCCGTCCAAGCACTCCTCGCGCACCTCCCGTCAGGGAGGGGCAGGCAGCACCGAGCCCGGCTCCGCCTCCGCGGCGGACGGCGCTCGGCGACGACAGGCCTCGACCTGGATCGGCGGCGGGACCGGGAATGCCCAGGGATCGACGGGTGCCTCGAGCTCGAGGACCGGGGGCCAGAAGGCCTCTGGTCAGATGGCGTCCGGCGCGAAGGCATCCGGTGCCAAGGAGTCCGGCGCGAAGGCGTCGGGTCCCCGGCAGTCCGGGCCCGGGCAGTCGCGGACTGCCGGGTCCTCGAAGTCTGCCGGTGCGAAGGCCAAGGGCGCCGCCACCACGGGTGCAGCGGCGGCGAGCCGCACGGCCTCGCGGTCCAAGAAGGTCTCCGCGAAGTCCGGTCGTCGTCCGGGATTCTTCGGCCGCCTCGCCGGACTGCTGAACTACCCGCGTGCGGGGAAGAAGAACCCGTGGCGCTGGTTCCCGTCCTTCCGCATGATCTTCGGTGCCATCGCGCTGGTGTTCCTCGCCGGGGTCGGCGGCGCCGCGATCCTCTACGCGACCACCGACGTGCCCGAGCCCCAGGACGTCGCGCTCGCGCAGACCTCCCGCGTGTACTACTCCGACGGCACCACCGAGATGGGGACGTTCAGCGAGGTCAACCGCACGATCCTGCCCGCGGACCAGATCCCGGACAACATCAAGAAGGCGGTCGTCGCGAGCGAGGACTCCACCTTCTACGAGAACCGCGGCGTCTCCCCCCGCGGGATCATCCGGGCCTTCGTCAACAACGTGTCCGGTGGTGCCCGGCAGGGCGGATCGACCATCACCCAGCAGTATGTCGAGCGCTACTACACCGGCACCGACACCTCGTACCTGGGCAAGGCGCGCGAGATCATGATGGCCATCAAGGCCGATCAGAGCCTGTCCAAGGACGAGATCCTCGAGCGCTACCTCAACACCATCTACTTCGGGCGCGGCGCCTACGGCATCCAGGCCGCGAGCAAGGCCTACTTCAACAAGGACGCCAAGGACCTCACCGATTCCGAGGCCGCGCTGCTGGTGGGACTCATCCCGGCACCGTCGGCGTACGACCCCGCCGTCAATCCTGACACCGCCGCCAAGAGGTGGAACCGCGTCGTGGACCGCGAGGTCAACGTGACCAAGGCGCTGACCGCCGAGCAGGCCTCCCAGATGGCGATCCCGGAGACCATCGCGCCGTCGGCCCAGAACAGCCTCGGCGGACCCAACGGGTATCTCATGCGCATGGCCCAGAGCGAGCTCAAGCGCCAGGGCTTCACCGAGGACGAGATCAACACCGGCGGCTTCTCGATCGTCACCACGATCGACAAGAACATGCAGGACAACACCGTCAAGGCCATCGAGAACCTCCCGGACGACCGTCCCGCGGACAACCACGTCGGCACCGTGACCATCGATCCGACCTCGGGGGCGATCCGCGCCATGTACGGCGGCGCCGACTACATCACCCAGGGCCGCAGCGACGCCACGCAGTCCCGCATGCAGGCGGGATCGATCTTCAAGACCTTCACGCTGGTCGCCGCCCTCGAGGACGGCTACTCGCTGAACTCGACGTGGCAGGGCAACTCCCCGCAGACCTACGGCAACTGGCCCGTCAAGAACTTCGGCAACGTGAACTACGGGACCGTCTCCCTGCTGCGCGCGACCACCGACTCGATCAACACCGCCTACGGGCAGCTGAACATCGAGATGGGCCCGGAGAAGACCAAGGCCGCCGCCATCCAGCTGGGTCTGTCCGAGGACACGCCGGGCCTGGACGACAACCAGACCAACGTGCTGGGCACCGCCTCCCCGACGGTGATGGACATGGCGCAGGCGTACTCGACGATCGCGGCGCAGGGCGTCCACCGCACCCCGCACATCGTCCAGAAGGTCAGCAACCCGGACGGCTCGAACCGGTACGAGGCCAAGGACGACGCGGAGCAGGTCCTGGACAAGGACATCGCGATCAACGCGACGGTCGCGCTCCAGGGTCCCCCGAGCGAGGGCTCGGCCAAGTACGTCGGCAGGAACATGGACGGACGCGAGGTGGCCGGCAAGACGGGCACCTCGGAGGACTTCAAGTCCGCATGGTTCGTCGGCTTCACCCCGCAGCTGGTCACCGCCGTGGGCATGTTCCAGCCCTCGGAGGACGGGAAGTCCGAGAACCAGCTGACGCCGTTCGGCGGGGAGAAGTCCATCACCGGCGGCACCTTCCCGACCGAGGTCTGGGTCGACATCATGAAGCCCTCCCTCGACGGCCAGGAGAAGCTCGACTTCCCCGACGCGGTGTCGACCAAGAACAAGAAGGGCTCCCAGGGCGACCAGTCGAGCTCGAGCTCCTCGCGGCGCGCCAGGACCACCGCGCCCACGACCACGCAGGCGCCGCCCGCGACCCAGGAGCCCACGCAGGAGCCCACCCAGGAGCCGACGCAGGAGCCGACGCAGGAGCCGACCACCGAGCAGGCTCCTCCGAGCGAGGAGCAGACCACGGAGGCGCCGCCGGAGAACGACGGCGGCGAGGAACAGCAGAGCCAGACGCAGGAGCCGGTCACCCGGCCCGGCGCCGGCCAGAATCCGCCGGGCGCCGGCACACGACCGACCGAGGGCGCGACGACCCCGAACCGACCCACGGCGTCGGCCGGCGCCGGGCGCTGATCCCCGCGGGGGGTGAAGGGGCCACCGGATCCCCCGGAGCGCGCCTGAGCCCATGATCCTGCGGCCGGGCGGCTCTCCCGGACGGCGTCTCGGTCTCGATCCTGCGGTCGGGCAGAGATCCCGGAGGCCGTCTCGACCTCGGTCGCCCGTGGTCATCGGCTTCTCCGCATCCCGGTCTCGTCCGCCCGGGGTGCCGGACGCTCGCGCCCACACCACAGGCGGAACACCCTTGCAGCCGTGAGGAGATGCGTGGTCGTGCGCGCTCGTGGGGACGGCCCATCGTGCTCGCCGTTCTTCGCCTGCCACCACGTGCCCGTGTGATCCCGGGCGCAGGCGCGGCCGGCGCCTGGTGGGCCCCCGGGCCACCGGGTAGGCTGGTGCGGTTCGTGTCGTGCCAGGACAGCCCGTCCGCACGACCGGATGGCATGAACCCTCCTGCCACGGAGAGACCGTGGCCGCCGAGACCACAGGAGGTGGGTAACCGAACATGCGCACGTACGAAATGGTCGTCATCCTCGACCCCTCGATCGATGAGCGGACCGTCAGCGGGACGTTCGAGAAGCTCGTCGCCGTCATCCCCGCCGAAGGCGGGAGCATCGACAACGTCGACGTCTGGGGCAAGCGGAAGTTCGCCTACGAGATCGACAAGAAGACCGAGGGCGTCTACGTCGTCCTGGGCTTCACCGCCAAGTCCGAGACCGCCCAGGAGCTGGACCGTCAGCTCGGACTCAACGAGTCCGTCCTGCGCACCAAGCTGATGCGGCGCGACGCCAAGTGATCCACGCGGTCACCGCAGAGCCTCCGGGCACTCGGTGACCACCGACGCCGCACAGCCCTGACGGGCGCCGCGCGACGTCGTCCCCCGCCCCGCACGAGCAGCACGAGGAGCACTCCATGGCCGGAGAAACCATCATCACCGTGGTCGGCAACCTCACCGCCGACCCCGAGCTGCGCTTCACGCAGTCCGGCGCCGCGGTGGCGTCGTTCACCGTCGCGTCCACCCCCCGCACGTTCGACCGTCAGGCGAACGAGTGGAAGGACGGCGAGGCGATGTTTCTGCGCTGCTCCGTGTGGCGCGATGCCGCCGAGAACGTCGCCGAGTCCCTCGAGAAGGGTGCTCGCGTCGTCGTCCAGGGCCGCCTCAAGCAGCGTTCCTATACGGACCGCGACGGCAACAACCGCACCTCGATCGACCTCGACGTCGACGAGGTGGGCCCGTCCCTGCGGTACGCCACGGCCAAGCCGCAGCGCACCCAGCGTGGCGGCGGCGGTGGCGGCAACTTCGCCGGCAACGGCGGCGGGGGCAACTCCGGCGGCGGCAACCAGGGCGGCTACGGCGGCGGCAGCAACCGCGGCGGTGGCGGCCAGGGCGGCGGCTACAACGGTGGCGGCGGCAACTCCGGCGGGGGCAACTCCGGCGGCGACGCCGACCCGTGGGCCGGCGGCGGCAACCAGGGCGGGTACGACGACCCGCCGTTCTGATCGGCCCGGGCCCCGGCCCGCACCGTGAGGTCCGGCGCGTCGATCGACGTCCGCCCTCCCGTGTGACACCTCCCCTCCAGGCGGCGTCGCGCACCTCAACCATTCACCCATCCCGGGGTAGAACCCGGGCTCCCCTCACAGAAGGAGCACCACGATGGCCAAGCCTGTTCTTCGCAAGCCGAAGAAGAAGCAGAACCCGCTGAAGGTCGCGGGCGTCGAGTCCGTCGACTACAAGGACGCAGCCCTGCTGCGCAAGTTCATCTCCGACCGCGGCAAGATCCGTGCGCGTCGCGTCACCGGCGTGTCCGTGCAGGAGCAGCGCAAGATCGCCAAGGCCGTGAAGAACGCCCGCGAGATCGCCCTGCTGCCCTACTCGACCTCCGGTCGCTGACCCGAGGCCCGGGAAGGAGTCACCATGTCCATCAAGCTCATCCTCACCCATGAGGTCACCGGTCTCGGCACCGCGGGAGACGTCGTCGACGTCAAGGACGGCTTCGCGCGCAACTACCTGCTGCCGCGCGGCCTCGCCACCCCGTGGACCAAGGGCGGTCAGCGTCAGCTCGACCAGATCCGCTCGGCACGCTCCAAGCGCGCCGTCGCGTCCCTCGAGGACGCCCAGGCGCTCCGCGACGTGCTGCAGTCCAAGCCGGTCGTGGTCCCGGGCCGCGCCGGCGAGAACGGCCGCCTGTTCGGCGCCATCTCCTCCAAGGACGTGGCCGAGGGCGTCAAGGCCGTCTTCGATCGCGACATCGACCGTCGTGCGGTCGAGTTCCTCGCCCCCGTGCGCTCGATCGGCGAGCACAAGGCGACCGTGCGTCTGCACGAGGACGTCGTCGCCAACCTGCTGGTCCAGGTCGTCGCCGCCAAGGGCGCCGTCGCCTGATCACGGGTCCACCGCCTGACGGCGGTGCCCGTGGCCGTCCTCCAGGACGGCGACCCAGCCCCGAAGGGCCGGTGCAGAGAAGTCTGCACCGGCCCTTCGTGCGTGCGGGGGGGGGTGGTCGTGCGGGCGTGGTCGTGCGGTCGTGCGGTGCGGTCGTCCCCGTGTGGTCGTGCGGTCGTGCTCGGCCAGTCGTGCGGAGCCGGGCGGGGCAGTCGTGCTCGGTCGGTCGTGCGCTGTGGCCGTGGAGCCACTGGCTCGGGATCCGGGGGTGGTCGTGCAGCAACCTGACTCCGAGGGCTCGAGCCCTCCGAAATCGGGGGCCTCGGTCGCTGGGAGTCAGGTTGGTGCGGCCCGGGCGCTCGATCGGCCCGCGGGCGTGGCCCGGTGCACCCGCCGCCGCACCAAGTCCAGCAGGAACTGCGACGTCTCGTCCCACCGCAGCATGACGTCCTCCCAGGTCAGGCGGACGACCTGGTAGCCGAGCGCGACGAGGCGACGGTCCCGCAGCCGGTCGGTCGCATACCCTGCCGGGTGGGCATGGTGCGCACGGCTGTCGCATTCGATGATGAGGCGCTCGCCCACGCGGAGATCCACGTACCCGACGCCGTCGACCCACCACTGCGCGACCACCTCGACGCCACGCTTCTCGAACAGCCTGCGCACCCGCGTCTCCGTGCCCGACATGGACCGCGAGGAGATCGGGCCGATGAGCCTGCGCGTCCTGTCGGGAAGGCCGTGCAGCACCGCGTCCAGCTCCGGGCGGTCCAGCAGACCCTGGTGGGCGATCGAGTCCAGGACCGCCGCGGCGTCGAGGGGCGCCAGGCATCTCGCGGCATGGGAGGCGGCCATGGCGACGGGGAGGATGGGCTGGTCGTCCGGCCAGGTCCGCAGGCGGGGATGCGCGATGACACCTGGGTGGCCGACCGCGGGGGCAGCCCGTGCCCCGAAGGGAGCGGTCTGGTGGCGGCCGGACGTCGGGGGGCCCAGACGCCGTGGAGTCGGAGGGCGTCGACACAGGTGAGCCGCGCATCCTGGGAGAGCGCCGCCGCGACGGTCGGCGGGGTGCGAGACGTCCCGAGCCAGTACGTGCCGAGCCGCACGAGGTCACCTCGACGGATGGCGGCGTTGATGGCGCCGCGTGTGCGACCTGCTCGCAGGAGGTCCTTGCGGCGGGCGACGTGGAGGTCGGGCGGGGTCCGTGGCATGGACGGAGGGTGCCGGGGTGGACGGAGGCGGTGGCGGGTCAGGGGCGGGAGTGGGGACGGGCTGGGTGTGGGGAGGGATGGTGCGGTGCGTGCGCGATGCGGGGGTGCGGTGATCGGCGGGGGCGTCGACCAGCCGGCGCGGGCGGACCCGGCGCGGGCGTGGCGGTCGGGTACGTGCACCAACCTGACTCCCAGCGTCGGCGACCCCGGAAATCGGAGGGCACGGGCGCTGGGAGTCAGGTTGTTGTCGCGCAACGAGGAAGCACTTCTCGCCGCGGTATGCGACGAGGAAGCACTCCTCGCCGCGGCGCGCGACCCCGGCCCTCAGACCTCGTCCGCCGCCGTGATGGCTGTGGCCTCCTCGACGCTGGTCAGGTGCGGTCGGGTGGCGCGGACCAGGTGATGGCGGCCGGTCGTGAGCACCACGGCGGACACGACGAGCGCAGCCGCGGCGACGACGTAGGGGATCTCCGCACCGAAGGTGGCGGCGATCGGGCCGGCCACCGCGGAGGACACGGCGCCGCCGAAGAAGCGGACCCCGGAGTAGGCCGAGCTCGCGACGGACCGCGGCAGCTCGGTGGCCTCCATGACGGTCTCCGTCAGCGCGGTGTTCATGACGCCCTGCAGCAGGCCGCCGATCACGATGAGCGTGACCATCCCGGGCAGCGACGTGTGCGCCACGGCGAGGGCCACCATCACGATGGTCAGCGCAGCGAGCGCCCCGATCAGGGTGGGCATGAGACCGAACGCCCGGGTCAGCAGCGGTGCGCCGATGACCGAGGTGACGGCCAGCCCGATGCCCCAGCCGAAGAACACACCGCCGATCCCGAGTGCCCCGAGCTCGTGGCCGGACGCCGCAGCGGCCGCCTCGAGCGGGAAGGGCGAGTAGGCGAGCATCGCGAAGAAGGCGAAGTTGTAGAACACGGCGGCGAGCGACAGGGTGCGCAACGCGGGATCCGCGAGGCCGCGGAAGGCGGCGGTGGGGGCGATCCGGGCGGGCTTCTCGGCAGGCTTGCCGAGCATCGTCACGATCGCGATGAAGCCCAGCCCCATGAGGATCGCGGTGCCGCCGAACGGCGCCCGCCACGTCCAGCTGCCGAGCAGGCCGCCCAGCAGCGGGCCGATGGCCATGCCGATCCCGAGCGCCGTCTCGTAGAGCATGATCGCGCCGGCGCTGGGCCCCGCGGTCGCGCCGACGATCGCCGACAGCGCCGTCGAGATGAACAGGGCGTTGCCCAGGCCCCAGCCGCCGCGGAGGCCGATGATCTCGGTGACCGAGGTGCCGGCGGCCGCGAGCGCCGCGAACACGATGATCAGCGCGAGGCCGATGAGCAGCGTGGTGCGGGTGCCCAGCCGGGAGGCGATCCAGCTGGTGAAGAACATGGCGATCGCGGTGATGAACAGGTAGCTGGTGAACAGCAGCATCGCCTGGGTGGGGGAGGCGCCGAGCTCGTGGCTGATGGCCGGGAGGATCGGGTCCACGAGGCCGATGCCCATGAAGGACACGGTCGCCGCGAAGGCGATCGCCCACACGGAGCGGGGCTGGTGGAAGGCGGCCGCCATGCCGGTGCGGGGCGGTGCGTCGGCGGGGCGCTGAGTGGTCGCCCCGCGGGCGTCGGACGAGGTGGTGCTCATGGGTGCTGGGGTCCTTCGGATCTCGTGGTGGGGACTGGTGCGGTCACGAGGGCCGCGGGGTGGATGGTCGTGGCGTCCGGGGTCGATCGGTCGGCCCGGTCACGGGCGGGAGGGGCGCTGGTCCGGATCGTCGCGGCCCCTCATCGGAAGGTCCTCTGCGGCGACGATCGCGCCGAGCAGCTCGACCGCGCGGTGCAGGACGGCCCGGTCCTCCTCGGAGGTGTCCGCCAGGAGCGTCCCGACCTCCGTGCCGAGCTTGGTGCGCCAGGTGGCCAGGCGCTCCCGACCGTGGTCGGTCAGGCGCACCAGGGAGGAGCGGGAGTCGGCCGGATCGAGCCTTCGGACCACGACACCTTCGTGCTCGAGGCGTTGGACGACGGTGGTCGCGGTGGGCCGGGTGACCTGCTCGAGCGCCGCGATCTCGCCGACCCGCAGCTCGCCGCGCTGCCCGAGGGCCGCGACGACCCGCCAGGTCACCGAGGACACGCCCACGTCGGCCCGGCGGGCGGCGAGGCGCGAGAAGCGGCTGCACGCGAGCGTGAGGTCGAGGGGGAACGGATCGGGAGGGGTGGGCACGTCGCACCAATGTAGTTAGGAATGCGAACTAATGCAAGGGGTCGGTGCGAACGCCCGTACCCTCGGACGGTGAGTTCTTCCCCCACCACCTCGGATCACGGCACGCTGGCCCGGTCGTTGGGCCACGGACAGATGGCGATGATCGCCATGGGCTCGGCGCTCGGGACCGGGCTCTTCCTGGGCTCCGGCGCGGCGATCGGCATCGCCGGCCCCGCCGTGATCGTCAGCTTCGCGATCGGCTCCCTGATCGCCGCGTGCATCGCCCTGTGCATGGGCGAGATGGCCTCCCGCCACCCCGTGCGCGGCGGCTTCGGCACCCTCGCGGCCCACTACCTCTCCCCGTTCTGGGGCTACCTGTCGCGCTGGATGTACTGGATCGTGACGGTCTGCGTGACCGGAGCCGAGATCGTCGCGTGCGCCGCCTACCTGCGCTACTGGGCGCCCGGCGTCCCGCTGTGGGCCGGGATCCTGCTGTTCGCGGGGATCATCGTGGCGATCAACATCGCGAGCGTCGGGTCCTTCGGGGTCATCGAGTTCGCGCTGTCGAGCATCAAGGTCATCGCGATCCTCGTGTTCATCCTCGTGGGCCTGTTCCTCGTGATCTTCGGGCTGCCGGACGCGCCCGCGCCGGGGCTGTCGAACCTCACGGCCGACGGCGGCTTCGCCCCGAACGGATGGTCGGCGGTGTGGGTGTCGATGGCGATCGTGATGTTCAGCTTCGGCGGCATCGAGCTGCTGTCGGTCACGGCCGCCGAGGCCAAGGACCCCGCCCGCTCGATCCGCACCGCGGCCCGCACCACCATCGTGCGCCTGACGTTCTTCTACGTCCTGGCGATCGGCGTGGTGGTCTCCCTGGTCCCGTGGCGCGATGCCGCCGGCACGGGGGGCGACGTCGAGACCAGCCCCTTCGTCATGGTGTTCGACCGTCTGGGCGTGCCCGGCGCCGCGCACGTGACCAACCTGCTGGTGCTCATCGCGGCGCTGTCGGCCGCCAACGCCAACCTCTACGCGGGCAGCCGCATGCTGCAGTCGCTGGCGGCCGATCGGCTCGCGCCGGTGGCGCTCAGCCGTCTCTCCGCGCGCCGGGTGCCGGTGCGGGGGATCGCGATGAGCACGGCGGGCATCGTGCTGGCGGCGGTGCTGGCGATCACGGGGGTCGCCGGGGTGTTCGGCTACATGATGAGCCTCGTCGTCTTCGCGGTGCTGCTGGTGTGGGGGCTGATCCTCGTCACCTACCTCGCGTACGCGCGACGCCGCGACGGTCTGGCGACGTTCCGGGTCCCGGGTGGGCGCGTCACGGCGATCGTGGGCCTGGTCGGCGTGGTCGGCGTGTTCTCCACCGTGACGGTGTTCCGCGACATGCAGCTCGCGGCGCTCGTGGGTGTGCCCGCTCTCGCGGTGGCGTGCGTGCTGTATGCGACGGTGGTGCGCCGCAGGGTCGATCCGGCGTCGATCGAGGCGGCGCTCGCCGAGGCCGATGATCTGCGTGCGGGGTCGGAGGACGCGGCGCGGCGTTGAGGATGCGCCGCGGGAGGGACGCGCCGCAGACGTGAGGTAGCGCTGCGGGGCTGAGGCCGCGGTCGACATCGGGCCGATGGGATAGCGCTCGCCGACATCGGCCGCTCCCACCCGTCGTCGGCTTGCTGTGCAGGACCTGTGTTGTGGATCTGGGAGCGGGGATGGGGCGCACTGCCCGGTACTGTGACTCCAGGCCGACCGGTGGACGGCGTGACGGGGGAACGATGGCGCGACACCGCACCGGTGCGCGCCCTGACGGAGGGAGCGTGATGCGACGACGCGATGACGCCCCGACCTCTCCGTCGGCTCCCGCGGCCGCGCCCGTCGCCGCAGATGGCGCGCGACGCGGACGACTGCGCCGCACATGTGCCCGCGGCATCGCCGTGGCGGCCGTGGTCGGCGCCCTCGCCGCGTGCACCGATGGAGGCATCACCGGCGGCACGCCCACCGAGTCGCCCACGGTGCCCAGCGCCGCGACCTCGGATGGTGACTCCTCGAACATCGTCAAGCCCGCTCCGTCGACCCCGCTCGCGATCCCCACGGTCGAGCTCATCACGGCGCCGCCCGCCGCGACGGCGGACGGCGCCGCCACGCTGTCGACGGAGGATCTGGTGCGGGTGCTCTCGGAGAAGCTCAGCGGGAACGCCTCGACGACCGTGCAGACCGTCGTGTGCGCCGAGGCCCTGCCGCTGCAGCCGGGCGGCACCACCGACTGCACGGCCACGCTCAAGGACTCGACGCGCTCGAGCCAGCAGGTCTGGCACGTCTATCCCACGCGCAACCCCGACGGGACCACCGCCGTGCTGTTCCTCAGCGGTGACACGCTGTCCGCGGAGTTCGCGGCACTGCTGGCCACGGAGGGCACGGCGGCCGTCACCGGATCGGTCGGCTCGACCTTCGGCAGCTCCGACGCCCCGGCGGCGGAGGTCCAGGAGGACGCGCAGACCGTGCTCACCGCGGGACGCTCGCCGGTGGAGCTCGGTCGCTGCGAGGGGATGCTGTCCTTCGCCACCTTCGACCCCGTGTCCTGCAGCGGCACCCAGGCCGGCGCCCCCGTGCGCGCCTATGTCCTGCCGGGCACCTTCGTGGCGGCCGAGCCGGGACTTCTCGTCGTGACGGTTCCGGGCGGCTGAGCGCACCCTCGGTGCGCATCCGCGCGCCACGTGTGCTCCATCGCACGCTGGTCCGTTTGGGTCCGCGCGTGACCCCCGGGTACAGTAGGTGACACCTTCGGCCTCGGTGTGCTGGACACCCGGTGTCGGAGACTCGCGCGAGTGGCGGAATAGGCAGACGCGCACGGTTCAGGTCCGTGTGTCCGAAAGGACGTGGGGGTTCAACTCCCCCCTCGCGCACGCGAGTGCGATCCGGGAAACCGGGTCCGACCAGCACGAAGCCCCCGACCGGAGAGATCCGGGCGGGGGCTTCGTCGTGCACCGGTGGGCTCGCTGCGGCGGGCCTCGTGCGTGCTCGCGGAGGGCGTGGCGGGGTCACGCCGCGGCGTCAGGTGGGAAGCCTCCGCGAGTTGCCGCGGTGAGGTCCGGGCGACGGGCGTGGTCGGGACGTGGAGCGCTGGTGCCCCGCCACCTGCACAGGATGGACACCGTCTCTGGGCCCGATGTCATATCTCCCGTCGGTCGCACTCCGACACGTCGGGCCGACACGCGGCACCGTCCTCCTCGCCTCGGCGGATCACGGCCTCCAACCCGCGAGGATCAGCCGCATACGAGGAGTTCTCCGCCGCGCGCCAGGCGCCGTACGTCGAGAACACCGCCAGAGCGGTGCGTGGACCGAGAGGACCGAGCAGCCCGTCGAGCGCCTGACCTGCCTGCCGGTCGTGCTCCGTCCCAATGCGGTGGTGCGTCGTCCCGGTCGCGCGATCGCGGGCCTCCATCGTCTCCACGAGCCACTGGCGGATCACGCCCAAGCACAAATGCATCCCGATGAGATCGCTCCCGCGGCCGAACGTGACCGCTGCCAGGGTCAGGTCGAACCTGACGCCGTTGTCGACGGAGGGCTCGGGAAGCGTCGCCGTGGTTCCTCGGATCGTCGCGTCGATGCGGCGTCCGTCGGTGAGGACGGATCGGATGACCTGGGTATCGCCATCGACGGTCGATGTGAAGGCCCATACGTCGCCCCGGAACGCGCGCTCGATGGCGAACGGACGACGTGTCGTGATGTGCACGTCGACGTCGCTCCACCCGTCGACCGTCGCGGTGTCCACCAGGGACCCGTACGGCTCGATCCTGGCGGCGGGGAGTTCCTGTGCGAGGTCCGAGAGGAACGAGGACTGCCACATGGTCATCCGTCGACGGTAGAGGACTCGGACCCTCCGGAGCTCCTCCGGACCGCGCCCGCGCCCCTCGCGACCCGCCCCGTGCACCACAATCGACCCATGACCCCCGATCCCACCCCCGCGCCCCCCACCGCCGAGATCCTCTACCGCAACGAGGTGTTCCAGACCGGCCTCATGGCCCAGCTGCTCGACGGGATCTACGACGGTGACATGCGGATCGGGGAGCTCCTGAGCCACGGCGGGCACGGCGTGGGCACCTTCAACGGCCTCGACGGGGAGCTCGTGGTGCTCGACGGGAACGCCTACCACATGCGCAGCGACGGCAGCGTGCAGAAGGCCGACCTCTCGGCCCACACCCCCTACGCGGTGATCACGAACTTCGTGCCGACCATCGTGCGGGACCTGCCGCCGTCCCTGCTGCGCCACGCGGCGAGCCAGGTGCTGGACGAGCTCACGATCTCCAAGAACTACATGTACGCGCTGAAGATCGTGGGCACCTTCGCGTGGGTGCGGACCCGGACCGTGCAGAAGCAGACGCGCCCCTACCGGCCGATGGTCGAGGCCACGGCCGATGAGGAGATCGTCCAGTTCGACGACGTCCACGGCACCATCGTCGGCTTCCGCACGCCGCTGTTCGAGCAGGGCATCTCCGTGCCCGGTTGCCATGCGCACTTCGTGGACGACTCCCGCACCCGCGGGGGCCACGTCATCGACTTCAAGCTCCGCGAGGCCCATGTCGAGATCTGCCCGGGCACGGACCTGCGCCTGCACCTGCCGCTGACCCCGGAGTTCTCGGCCGCCGACCTCTCGCCCGAGGACCTGGCCGAGCAGATCCGCAAGGCTGAGAAGAGCTGAGGGTCAGCGCGTCGGCCGGATCAGGACGCGGTGCCGTCCTGCGGCAGGGCGCCGTACTCCTCGTCGGTGACCGGCTCGAGCCAGTACGTGGTGACGTCCGGGCCCGGGGTGAGGAGCACGAGGTGGGAGAACCACGATCCCGCCGTGGCCCCGTGCCAGTGCTTGGTGCCGCTGGGCACCCGGATCACCGTGCCCGGCCGCAGGCTCACCGGTGGCTCGCCCTCGGCCTGGAACCAGCCGCGGCCGGCGGTGCACAGCAGGATCTGGTCGCCGGCGCCCTCGCTGCCGCGATGGATGTGCCAGTCGTTGCGGCAACCCGGTTCGAAGGACACGTTGGAGACGGGGACGGTGCCGGCGACCAGCGGTGCCAGGTAGCTCTGTCCGGTGAAGTGCGCGGCGAAGGCGCTGTTCTCCGCGCCGAGCGGGAAGATCTGCTCGAATCCGTGGTCCGTCATGACGGCCCTTCTGTGTTTCGGGGGGGCGAGCGGCAGGTTGCCGCAGGCCCGGGCCCGATGCCCTCGGAGCCTCGCTCGCGGAGATATCGGCCATGGCACCCACGGTAGGCAGAGCGGGCCGGATGGGGGAGACCCTGCGGGTACCACCTTCACGTGACGCGCGCTGGGCGCGTCGCGACGGACCGGCCGCCACGCCGCCGCTTCCCCCTGTCACCGCCCGCTGACGGCCCCGACCAGCACTCGGTTCCGCCGGCGGATCAGCCGCCGCAGGTACGGCACCAGCACCAGCGGCTCGACCACCGCGCCGAGCACCGGCGAGGCCAGCGTGATCGTGTCTGTCATCCGGCAGCCGCCCACCACGTCCTCGAACGCGTGCTCGTGACGGAACGACGCGAAGGGCCCGCGGGTCTGGGCGTCGACGAACCGCCGCGGCCGGTCGAGCTCCGCGATCTGCGAGGTCATCGTGAACCAGACCCCCAGGTGCCGGGCGTGCCAGGTCACGGATTCGCCCAGGCCGATGCTCCCGGACCTCACCCCGCCGACGGCGCGCTCACCGGACCCGGCCATCGACGCGACGTGGGCGTCGATGTCCAGGGACAGGTGGAACATGGCCCCCGCACCCACGGGGCACCAGGTGGTGAGCGCGAACGTCGAGGTCATGGCCTGATCCTGACGCACCGGGCCCCGCTGCACCAGGGGCTCGCAGGTGCCCGCGCCGTCACTCCCGCGACGCGTCCCCCGGGCCCGCATGGTGCCGGCCGATCGGCAGCATGAGCGGCGTCCCCGACACCGGGTCCATGATGATCCGGCTGCGGAGGCCGAAGACCTCCTCGACGCGCGACGCGGTGAGCACCTCGGACGGCGCCCCGGCCGCGCGGACCGTGCCGCCCTCGATCATCACCAGATGGTCGCTGTAGCGCGCCGCGAGGTTCAGGTCGTGCAGCACCATGACGACGGTGATCCCGCGGGAGCGGTTGAGGTCCGTGAGCAGGTCCAGCACCTCCACCTGGTGGCTCACGTCCAAGAAGGTGGTCGGCTCGTCCAGGAGCAGGACGTCGGTGTCCTGGGCCAGCGCCATCGCGATCCACACCCGTTGCCGCTGGCCACCCGACAGCTCGTCGACGGGCCGATCAGCGAGCTCCGCGGTGCGGGTCGCATCCAGTGCCCCGGCGACCGCCTCGTCGTCCCGGCGGCTCCACCGGGACAGGACCCTCTGGTGGGGGTGCCGGCCCCGGCCCACGAGGTCGGCCACGGTGATCCCGTCGGGCGTGAGCGGTGACTGAGGAAGGAGACCCAGGGTGCGGGCGAGCTGCTTGGCGGGCATCCGATGCACCTGCTCGCCGTCCAGCAGCACCCGCCCCGAACGGGGGGCCAGCAGCCGCGACATGGACCGCAGGAGGGTCGACTTCCCCGAGGCGTTCGCCCCGACGATCGAGGTCACGGCACCCGACGGCACCGCGAGGTCGAGGCCCTCGATGACGGTGCGCTCGCCGTAGCCGAGGCTCAGGGCCTGGACCTCCAGGGTGTGGTCGGTCGTCACAGGGTGCTCCCTCGGCGGTTCACGCGGATGATGAGGAGGATCAGGTACGGCGCGCCGAGCACGCCCGTCACGACGCCGACGGGATACCTCGTGCCGGTCGCGTACTGCCCGACGAGATCGGCCACCAGGACCAGCAGGGATCCGACCAGGGCGGCCGGGACCAGCGGCGACGCCCCCGGACCGACGATCCGTGCGGCGATCGGGCCGGACAGGAAGGCCACGAAGGCGATCGGGCCGCATGCCGCGGTCGCGAAGGCGATGAGACCCACCGCGGAGACCACGACGATCAGCCGGGAGCGCCCGATCCGCACCCCGAGCGCCTGGGCGGCGTCGTCGCCCAGCTGGGACGCCCGGAGGTCGGAGGTGCGGGACAGCAGCACGGGCGCCAGCACCACGAGGGCGCCCAGGACGGGCAGCACCTGGGACCAGGAGGTGTTGTTGAGGCTGCCGGTCAGCCACCGCAGGGCCTCCTGGAGGTCCCACTGACCGGCCCGCGAGAGCACCCAGTCGGTGATGGACTGGAGCATCGCGGCGATCCCGATCCCCACCAGGATCAGCCGGGTCCCGAGCACCCCCCGCCGATAGGACAGAAGGTAGATGACCACCGCGACGGTCAGGCCCGCCAGGATCGCCAGCAGCGAGACGGCCGTGCCCGAGAGCCCCAGGATCACGATCCCGAAGGCCGCGGCGGCCCCGGCCCCCGAGGAGATCCCGATGATGTCGGGGCTCGCGAGCGGGTTGCGCAGCATCGTCTGGAAGGTGACGCCGCCGAGGCCGAAGCATGCTCCGGCGAGCACCGCGAGCACCGCGCGCGGCAGGCGAAGGCGGCCGACGGTGAAGCTCGCACCGGGAACCTCCTGGCCCAGGACCACCCGCAGCACGTCCCCGGGCGGGTACATGGTGCGGCCCACCATGAGGGACAGGCAGAACACGGCCACGATGAGCACGGCGAGCGTCCCGATCGTGACCAGGGCGCGACGGGCACGACGGCGCCGGGCCGCGGCGACGCGCCGCAGCGTCGGCGAGTCGGGACGACCGATGGTCGAGGCGGCGGCAGGGCTCACAGCGCGGACACCTTCTTGCGGCGCACGATCGCGATGAAGACCGGCGCGCCGAGCAGGGCGGTGACGATGCCGACGTCGAGCTCGGCCGGCCGGGCGACCACGCGGCCGGCCACGTCCCCGAGGGTGAGCAGCGTGGCACCCGTGACGGCGCTGAACGGCAGCAGCCAGCGGTGGTCCACGCCGATCAGGAGCCGGCAGGCATGGGGCACCACCAGCCCCACGAAGCCGATCGGTCCCGTGACCGCCGTCGCCGCACCGCACAGCACCACGGCACCCAGGGCCGCGATGCCCCGGGTGATGGCCACGCGCTCGCCGAGGCCGGCGGCGAGGTCGTCGCCCAGGGCCAGGGTGTTCAGGCCGCGCGCGCACAGCAGCGAGCCGATCAGACCTGCGACCAGGAACGGCGCGACCTGCTCGAGCGCCGCCGGGGTCGCGCCGCCCACCCCGCCGATCTGCCAGGACCGGACGCGGTCGCCGATGTCCGAGCGGGGGAGCACCACGGCGCTGATGAAGGACGTCAGGGCCGCGCCGGTCGCCGCACCCGCCAGGGCGAGCTTCAGAGGCGTCGCGCCGCCCTGACCGAGGGATCCCAGGGTGTAGACGAGCACCGCCGTGAGCGCGGCCCCGAGGATCGCGACCCAGATGTAGCTGGACGCCGCAGTGAGCTGGAAGTGCGCGATGCCGATCACCACGGCGAGCGAGGCCCCGATGTTGATGCCCAGGATCCCCGGGTCGGCGAGGGGATTGCGGGTGACCCCCTGCATGACGGCCCCGGACATTCCGAGCGCGGCACCGGCGACGACGGCCAGCACGGTGCGCGGGATCCGCTTGGCGACGGCGGCGGGCCCGAAGCCGTCCGTGGACCCCCCGACCGCCGCGAGGATGTCGTCGAGACCGACGTCCCGGGAGCCGATGGTCACCGACAGCGCCGTCGTCCCCAGCAGCACGGCCACGCACGCCAGCAGCCACAGGGCGCGATGGTGGTGGTCACGGTCCGGCGAGGTCGTCGCTCAGGCGGTGGCCGTCGCGGCGCGATCGAGCTCCTTCAGGTAGTCCTCGAGGATGTACGAGATCGACAGCGGCGTCGGGTTCGCGGCCGTTCCCAGCGGGCTGTCGCTCGGGAGGTTCACGACCGCGCCGTTGCGCACGGCGGGCATCTGCGAGAGCAGGGGATCGGCCTTGAGGGCCGCGAGCAGCGCCTCGTCGCCGTAGGTCACGATGATCTCCACGTCGCCGAAGGTGTCGGCCTGCTCGGCGCTGACGGTCGAGGAGAACTCCTCGGTGGCATCGGACGCGGTCTGGACGCTGGGCGCGATCGTCATGCCGAGGTCGGTGAAGAACTGCGTGCGGGTGTCGTGGGCGGTGTAGAAGCTGACCTCGGACAGGTCGGTCGTGTCCACGTGGGTCAGGAACATCGCGTTCTTGCCGGCGATCGCGGGGTGCGCCGCAGCGGCCATCTCGATCTCGGCCTCGAGCGAGGCGATGAGCTCCTCACCCTCGGCCTGCATGCCCATCGCCGTCGCGTTGGTCGAGATCATCTCGCGCCAGGGCGTGCCCCAGGCGGTCTCGGGGAAGGGGACGGTGGGCGCGATCTCGAAGAGGGTGTCGTAGTCCTCCTGGCTGAGCCCGGAGTACGCGGCGAGGATGACGTCGGGCGCGGTGTCGCCGACGGCCTCGAAGTCGACGCCGTCGGACTCGTCGAACAGCACGGGGGTCTTCCCGCCCAGCTCCTCGAGCTTCTGGGCGACCCAGGGGAGGAGTCCGTCGCCGTCGTCGTCCCCGAAGTTGGCGGCGGCCATCCCGGCGGGCACGACGCCGAGCGCGAGCGGGACCTCATGGTTGGCCCACTGGACGGTCGTGATGACCGCGGGCTTTCCCGGGATGGTGGTGGTCCCGTAGGCGTGGTCGATGGTGATCTCCCCGCCGTCCGTCCCGCCGTCCGAGGCGCCGGAGCCTCCGGTGGACTCCTCGGAGGAGCAGGCGGTCAGCCCGGCGAGCAGGGCGAGGGCGGAACCGGCGAACACACGGCGGGAGATGTGCGACATGGGGGCCTTTCGTGGGCGCGCGGGCACCATGCCGTCGCGCAGGGGGAACGAGGAGCGTCGAGCGGAGCGGGACCGGCCCGTGGAGGTCCGGTGCGCGCTCGGGGGAGCGGGCTCGCGGACCAGGACGCCGTCAGGTGCTCAGGTATGCCTCACCAAACTAGGGAGCGGGCACCGTGTCCGCAAGAGCGGGATGAGGACACTGTGTGCTCCGAACGGACACGCAGGCGAAGAGCCCGCGGAGGAGGAAGGACCAGCTCGGGCGCCGTCCCTGTGCAGGTCAGGCGTGGGAAGAGGGCCAGCTCGCGTCGGGGTCCGGGTCCTGCGCCGCGTGCTCGCCACGGCGGAAACTGCCCGGGGTGAGGCCGGTCACCCGACGGAACGCCGAGGAGAACGCGCTCGCCGAGGCGTACCCGACCTCGTGCGCCACGTCCTCGACCGCCTCTCCCGCCGCGAGCAGGGCGACCGCACGGTGCGCGCGGGCGGTCGCGGTCCACAGACGGAACGTGAGACCCGTGCGGGCCACGAACGCTCGGGTGAGCGTCCGGGGGCTGACGCCCAGCCTCCCGGCCCAGGTCTCCAGCGAGCTGCCGTCGGACGGGTCCGAGGTCACCGCCTCGAAGATCGGGGCCAGGAGCGGATCATCGGGGTGGGGCAGCGGCAGCACGTGGTCCGAGGGCTCGATGACGTCGAGGATCATCGCGTCGGTGATCCGGCGCGAGGCGGGCGTCAGCGGCGCGGTGATGGCCCGGTCCAGCAGCAGCCGGAGGAGCGGCGTGATGTCCACCGCGACCGGTTCGCGCGCCGGCGGTGCGACGCGGGTGGTGGAGAACTGGGCGGCGCGGTGCCACACCCCGGCGGGCGTCAGTCCGCTGTGGGGCACACCTGCCGGGATCCACAGGCCCACGATCGGGGTGATCGTCCAGGTGCGAACGCCGATCGTGGCGGTCGATGCCCCGCGCGCGATCCACAGCAGCTCGTGCGTGGGGTGGGAGTGCTCGGCCCAGTACGTGTCGCGGGCCATGAGCTCCTGGCCGCCGAGGATCGTGTACGGCACCTCGACGGCGCCTGCCGCATATCGGGGCAGACGCCGTCGCTCGGCGTGGGCGGGGGCCGTCGGCATGTCGGTGAATCTATCCCGTGGGCACTCCCCGGCGGAGCCGCCGGAGGATCCCCGGGTGATCGTCCGTGGCCACGGCCCTCACCCCGTCGGGCTCAGCTCCAGTCGCGCCGCGCCGGGTTCGTGACGTCGGGCGTCACGTGCTCGCGCGCGACGGGCGCCGCCCAGCGCACGCCGTTGGCGAGCACCCGGCGCACCTGCGGGTGGAAGTACACGGGGTACTCCTGGTCGCCGGGGCTGAAGTAGAAGATCCGGCCCCGCCCGCGGGTGAAGGTGACGCCGGAGCGGAACACCTCGCCGCCCTCGAAGGAGCTGATGAACACCTGGTCGTCCGGATTGGGGATGTCGAAGTGCTCCCCGTACGTCTCCTGGTGGTCGATGACGAAGGGCTGCTCGATGCCGTCGGCGATCGGGTGCCCGGGCGCGGTGGTCCAGACGATCTCCCGCTCGGCGGCGTTGCGCCACGCGAGCGAGCACGTCGTGCCCAGCAACCGGGTGAAGATCTTCGAGAAGTGCCCCGAGTGCAGCACCAGCAGCCCCATGCCGCCGAGCACGTGACGCTGCACGCGCTCGACCACGGCGTCGTGCACCTGGTCGTGGCCGATGTGGCCCCACCACAGGAGCACGTCGGTTCCGGCGAGCACCTCCTCGGTCAGGCCGTGCTCGGGATCGGCGAGGGTCGCGGTGGCGACCTCGACGTCCTCGCCCAGCTGCTCGGCGAGTCCCTCGGCGATCGCGCCGTGGATGCCCTGGGGGTAGATCGCGCGGATCTCCTCCTGGGTGGTCTCGTGGATGTTCTCGTTCCAGACGAGCGCGCGGAGGCTCATGCCTGCTCCTCGATGATCCTCTGGTCCGCGTCCAGGCGGACCTCGCGGCCGGCGGCCGCCGAGGCGTACGCCGCGTCGACGATCCGGGCGCGGGAGAGCCCCACGCTGCCGTCGTGCGCGGCCCAGGTGGAGGGATCCGCGACGGTGGCCAGGAAGCTCTCGACGACGGCCTCGTGGGCGCGGCCCTCGACGGCCTCGATCACGGTGTCCTTCGCCTCCTCGCCGTCGCCGGTGTAGATGGTGAGGTCGCCGGCGGGCGCGTAGTCGACCACGTTCAGGTCCGCGCCGCCCTCGGTGCCGTACAGGGTCAGGCCGAACTGGTCCGGGGTCGCCCGGTGGGTGGCCCAGCTGGTCTCCAGGACGATCGAGCCGCCGCCCTCGAGGCGCAGCAGCACGGCCGCGAGGTCCTCGACCTCGTAGGCCGAGCCGGTGCCGCTCTTGGTGCCGGTCGAGCCGCCCAGGCCCCGGGGCCCGAGCTCCGCGTGGGTGACGGCCGAGACCGCGGTGACGCGGGGCTCGCCCATGATGTGCAGGGTCCAGTCCAGGACGTGCACGCCCAGGTCCACGAGGGGACCGCCGCCGGAGGCCGCGGCGTTGGTGAACCAGCTGCCCAGTGCCGGGATGCCGGCACGACGCAGCCACAGGGCGCGTGCGTGGTACGGGCGGCCGATGGTGCCGTCCTCGACGGCGGCGCGGATCGCCTCCATGTCGCCGCGGCGGCGATGGTTGAAGACGACGTCGAGCACGCGGCCCGACGCGCGGGCGGCGTCGACCATGGCCTGGCCCTCGTCGCCGGTGCGGGCGATCGGCTTCTCGCTGAGCACGTGGGCGCCGGCCTCCAGGGCTGCGATCGCGATCGGGGCGTGCAGGAAGGTCGGCACGGCGACGCTGACGACGTCGAGGTCGCCGCGGGCCACGAGGTCCTGCCAGTCGCGGTAGGTGTCGATCGGGCCGTAGGTCTCGGCGAGCTCGGTGCGGACGTCGTCCTCCTGGCCGGCGATGGCCACGAGCTCGACGCCGGGGGCGGCGTGGAAGGCCGCCATGTGCTGCTGGCCGGCCCAGCCGATGCCGACGACGCCGGCACGGATCGGGGCGGGGGTGGTGCCGGATGCTGCGGGAGTGGTCACGGGTGCTCTCCTTCGGGCGTGGGGTCGTGTCCGCGTCTAGTTTATTTACTGTCTATAGATTTGGGCGACCCAGGGCCGACGAGTTTCGGGCGAACGGGGCGAACCGGCGCGGGAGCACGTCCGTCGCCCCCGCCCTCTATGCTCGCCCCACAGCCGCGACCGAGGAGAGCCCGCCATGACCGCACGCCGCCGTCCCGCCGCCCTGCACCGCCTCCTCCAGCTCGTCCCGGCGCCGCGTCCGTCCGCGCGGCATGGGGGCTCGATCGCGAGCCTGCGCTCCGTCGGGAGCATCGGCTCCATCTCCTCCCGGGGCAGCGCGGGGTCCATCGCCTCGCTGGGCTCCCTCGGCTCCATCGCCTCGATCGGCAGCTCCGGCTCCCTCGCCGCGATCGGCTCCGTCGGCTCGATCGCGTCCATCGCCTCCGCGGGATCCATCGCCTCGATCGCCTCCTCGGGCTGCATCCTCTCGGTGGGCAGCCATGGGATCAACGGCGCCTTCTTCGGCGTGCCGATCCTCGATCTTCTGAGCGGGCGGCAGGGAGGCGGATCCGGTGCGCCCGAGAGCCCCGACCTGCGAGAGCCCGGGACGAGGACCACCGGAACGAGCCCTGCCGGGACGGGACCCGCCTCGACAGGACCCGTCTCGACAGGACCTGCCTCGACCGGATCCCCCGAGGCACGATCCGCCGCTGCGGGACCCGCCGGGGACAACGCCGATCCCGCGGACCGCTGACGCCACCGCCTGCCTGGCATCGCGCACCGCGCACCGGACCCAGCGATCACCCCGCCCCCGGGAGGAGAATCGGAGCATGGTCACCGCCGCCGTCCAGACCCCCGTGCTCGACGCCCTCAGCACGCACTACGCGCGCGTGTGGACGGGCCGCGGCGATGCGCGCTGGCTCCGCCACGCCTGGCAGACCCTGGCCGTGCTCGGGGAGGTCCCGCCCGACGTCCCGGCCTGGGGCGACGGCGCGGTGGACGCCCGCCTGCGCCTGGCGGTCCTGGCCCGCCTCAGCGACCGCTTCAACCTGGTGCTCGAGGGGGAGGAGCCCGAGGTCGTCGACATCACCGAGGGGCCGTTCGCGGTCGACGGCGCGGACGTCCTGGCCTGGATGCGCGAGCACGACGTCCGTCCCCTGCACGAGCTCCTCGCCGAGGTGTCGGATCCGGACCTCGAGCCGGAGCCGGAGCCCGCCGCCCTGGACCTCACCGACGTCGAGTTCTGCATCGACCAGCTCTCCGACGACGTCCTGCGCACCCTGTTCACCGTGCGCCCCTTCGACGCGCTGTTCGTCGAGCTCGCGGGGCAGCGGTACGAGCGGGTCCGCGACATCCACGGCTGCGGGGACTGGACCGAGGCCGAGGACCTCGTCGGCTACCCCCTGGCTCCGCGCGTCGTCCGCGCGCTGCGCTCCTTCGAGTCCGAGAGCATCCGGGCAGGACGCGAGTGGCTCCGTGAGGAGACGGAACGGATCGCGCCCGGATGACCCGGTCCGCTCACTCCTGCGCGAGCGTGTCCAGCCAGCTGTAGCGCAGGCGCGTCGCACGCTCGGTGCTCGCCACGGCGGCGACGACCGCGAGCGCGATGTTCTCCCCGACGCCCAGGTGGATCGGGGAGGAGAAGGTGCCCACGCGCTCGGCCACCGGCGGGATCTGCGTGATGACCTCCGCGAGCTGCGGCAGTGCGAGCAGCGCACACGCCACGACGACCAGCCACGAGATCAGGCCGATGGTGCGGCTCAGCAGCGGCAGGTCGCGGGCCAGGCGCGCCCGTCGGCCCTCGGCGGAGCGACGATCGGGCAGCAGCTGGCGCTCGGGGCCGCGGTCCGGGACGAAATGGCAGCGCTTGAGGCCGAACGTCGAGGGCACCACCTCGATCACCCCGCCCTCGACGGGGAACGCCGCCGGGAACGTCGATGCGGCCTGGTGGTACCCGTCGAGGTAGAGGTGGGCCCTGCCCTTGCCGTCGTCGGTGCTCCAGCGCTCGGAGTAGGGGACGTCGATCGCGTAGAGCTTCCCGGGTGTCCCGTCGGCACCCGCCGGGATCGGCAGGTAGAACAGCGCGCGGTTGAGGTTCTGCCACCACCGGAACGGCGTCAGCGGCCTGCCCGTCCCGGGCGCGATGCGGCGTCGGGCGCGTCGGCGGCGGTGCTCGTCGAACATCGGGGGCCTCCTGGTCGGTGTCGTACCGTCAGGACGGGATCGGCACGGGTTCCAGGATGGACGGTCGTCCGCAGCGGCGGATCCTCCGATGGTCGCGGTTCAGGGCATCGGGCGTCGATGCCCGTGCGCCGGAGTGCCCCGACGCTTCAGCGGATACCCGGCGAGGGCGGTCGACCCGAAGGGACCGCCGGTCGCCGAGCACCCCACCACGTGTTCCCGCTCGGCGCCCCCGCACCGATCGGGCCACGGGCCTCACCAGTCGTGCATGGTCCCGTCGGTGAGACGGTTGACCGGGAGGTATGCGGGGGAGTACTCGAAGGCGGCGCCCGCCTCGTCGTCGTACTCCACGCCCAGCCCGGGGGTGTCCCCCGGGTGGAGCAGGCCATCGGTGAAGGTGTACGAGGTGCGGAACACCGACAGGGTCTCGTCGGAGTGGCGCATGTACTCCTGGATGCCGAAGTTGTGGATCGCCAGGCCCAGGTGCAGCGCCGCCGCCTGGCCCACGGGGGAGATGTCGGTGGGGCCGTGGAATCCGGACCTGATCTGGTACAGCGACGCGAAGTCCATGATCTTCTTGAGGTGCGTGATGCCGCCGGTGTGGGTGACTGCCGAGCGCACGTAGTCGATGAGCTGCTCGGTGATCAGCGTCTGGTAGTCCCAGATGGAGTTGAAGATCTCGCCGATGGCCAGCGGCTGACTGGTCAGGGCGCGCACGCGGCGCAGACCCTCCTGGTTCTCGGCGGGCGTGCAGTCCTCGAGCCAGAACAGGTCGTACGGCTCGAGGGAACGCCCCAGCTGACCGGCCTGGTTGGGGGTCATGCGGTGGTGGCCGTCGTGCAGCAGCGGCAGCTCGGGACCGAACTCGGCGCGTACCGCCTCGAACACGGTGGGCAGGTGGCGCATGTAGGCGCGGGTGTCCCACTGCTCCTCCGTGGGGCGCAGCCCCCGACGGGCGGGCTCGTAGTCGTAGCGGCCTGCGCCGGAGGCTCCCGCGGCGGCGACCCCGTAGACCTGGCCCAGGCCCGGCACGGCGGTCTGCACGCGCACCGCGCGGTAGCCCTCCTCGAGGTGCTCGTGGACGGACTCGAAGATCTGCGGGATCTCCGCTCCGGAGGCGTGCCCGTAGGCGAGCAGCCCGGCGCGGGTCGCACCGCCCAGCAGCTGGTAGACGGGCTGGCCGGTGACCTTGCCCTTGATGTCGCACAGGGCCATGTCGACGGCGGCGATGGCGGACATCGTGATCGGGCCGCGACGCCAGTACGCGCCCCGGTACAGGTACTGCCACGTGTCCTCGATGCGCCACGGGTCGCGCCCCTCGAGCAGGTGGGCGACGTGGTCGCGGAGGTAGGAGACGACGGCGAGCTCACGGCCGTTGACCGTCGCGTCCCCGAGGCCGGTGACCCCGTCCGAGGTCGTGATCCGCAGGGTCACGAAGTTGCGGGTGGGATTGGTGACGAGCACCTCGACGCGCTCGATGGTGGTCCCGGCCGCGGAGGAGACGAGGTCCCCCTGGGCCCGGGCACCCACGGGTGCGCTCTCGTCGGCGTGCTGGTCGGTCGTCATCGTCGTCCCCTCGCAGGAATTCTCGGCTGCTGGTGCCCCGGCGGTCCCGGCCGGGCCAGGGATCTGGCGAGGTCACGGTCGGTTCCGAGGTCCTGGCCGATCCTGCGGTCTCCCTCCCGGCGTGGACCACCGATTGCCATGGGTTGCGCGTGGGAAACTGGGGGCTGCGCGGCGGTCGCGCGGTGAGCGAGGTCCGGTGGGCGACGAGAAGGTCACGATCTACGACGTGGCACGGGAGTGCGGGGTCGCCGCGAGCACGGTCTCCCGCGCCTTCTCGCGCCCTGGCCGCGTGAGCGCCGAGACCTACGAGAAGGTCATGGACACCGCCCGCCACCTCGGCTACCGCACCCAGACGCCGGCCTCGCAGTCGCGCACCGAGCGGGCCCGCCGCCTGGCCGTCGAGCTCCCGGACATCACCAACCCCTACTTCGCCGAGGTCATCAGCGGGATGCAGGAGGCGGCCCACGCCGCCGACTACCTGCTCATGATCGTCGACGCCGTCGAGTCCCACGACCGTGAGCGCAACGGCCTGGAGCGCGCTCTCGCGGCGGTGGACGGGATCCTGCTGTGCGGGACCCGCCTCACCGACGCCGCGATCACCCAGCTGCGCAAGCAGCGCCCCGTCGTCGTGCTGAACCGTCGGATCGCGGGCATCGACTCCCTGACCCCGGACTTCGAGCAGGCGATGGTGCAGGTCATGGACCACCTGCGGGACAGCGGCGTGCGACGGATGACCTACGTCGCCGGCCCCGTGCACTCCTGGTCGGACTCCGAGCGGTGGCGCAGCGCCCGCACGATGGCCGATGTCTGCGGCATCGTCGCCCAGCGGATCGGCCCCTTCCCGCCCACCGCGGCGGGCGGGGAGGCCGCCTACGCGGAGCTGCGCGGCGCGCTGCCCGACGCGGTCGTGGCCTACAACGACCTCATCGGCACCGGCCTGCTCGTGGCGGCGCTGCGCGACGGGATCTCGGTGCCGGGCGAGTTCAGCGTCGTGGCCCACGACGACATCCCGCTCGCGCGCCTCGTGGGGCCCGGGCTCAGCACGGTGGCCACCCCCAAGCGCCATCAGGGACGAGCGGCCGTCGAGCACCTCATCGGCCTCGTCGAGCGGCCCTCACGCTCGGCGGCGCCGGCCGAGGTGACCCTCCCGGTCAAGCTCATCGTCCGCGGCTCGAGCGGGCCGCGGCGCACCTCGGCCTGACCCCGCGTCGACCTCGTCCCATGACCGTGCCGGGCCATCCCCGATCCGTGGCGGCGGGACCGGCGGCGCGCTGACCGGCAATCATCGGCAACAGGCCCCGGGCGTCCCGACGGGGGTCGGACGATGTGCCGATGAGCGCCGACGACGTCACCGTGCATCCCGACCGCCTGCTGCCGGCGGACCCATCCGTCCGCGCCATCGCCCGTGAGCTCTACGGCGAGATGAGCGGGCAGGGGATCGTCTCCCCGCACGGTCACGTCGACCCCCGCCTGCTGCTCGACGACGAGCCGTTCCGCGACCCGACGTCGATGTTCCTCACCCCGGACCACTACGTGACGCGCCTGCTGCACGCGCGCGGCGCCGACCTCGCCGACCTCGGCGTGGGTCGCGGCCCCCTCGACGAGGGCGATGCCCGGGCGGCCTGGCGGATCCTCGCCGAGAACTGGCACGCCTTCGCGGGGACCCCCGTGCGGTTCTGGCTCGAGGACGAGTTCTCGCGGGTGTTCGGGATCGACCATCCCCTGACCCCGGGCACCGCCGACGCCGTCTACGACACGATCGCGACCGCGCTGCCCACCCCGGCCCTGCGGCCCCGCGCCCTGT
The DNA here is from genome assembly GCF_052378625.1 of Brachybacterium sp. AOP25-B2-12. Lineage (NCBI taxonomy): Bacteria > Bacillati > Actinomycetota > Actinomycetes > Micrococcales > Dermabacteraceae > Brachybacterium > Brachybacterium sp. AOP25-B2-12. The sequence continues at coordinate 13,644 of NZ_JBQSXW010000017.1, read as the reverse complement.
TCGAGAGCTTCGGGATCCAGGTGCTCGCGACCACCGACGACCCCTGCGACGACCTCTCAGCGCACGCTGCGCTCGCCGCCGACTCGACGCTGCCGGGTCGGGTGCTGCCCACCTTCCGTCCCGACAGGTACCTCGAGCCGCTGCGCCCGGACTTCGTCTCGCTCACCGACGCCCTCGGCGCGGCCGCCGGGGAGGACACCGGCGACTACGACGGGTACATCCGGGCGCTCGAGGCCCGCCGGCGTCACTTCGTCGAGCACGGCGCGGTCTCCGCCGACCACTCGCACGCCGACGTCGGCAGCACGCCGCTGGCTCTGGACGAGGCCCGCCGCATCTACCGCGAGGCACGCGAGGGCGCGGTCCGCGAGGCCGATGCGACCGCGCTGCGCCGCCACATGCTCTTCGAGATGGCCCGCATGTCGAGCGAGGACGGTCTGGTGATGACGCTGCACCCGGGGGTGCACCGCGACCACCACCCCGCCTCCCGCGAGCGCTTCGGCCACGACATCGGCGCCGACATCCCGCGGCCCATCAGCTACGTCGACGACCTCGCGCCGCTGCTGGCGGCCTTCGGCACCGACCCGCGGTTCCGGATCGTCCTGTTCACGATCGACGAGACGGCCTTCTCCCGGGAGCTGGCCCCGCTCGCGGGCTTCTACCCGAGCGTCTACGTGGGCGCGCCCTGGTGGTTCATCGACGCGCCTGATGCGATCCTGCGGTTCCGCCGCGCCGTCTCCGAGACCGTCGGGTACTCCCGGACCAGCGGGTTCATCGACGACACCCGCGCCTTCTGCTCCATCCCGGCCCGCCACGACATGGCCCGCCGCCTCGATGCCCACCACCTCGCCTGCCTGGTCGCCGAGCACCGCATGAGCATCGGCGATGCCGCGCGGATCGCCCGCACCCTGCCCACCGAGCAGCCCTCCCACGTCTTCCGTCTCGACGGGGCCTCCGCATGACCGCGCGCCTGGTCCACCTGGGCATCGGCGCGTTCTCCCGGGCCTTCACGGTCCCGCTCACCCAGGCCGCCGGTGGCTGGGAGGTCGTCGCGTTCACCGGACGCTCCCCGCGGATCGCCGAGGTGCTCACCGCCCAGGACGGCCGCTACGGCCTGGTGGTGCGCGGCCCCGAGACCGACGCCGTGGAGCTGGTCGACGTCATCTCACGGGCGCTGCCCGCGGACGACGCGACGGCCCTCGACGCGCTCCTGGCGGACCCCGAGACCCACGTCGTGACGCTGACCATCACCGAGAAGGGCTACGGCGCGGACCCCGCCGACCCCGACGCCGCCCCCGCGCGCCTCGCGCGCGCCCTGAGGGCCCGTCGTGAGGCCGGGACCGGGGCGCCGATCGCGCTGGTCAGCTGCGACAACCTGGTCGACAACGGCCGCGTGCTCGGCGAGGCGGTGATCGCCGCGATCGCGGCGGCCGGCGACGAGGCGACGGCCGCGTGGTTCCCGGGCCACGTCGACGTCGTCTCCACCATGGTCGACCGGATCACCCCGGCGGCGGGCGTGGCCGAGCAGCGCCTCGCGAGCGCCGAGCTGGGCTTCGAGGACCGGGCCACCGTGGTCACCGAGCCGTTCTGGGAGTGGGTGATCGCCGACGCCTTCCGGGGGCGGCGACCCGCCTGGGAGGGCACGGGCGCGGTGCTCGCCGCCGACGTCGCCGTCCACGAGGCCCGCAAGCTGCGCCTGCTCAACGGCGCCCACACGCTCCTGGCCACCGCGGGACAGCTCGCCGGGCACACCACCGTGCCCGAGGCCGTCGCGGATCCCGCCGTGCTGGGGGCCGTGCGCGCCCTGTGGGCCGAGGCGTCCCGCACGGTGCCGCTGCCCGCCGAGGAGCTGGATCGCTACCAGGACGCCCTCCTGCGGCGCTTCGAGAACGTGCGCCTGGCCGACAGCCTGCGCCGGATCGCGGCCGACGGCACCGAGAAGCTCGCCGTGCGGACCCTGCCCGTGATCGATGAGCTCGGCGGCCCCGAGCAGGCGCCCGGCGAGGTCGCCTCCGTCGCGGCCTGGACGCGATGGGTCACACAGCAGGTGCGAGCGGGCCGGGAGGTGGCCGATCCGCGCACCGCCGAGATCGCCGAGGCCGCACGGATCGACGACGACGCCGAGCGGACGCGTGCCCTCGTGGGGCTGATCGGGGGATCGCTCGTGGATCGCGACGCCCTCGCCGCGGCGGTGCTCGCGGCCGACTGAGGCGGCGGGGTCGTCAGGGGTGCACGCCCGGCCTCAGCGCGAGAAGCGCGGCAGGGAGACGGGCGCGTGCGTGCGCGCCGAGGCGTACAGGCCCGTGATGACCGCGAGCGCGGTGCGGGCCTCGGGGATCCCGACGCGCACGGAGGACCCGGTGCGGATCGCGCGGGCGAGGTCCTCGTACTGGCGCACGTGGGTGGGCTCCGGCTCGGCTGCGTCGGTCGGGGCCGTGGTCACCGCGCCGTCCGGGCCGGGGCTTCCCGTCTCTGAGGCGGCCGGGTGTCCGTGGCCGTCGTCCTGTGCCGCGGAGGCTCCCGGCCGCGCGTCGACCCCGTCGGCCGGCGTGACCACGGCCCGCGGTGCCCGGTCGCGCCGCAGGGTCACCAGCTCGTCGCCCTCGATGATCGCGCTGCCGCGGTCGCCGTGGACCTGCACCCGCACGGACAGCCCTGGCCACGCGGCCGTCGTCCCGTGGATCACGCCGAGCGCCCCGGAGTCGAAGCGCACGCAGCCCACGGCGGTGTCCTCGACCTCGATCCGCTCATGGGAGAGCGTCGCGGTGTACCCGAACACCTCCGTGGGCGTGCCGAGGAAGGAGATCAGCAGGTCGATGGCGTGCACGGACTGGTTCATGAGAGAGCCGCCGCCGTCGAGCGCCCAGGTCCCGCGCCACGCACCGGAGTCGTAGTACTCCTGGCCGCGCCACCACGGGACGGTGGCGACGCCGCTGGTCAGACGGCCGAGCGCGCCCGCGTCGACGGCCTCGCGGACCTCCTCGGTCGCCGGGTCGAAGCGGTGCTGGCTGATGACGGCGGCGATCGTCCCGCTCGCGGCCTGCGCGGCCGCGATCCTCTCCGCAGAGGCGTCGGTGACGTCGATCGGCTTCTCGATCATGACGTGGCGCCCGAGCTCCAGGGCCTGCACCGCGAGGTCCGCGTGCAGCCCGCTGGGCGTGCAGATCGCGACGACGTCGATCCCGGGGACCTCGGCGAGGGCGGCGGGGACGGACGTGGCCCAGGGGACGCCGAACGCCGCGCCCATGCCGCGCGCGCGGTCCTCGGCGACGTCGACCACCGCGCGCAGCGCGAGGCCGTCGGCCAGGCCGACCGCACGGCAGTGCAGCTCGCCGATCACCCCGGCGCCGACCACCGCGACGCCCAGGGGGGCAGCGGCCGGGCTCCGGTCCGGGGCCGGTTTCCGGACCGGGGTCGGGGGCCCGTCGGAGGTCGGCCCGGTGGCGGGGTCCGTGGGTCGTGCGGCGGGGGTCCGCGGGTCGGTCGTCCGGTCGGTCACAGGGGTGCCTCCTGGGTCGTGGTGCCAGCGGCGCGCAGGGCCGGCGCCGGGAATGCATCGGCGAGGGGCCCTGGGGCCGGAATGTCGCGCGGTTCGGGCTAGTCAGGTCGGCGGTGGATCGGACGGGCTTCCCGAGGGTTGCCGGGGGCGCTCAGCGCCCGGTGACCCGCTGGAAGTTGTCGCGGAAGGCCGGAGCCATGCGCTCCTGCCCGGCGTCGGAGAAGTGCAGACCGTCCACGAGGTAGCTCTCGGTGCCGTACCGGCTGATCCACCCCTTCATGGACATGAACGTGACGCCCTCCTCGCGGGCCACCTGCCCCAGGAGGTCGTCCATCGCCCATCGGCGTGCGGCCGCAGGACCATCACTCGAGAGCACTCCGCCCACGATGATCCGCGCCTCCGGGTACCGGCGGTGCAGCTCCCGGATCACCTCGTGGGCCTCGCGGCGCACCCGGGCGTCGTCGCTCAGGTACGTGTCGTTGCCCGAACCGCCGATGAAGATGTACCCGGGGCTGCCCTGGGGGAGGATCCAGCGATCCTCGACCACGCCATCGTGGTACGAGCCATACGGATTGCCCGCGGCGTTCGCGTAGCCGATGCCTCCCATGTGGAAGAACACCGGCTCCAATCCGGACATGGACAGCCCACGACCCACCCAGGACGTGTCGTACACCTGGGAATCACCGATGGTCAGAACGGAGTCCGCGCCCAGGGTGATGTCCGTCTGCACGACCTCCTGCTGACCGTGGTCGAACCCCAGGGAGTCCTTCTCGAAGCGGGTGCTGATGGTCTGGCCGTGCAGTGCGGCGCTGACGGGGAGGCCGTGGGCGGCCCGCTGGGTGCTCCACAGGTCGTAGACCTGGGAGGCCATCGCCACGGCGCCCCGTGCCTCGGTCAACACGACGATCCCCTGGGCGTAGCGTCGCGCCTGCGAGCCGTCGGACAGCAGCCAGGGTGTGCCCTCCGGTGCACCGAGGGACATCGCCACCGCGGCCTCGTCGAGCTCGGCCAGGCGGAATGTCACGAACCGCACCGAGCCGTCGGCCCCCGCGGTCGCCAGCCCGTTCTCGAAGGTCTGCTGGCGTCCCTTCCCGGCGGTCGAGGATGCCGAGGCGGGATAGCCCCAGGCGCCGTTGACACCTTCCGCCTCATCCCAGGCCGCCAGGATCGGCCCCGCGGGGATCGGCCAGGCACCCGTGTCCGGCGACCACGCGATCCGCCCCGACTCGAACTCCTGCGCACTGCCTCCGCGGACCAGGTCGGTGGCCTCGGAAGCGGTCGGGAAGCCCAGGGCACCGCGCTCGGCGCCGTCGGCGAGCCAGCGTTCGTGCACAGGTCCGCCCTCGAGCATCGGGACGGTGTGCGGGGCCCCCGGGGCGTGCACGAGCACCGTCCGCGCGTCGGAGCGCGGGTTCCAGAAGTGCTGGGCCGCGCCACCGCCGGCGAGCGGTGCCTGCTCGTCGGAGGCCGCGCCCCAGGGACCGTCGACGCCACCGGATTCGGCGTGGTCGGTGCGGAACACGCCGTCGACCAGGTGGATCCCGGTCTCCGCCGACCACAGGAGCGTGGCGTGCTCGAAGGACTGCTCGCAGGCGCCGCTCGCGCCGCACCGCTCGGGAGACTGCGGGGCGCCGTAGCGGGCAGGGTCCTGGTCCCAGGTGCCGCCGATCGCACCGGAGACGTGGACGGGGACGGCACCGGCCGCATCGGACCACTGGAGCCGGAAGGTCTGGCCGGTGTGGTCGTCCCGGGTGGGCATCGACCATGTGCCGGCCCCGGGCACCGCGGGCTCGACTGGGCCGATCGGATAGCCGAGCGTGCTGTCCGGGCCGCCGGCATCGAGGTATGCCTGGGAGATCCCGCCGGCCCGCACGTTCACCGCTCCGCTCGCGGGGGACCAGTACATGCGCCCGCGCTCGAAGGTCTGGACGCACCCGTCATCGGGGTGGCCGCACACCTCCAGGTCCGTGGCGCCCCCGAGCTCCTCGCGGACGGCGGCGTGCGCCCGGTAGTACGCGCCGATCTCGCCGACGACCGCGATCGGCCCCGTGGGCAGGGGCGCGACCGGGGGGAGGGCCATCACGCCGACCGTCCCGAGAATCCCGAGCGTCGCGGCGCGCGCGGCTGAGAGGCCGCGGCGCGATCCGCTGGGGGGCAGGGGGTCGGTCACGGTGTCGGGGGGCTTCGGCGTCGAGCGGCGGAACACGGGACCCCCTTCTCGGTGCGCGGTGTCGGCCTGTGGCGGCGGACGGTCCGACGTGGGCTGGGCGGACCGCTACCGCTCGCATGCTTCCGTATCCACGGGGTCCGATGCGAGCCCGACGGCCCGGAACCTTCCCGGACATGACGCACGTCGCGGAGCTGAGGAGGGGTGATCGGTGTGCGGGACCGCCGATCCTCCCGCGGACCGTGGGCCGGGCGCGGTCGTTCCAGGGAGCGGTCCTTCCTGAATGCAGGCCTTCTCGGGGACGGGCCTCAACGGAAGCAGGCTGCCGGGGTCGCCCGGCCTCGCGGATGCCACGGGGAAGGATTCTGCCGGGCGCGGATCCACCACCGGCGGATTCTCCTCCGCCGTCGCCGAGCTCGACCCAGGATCGGGGCATGACCAGTGACGAGAAGCCCACCCCGCCCCCCGACCCGACGGCCGACCGCCTCGCCCACCACCGGGTGCTGCTGCTCGACCGCGAGCTCGACCAGGTCAACGGCGCCCGCCTGTGCGCCGACCTCGTCCTCCTCGCGGCCGAGGACCCCTCCCGCGACATCACCCTGCTCATCAACTCGCCCGGCGGCCTGGTCCCCGCGATGCTCGCGATCGGCGACCTCATGGACGCCGTCCCGTGCGACGTGCGCACCGTCGCGCTCGGGATGGCCTATAGCGCCGGGCAGTTCCTGCTCACCCACGGCACCCCCGGCAAGCGGATGATCCTCCCGCATGGCCAGGTGCTCATGCACCAGGGGTCCGCGGGCTTCGGCGGCAGCGCCCCCGACATCCAGATCCAGGCGCAGGACCTCCGCCGCAACCGTGACCTGCTGATCGCCCTGACGGCGCAGCGCACCGGGCAGAGCGAGGAGACCATCGCCCGGGATTCCGAGCGAGACCGGATCTGGACGGCGCAGGACGCGGTCGACTACGGGTTCTGCGACCGGGTGGTCGGCTCGCTCGACGAGCTCCTGCCGTTCGGGCAGGCGGGTCGGCGCGCGGGGACGACGGGTTTCGATGTCCGCACGAGGCGGGATGGTGGGCCGGGGCCGGGGCCGGGGCCGGGGCCGGAACTGAAGCTGGGGCCGGAACTGGGGCTGGAGCCGGAGCCGGAGCCGGAACTGGGGCTGGAGCCGGAACTGGGGCTGGGGCCAGACGCGCGCTCTGACCGTGGCGCAACGGGGAGCAGGTGGGGGCGATGAGCACGTACACGATCCCCTCGGTGCTCGAACGCACCTCCACGGGCGCCGAGCGCTCCGCCGACGTGTTCTCGCGTCTGCTCAGCGACCGGATCATCTACCTCGGCACTCCCGTCGACGACGGGGTGGCCAACACGGTGATCGCCCAGGTCCTGCACCTCGAGAACGCCTCGCCGGACAACCCCATCCAGGTGTACCTCAATGCCGAGGGCGGCGACCTCCAGGCGGTCCTCGCCGTGTACGACGCCCTCGCCTACGTGCGGTGCGACGTGGCGGTGACCTGCGTGGGCCAGGCCGTGGGGGCTCCGGTGCTGCTGCTCGCGGGAGGCACCCCGGGCCGACGCGCCGTGCTCCCGCACTCCCGGGTGGTGCTGCACCCCCTGCAGGCGAGCGGGCGCGGGGCGGTGCCGGACCTGATCTTGGCCGCGGAGGAGGTCGGCCGGCTGCGCCGGGAGTTCGAGACCCTGCTCGCCGAGTCCACGGGACGCGAGGTCGAGGCGATCGCCGTTGACCTCGAACGGGAACGGGTGCTCGACGCGCCGGCGGCCGTGGACTACGGGATCGCCGACGAGGTCCTGCTCACGCGGCCACGAGGACGGGTCCGGTGAGGCCGTCGGGCGTGTAGGCGCGGGTGATGCCGTGGGCGTTGGCCGGAGTCGGATCCAGCGGTCGTGTCCGGGTGAGGTCGAGGACCGTCTCGGACCGGCAGGCTTCCAGGTGCTCCAGGTGCTCCAGGTGCTCCAGGTGCTCCAGGTGCTCTAGGTGCACGACCGGCACGACGGGCACGACGGGCACGTCAGGGTCGGCCGACTCGACGGGCTGGGCCGGCTCGCCAGGCTCGGCCGGCGCGACCGAGGTCCCGGGCACCGTCGCGGGGTCGGCCATCGCGGAGTGCACCGAGGCGGGGACGAGGGTCGCGGGGCCCGTCGCGGCGAGTTCGGAGGCTTCGAGGTGGACCGCGGTGATCTCGCGCGACGTGGCGTGGACGCCGGCGAGATCGCGTGACGTGGAGTGGGTGGTGGTGAGGTCCCGCGATGAGGCGAAGGGGCCGGGACCCGGGCCCAGGCCGGTTTGCTTCCGGATGCCCGCAGGTCGGAAGGTCTCGGGCTGTGCGACCCCGTGTCGTGCGGCCTCGTCCCGATGAGCCGCCGACCGGGCGATCCGAGCTGCGAGATCGGTGACCTCGAGGCCCAGGGCGCCCGTGATCGCGGCCAGGACCTCCGAGGACGGGTCCTTCCGGCCGCGCTCGACATCGGAGAGATGCTGGATGCTCACGCCGCTCCTGGCTGCGACCTGCGCGAGGGTCAGGCCCTGCGCATGCCGCTCGCGCCGCACCGCGTGGCCCAGCAGTTCGCGGAGGAGGGGCTGCACGGCATCCATGCGGCGAGCCTAGGGGTGACGTGCTCCGACGGCACGGCGCTCTGCCGTGAGCGGAACAGCGAGGGCACGATCACGCGGCCCATCGCCGTGAGCCGCGCCGGGACCGCATGCTCCTGCAGCGCATCTCCGCGATCGGAACCGTGACCACTTGTTCTCCGAGCGCATCACCGTGAGCGGAACCGTGACCACATGATCTGGCGTCGCTCCGCCGCGTGTCGCCCGTGACCGCTCGACGTGACGGTGCATCACCCCGAGCGACCACGGCACTCGTGCACGGGCCTCAGCGAGCCGAGGCGCGGCGGCGGGATCCGGGCGGGCGCGGGTGTCCGGAGCGGTAGGGGCTCCCGCACGGTGCGAAGCACGCCTTCCCGAGGGACCGTGTACACGAAGCGGAGCCCTGTGAGGTCACCTCTGCACCGGTGCAGGGGTGAGGTCACTGGACGCCGGTGAGTGTACGGAAGTCCCCGGGACGGCGCGCATCGGGTCGCGATGACCGTGCCCCGGCATGCGTGCGGCCGAGACGATCCCGCCGAGTCGTGCGTTCGATCGCGACAGCCCCGGGCGGGCACTTCGCCGGACCGACCACGCACTTCGGGCGAGGCCCCTATGCTCACCGGCAGGGCCGTCCGCGCCGGGCGACCATCCCGAAGCACCACGAGGAGCTCGTCATGCCTGCAGGTCTGCACCCCTACCTCAACTTCGACGGCTCGACCCGGGAGGCGCTCGAGTTCTACGGCGCGGCGCTGGGCGGAACGCCCTCCTTCTCGACGTACGGCGAGTTCGGCGCCCTGCCCGCCGATCACCCGGACGCGGGCCGCGTGATGCACGGCGCCCTCGAGGTCACCGACCTCATCAAGGTGTACTCGGCGGACATCCTCGAGGGGATGAGCCCGGGACCCTTCATCGTGGGGACCAACGTGTCCCTGGCGCTCATGGGCGACGACGAGGAGCTGCTGCGCGGCGCCTTCGAGAAGCTCGCCGAGGGCGGGGAGATCGGGATGCCGCTCCAGAAGCAGGTGTGGGGAGACGTCTACGGCCAGGTCCGGGACCGCTTCGGCATCGAGTGGCAGGTCAACATCTCCACCCCGGCGGGCGAGGACGACGGTCCCGAAGCGATCGATTGACGGGTCCGGGCCACGCCCCGCTGCGGCCGGTCAGGCCAAGCCGGACCACGCGACGCCCAACCAAGCCCGGCGAGGCCAAACCGGACCACGCGACACTTGGCCAAGCCCGGCCAGGTCAAACCGGATCATGCGACCTCCGGCCAAGCCTGGCCAGGTCGGGCCAAGCGACGCCGGGCCGGGCCCGGCGTGGCCTCACCGGATCACGCGACCCCCGGCCATGGCCGACCGGGAGCCAATCCTCGGGTGACGCGGCGACCTGCCCTTGACCCTGACGCGACGTCAACCTCTAACGTCGCTCCCATGGAACGGTCGATACAGCAGGTCGCTCGGCTCGTCGGCACCACCAGCCGCACCCTCCGTCACTACGACGAGGTGGGGCTCGTGCCGCCGAGCCGGGTGGGCGGCAACGGCTACCGCTACTACGACGAGCAGGCGCTCGTCCGCCTGCAGCGGGTGCTGCTGCTGCGCGGTCTCGGACTGGGGCTGACGCCCATCGCCCAGGTGCTCGCGCACGAGGGCGACACGGCGTCGGCCCTCTCCGGCCACCTGGCGCTCCTGCGACAGGAGCAGGAGCGACTCGCGCAGCAGCGGCGCTTTGGTCAGAGAGTGGATCGAGGCGGCACGGGCACCCGGGGCGGACCCTGCCGGGACAATCGCCCAGGAGCTCGCGGCGCGCCACGTGGCCTGGTTGGGGTCGATCCCCGGGACGCCGGTCCACGCCCCGGCCGAAGAGGACGCCGTGGCCCGCTACGTCCGGGGCGTGGCGGAGCTGTACGTCGCCGACGAGCGATTCTCCGCGACCTACGGCGGGCCGATCGGCGCCGCCTTCGTGCGGGACGCGCTGCGGGTGCACGTCGACGGGATCTGACGGGACGGTGCCGCGTCACGATGCCGCGTCACGATGCCGTGTCGCGGTGCCGCGGCGCGTCTCGCGGCACCGACCGAGCCCGTCGACGTACGCCAGCGACAACGTCCAGGCACGTCGAATGGCGCCGTCGCCCGCCCCGGTCCGCGATGTCCAGTGACCTCGAACGGCGCCGTGGCCCGCGCCGGTCCTCGACGCCCCGGGATCTTGTGGATCGACCCCGACCCGGGCGGCCGGCCCCGCTGTCGGGCCAACTCTGCCGGCTTCCCGAAGGTCTCGAGGCGGGCGCGGGCGCGGGAGCAGGCGCCGTGCCCGGGCACGGGTCAACCGGTGCGGCCTCCCCTGCCGTCAGGCCAGATCGGCCAGCTTCTCGAAGGCCTCGAGGCGGGCGCGGTAGTAGGCGCCTCGATCGGGCACGGGCTCGACCCGGCGCACGAGCGGGGCCTCGGCGATGTCCGCCCCGTCGAGCTGTTCGAGCGCGAGCAGCGCCGCGCCGCGCATGGTGGACCGTGAGATCGCGATGTGGTCGATGGGGGCCTGGAAGGCGTCGGCCAGGATCTGCAGCCAGGACGGCACCGCGCCGGTCATCCCGCCGGAGAGCACGATCCGCTCCGGCGTCCCACTGACCTCACGCAGCACGTCGGCGATGCGGAGGAACGAGAGCGCGATGCCCTCGACGGCCCCCCGCAGGATCTGCTCGGGGGTGGTCGAGGCGCTGACATGGGCGAAGATCGCGCGGGCGCCGTCACGCCAGCCGGTTCCCCGCTCCCCGGACAGGAACGGCACCACCAGCGGGGTCGCGTCCTCCGGGGCGGCGGTCAGCAGCGACTCGAGGTCGAGGTCCGCGAGGTCCTCCGGGAGCGCGAAGGTGGACCGGACGTAGTCCAGCACACGGCCGCAGTCGCTCATCGCGGAGCCGACGAGGGTGCGGTGCGCATCGACGCGATAGGCCCAGAGGCCCGAGGGCAGCGCAGGGACCTCGGTGTCCACGAGCACCCGGATCGCGCCCGAGGTCGCCGTGGAGATGCCCCAGGTGCGCGCGCCCTGGGCGCCGATGCCGAGGTTCGCGGTGAGGCCGTCCCCGACGACCGGCACCCAGATGGCGCCGGCGAGCTGAGGCAGCTCCGCGGCGAGCGGGGTGCCCGCGAGGGGCACGCCGTCGGACGGATCGCGGGGCCTGCCGAGCTTCTCGGCGTCGATCTGGGCGATCTCGAGGAGCTGCGGCACGTAGGTGCCCTCGCGGCGGTCGAGCATGCCGCCCCAGGCGGCGCCCGCGGTGCCGATCGCGGCCTGGCCGAGCAGGCGGTGCGCGACGTACTCGCCGAGGGCCATGAAGTGCGCGCTGCGGGCGAAGACGTCCGGCTGCTCCGCGCGCAGCCAGAGGAGGCGCGGAGTGAGGTAGCTGGAGTGGATGCGCGCCCCCGTCCGGTCGTGGAGGCCGACGGGGTCCACCAGGTCCCGCAGCGCCGCGGACTGCGCACGGCAGCGGGTGTCAGCGTAGGTGATGCACGGGGTGATCGCGTCGCCCGCGGCGTCGACCGCGACGAGGGAGGACGCGAAGGTGTCCACGCCGATCGCGGAGACCTCGCCGTCGAAGCCGTCGAGGATCACGTGCAGCGCCTCGCGCAGCTCCTCGACCACCTGATCGGCGTCGATCGTCGAGGCGCCGTCGTCCGCGGTGGTGAAGGCGTGCTCGACCTTGTGGTGGCGCTTGCCCACCTCCCGGCCCGTGGCGTCGTACAGCGCGGCGCGCGACCCGCCGGAACCGACGTCGAGGCCGATGACGTACGGCGCGCGGGCGCGGTCGGAGGCGGTCCAGAAGCGAGGGGACATGACGCCACCCTACGGGCGCGTCGGCCGTGGTCGGGAGGGGTTTCGGGAGGTTGCGGGGCCGAAGGGTCCCCGGTGGGCCGGATGGGACCGGGCGCACCCGCCGGGACGTGCCGGGAAGCTGGTCCGGAGGCGCCCCTCAGAACACCGTCACGTCCGTCAGTGCCTCCGCGGAGGTGCGCGCGTGCGCCCGGACCCTGTCGACCAGAAGGCGCACCGCGGGGTTGTCGGCGATGTTCTCGCGCAGCCGCACCTGCAGGCGACGTCGCGGGTTCTCGTCGACGAGACGCAGCGCGGTGACGTCGGCGCGCATCGACTGCGAGATGAGGGACGGCTGGACGGTCACGAACTCGCCGGTCGCGACGAAGCCCAGGATGGCCTGGAAGTCCGGCGGATCCATCGTGACCTGCGGCGTGAAGCCGGCGGCGCGGCAGGCCGAGGCGATGTGCTCGAACCACACGGTGCCCACGGGGTCGTCGTGCGCCCAGGGGAGGCCGGCGAGGTCCCGCAGACGGATCGGCGCCGGGCGGCCGTCGGGGCCCGCGTCCGCCCGGGCGGCGACCGCGAGCGGATGATCTGTCGCGACGATGGCGACGTACTTCTCCTCGAGGACGTCCAGGGTCCGCCACCCGGCGCCGAAGTGCTCGGACACGGAGTCGGTGATGAGGACGTCGCCCAGTTCGTGGGGGGATTCCTCGAGGCTGCAGTGGCGCAGCCGCAGGGTCAGCCCGAGCTCCGGGAAGGCCTCCCGCACCTCCTGTGCGATGCGGGGCACCCAGGTCGCGGCGACCGAGCTGGCGTAGGAGAAGGTGATGACGCCGGTGCGGCCCTGGCGCAGGTCACGGGCGAAACGGTCGAGACGGTCGAGGGCGTCGAGCACCTCGCAGGACTCCGCGGCGAGGGCGCGCCCGGCGGGTGTCACGACGATGCCGCGGCCCGAGCGCTCCACGAGCTCGACCCCCGTCTCCCGACGCAGCGCACCGAGGTGCTGGCTCACGGCCGACGGGGTGTACCCCAGGGCCTCGGCGCTCGCGCGGACGGACCCCGTCTCGACGACGGAGCGCAGGACGCGGAGCTTCACGGGATCGAGCATGACCGGATCGTACGACACGACAGCGGTACTGAACAGTCGAGCAGAAACGTTCGCTTGTCCTTCCGGGTGTGTGGGGCGAGGCTCGTCTCATGAACGCCATCGCCATCGCCATCGTCCTCATCCTGCTCATCGCCGCGCTCGCCGTGGCCATCGCCTCCGCCACCGGCACCCTGGTGGCGCAGGCGAACCTCCGCCGCGCCGGTCTGCGTGAGATCCCCACCGCCGAGAGCCGCCGGCGCGAACTCGCACGGCGCGCGCCGCACCCGAGCCGGGCCGCCGAGCAGGTCTGGGCGGATCCCTCGGTGCCCCTGGCCCAGAGCGTCCTGCCCGAGCGGTGGGAGCACCGCGGGGCCGACGACGACCGGCGACGCGCTCCGTCGGAGCTGCCGCCGAACGCCGCCTTCACCGTGGCCCGGTGACGGGAGCGGATCGCAGCGTTGCGGGGGGGGGGGGCGGG
>NZ_JBQSXW010000016.1:0-78418 GCF_052378625.1 Brachybacterium sp. AOP25-B2-12 | reverse complement strand
CCGTACCTCACGGGGTGGGCCCGTATGCGAACCGTGCGCGACGGCGCTCCGCGAGGTCAGCCGCGCGGACGCACCGAGATCACGTCGAGGCTCGCCTCGTCCGTGGCCCGGACGGCGAGTCCGACGGCACGGGCGACGGACTCCGGGCGCAGGTAGCGCGCGGGCTCGTACTCCCCCCGCTCGAAGCCCCGCAGCTCGTGCTGCATGTCGGTGTCCACCCGTCCGGGGTGCACCGAGGACACCCGCACACCGTGGGGTGCCTCCTCGGCCCGGAGGGCGTCGCTGAACGCGCGCAGGGCGAACTTCGAGGCGGAGTACGCGCTGGTGCCCGGGCCCGCGGTGAACCCGGAGCCCGAGTTCACGGTGACGACGGTGCCGCGTGCCAGGCGCAGCGCGGGGAGCAGCAGGCGGGTGAGGTCGGCGACGGCCGTGACGTTGACGGCGAAGGAGCGGGCCCAGTCCGCGGCGGTCAGTTCCTCGACGCGGCCCGGCACGAGGATCCCCGCGCTGTGCACCACCGCCGCGAGGCCCCCGTCGAGGTCCAGCGCCGCGACGGCCTCCGCGACGCCGTCGGGGTCGGTGAGGTCGGCGACGACGGGCCGCGCCGCGGGGAACGTGCGGGCGAGGTCGCGCAGGGCGTCGGCGTCCCGGCCCCCCAGCAGGAGCGTGTGGTCATCGGCCAGCTCCCGGGCCACGGCCAGGCCGATGCCCCGGGAGGCCCCGGTGACGAGGACGAGCGGGGAAGCGGTCGCGGCGGTGGCAGTCATGGCCTCGAGTCTGTCACGCGGCCATCGGCGCCCCCCCTCTGGCACGATGTCCCCGTGCAGACCAGCGCCCCGACGGGGCCTCCCGGCGGACTCGCCCCCCGCGAACGCACCCTCGTGCGCTGGGAGGTCGTGATCGTCCTCGCCCTGTCACTGGGGAGGTCCGCGGTGTACGCGATCCTCGCGCTGGCAGATGCTCTCAGCCGCGGCCCCCTGAAGGGACAGTCCACGGCGCTGAACACCTCGCAGTCGCCGCGCCCCTGGTTCGACCTCGCCTACCAGCTCGTGGGGATCCTCTTCACGGTCACGCCGGCGGCGCTCGCGGTGCTGCTGCTGTTCCTCACGGGCGTCTCGGCATGGCAGGTCCTGGGCCTGGACCTGCGCAGGCCCCTGCGGGACCTCGCGTGGGGAGCGCTGCTCGCGGCCTCGATCGGGATCCCGGGCCTGGCGATCTACTACGCGGGGCGTGCGCTCGGTGCCACGGTGGAGGTGGTCCCGGCTGCCCTCGGCGAGTACTGGTGGTCGATCCCCGTGCTCGTCCTGCAGGCGGTCAAGAACGCGGTGATCGAGGAGGTCATCGCCGTCGGGTACCTGACGGTGCGGCTCGAGCGCCTGGGCTGGGGACCGCGGCGCATCGTGCTGGCCTCCGCGGTGCTGCGCGGCAGCTACCACCTGTACCAGGGCATCGGCCCGGGGATCGCCAACCTGCTCATGGGCGTCGTGTTCGCCGAGTGGTTCCGGCGCACCCGCCGCACGATGCCGCTGGTCGTGGCGCACACCCTGCTCGACGTGGGGGCGTTCGTGGGGTACGCGCTGCTGCGCGACGTCATCTCGCTCTGAGCGGTCCGGGAAGCGGACCTCACCGGCACGACCGAGGGCGGCGACCTCCTGCACCGGGCCGGAGGTGGGTGCGCGAACCCCGGGAACGGAGGAACGCCCCGCACCCCGCGACCGGCCAGCGATGCGCCCTCCGTGTATTGCGTCGACCGGAGACCGCGGGACTCCGGCCGTCGCACCCCTCAGAGGATGAAGGGCTCGCCCTCGCCCACGGCCTCGATGGGCAGGTCCGCCTCGATCCAGGCCCCCATGCCGCCGCGCACGTTGATCGCGTCGTACCCGTTGGCCAGCAGCCAGGTGCCCACCTGGGTGCTGCGGCCGCCGGAGCGGCAGACGATGTAGAGATCGCCGTCCTCGGGGAGCTCGTCGAGGTGCTCCAGGAGGGTGCTCGCGGGGAGGTGCTGGGCGCTCGGGGCGTGCCCAGCATCCCATTCGTCCTGCTCGCGCACGTCGATGAGCTGAGCGCCGGAGGGCACGGCGGTGGGGTCCACGGATTCCAGGTCCATGGGCCCCACCCTACGCGGCACCTCAGGCGCTCGTCAGAGCCACCCGGCGCACCAGCGGGGCGCTCACGGCGACGGCGAGGGCCACCAGCAGGTAGGCAGCCAGGCCGGAGACGACGTACTGAACCACCGGGGCGATGCTCCCGGTCATCCCGCTCAGCACCGGCGACAGCAGCACGAGCGTCGAGATCGTGGCGATCACCGAGCTCATCAGCACCGGGATCACCACCTCCACGATCCGCGCCCGGTGCAGCTGTGCGAGGTCCGCTCCACCGATGTGCTGGGAGCGGTAGGTGCGTGCCTGGTCGATGACCCGCGAGGCCTGCGTGACGCCGGTGCTCACGGCCGCCAGCAGCGCCGCGATGCCGAGGGTCAGGTAGCCCCCGGTCAGGAGCGCGTGGGAGAAGGCCATCGTGGTCGGGTCGTCGCCGGATCCCGCGAAGAGCGACATCAGGGTGAGCATGCCGGCCACCACCAGTCCGAAGGTGATCCCCGAGACCGACCGCCATCCCGAGCGGGGGTCCGCCGCGAGCCGGCGCGCGGCGACCAGCCAGCTGGGCCAGGGCGCCACGGCCGCGACGATGCGCGCGCCGAGCCACACCACCAGGGGGCCGATGATGTTGACGCCGCCCACCACGATCATCATGAACACGACCAGCACGGCGATCGCGACGCCCTCGTCGGGATAGCCGATCCGCGTGGCCGCGACGAAGCCGATGAGCACGAGCACCCACACGGCGGCACGGAGCAGCGAGACGCGCACCGTGCGGGAGTCGCGGGCCACGCCCAGCGGGGAGACCACCACGCCGATCAGCGCGACGGAGGCGGAGAAGGCGGCGAGTCCGACGAACCCGATCACCAGCAGGGGGTATGCCCACCATGGCGGCAGCAGCTCGGCGACGGTGAAGGGCGTCATCGCGAAGTCGAGGCCCGTGAGCAGCGGGGTCCAGGCCAGATGCACACCGATGCCGACCACGGCACCGATCAGCGCCTGGATCACGACGTCCAGGACGGCGATCCCGGCCACCTGTCCCGTGGTCCCGCCGACCAGTCGGATCGCGGCGAGGTCCCGCTCACGGCGCACGAGCGACAGCTTCGCGGCAGAGGCCCCGAGGGTCATGGCGGTGGGGACCAGGAGTGCGGTGGCGATCACGGCGCACAGGAGGAGCATGCCCGCGATGCCGTCCGGGCCCTGCTGAGCAGGATCGCCCGCCCGCCCGGCGAAGGCCAGCACGCCCCCCAGCACCGTCGCGAGGATCGCCGCGGAGGCGGCGAAGGCGATGACGGCGAGCACCTCCGAGAGGGACCCGCGCCGACGCAGCAGCAGCGCTCTCATGCCGACACCCCGTGCGCGCTCGTCGGAGTCGCGGCTCCGCGGCGGAACTCCTGGGCGATCCGCCCGTCCTGCATCGCGACGGTGCGCTCGCACGCGGCCGCCACCTGGGGATCGTGCGTGACCATCACGAGGCTCGCGCCCGCCTCCCGGGCGGTGCCCACCAGCAGGTCCAGGACGGCATGCCCGGTGGTCTGGTCGAGGGCGCCGGTGGGCTCGTCGGCGAACACCACCGCGGGGTTGCCCGCCAGTGCGCGGGCGATCGCGACGCGCTGTGCCTGGCCGCCGGAGAGCTGGCCTGGTCGGCGCTCGTGCATGCCGGCGAGGCCCAGCCGGTCCAGCCAGCCGCGTGCCTCGGCGGTCGCCGCACGGCGGGAGGCGCCGCCCAGCATGCGCGGCAGGATCACGTTCTCCACGGCGGTGAGCTCCGGCAGGAGCTGGCCGTCCTGGAACACGAAGCCGAAGTCGCTGCGTCGCAGGCGGGTCCGGTCGCGGTCCGAGAGCGAGGCGAGATCCCGATCGCGGTACATCACGCTCCCCGAGGCGGGCCGCAGGATCCCTGCGAGGACGTGCAGGAGGGTGGTCTTGCCGGAGCCCGAGGGGCCCATGACCGCGAGGGACTCTGCGGGACGGATCGCGATGTCCACGCCGTCGAGGGCGACGGTGCGGGAGGTCTTGTCGCCGTAGACGCAGGTCAGCGCCCGTGCCTGGAGGAGGGGCGCGGGACCGGGCTGCGGGATGGGCCGATCGTGCACCGGTGCCGGGGAGCGGACGTCCCCGACGAGGGTCGAGGGGTCGAGGGGCGTGGGAGCGCCGGCGGGAAGGTCGGGGTGCGATGTCATGCCGCCAGCCTCGCGGCCCGCGTCCCAGGAGACATCGGTCTCCGGGAGCGGGCCGCTGTCCACGGATCAGACCGTGGGTGGACGTCGGCGGGGACCCCGGGCAGGGCCCGACGCGGGATCAGCCGAAGCGGCCGGAGATGTAGTCCTCGGTCTGCTTGTTGCTGGGGTTGGTGAACATCTTCTCGGTCTCGTCGAGCTCGATGAGCTTGCCCGGCTTCCCGGTGCCCGCGATGTTGAAGAACCCGGTGCGGTCCGAGACCCGCGACGCCTGCTGCATGTTGTGGGTGACGATCACGATCGTGTACTCGTCCTTCATCTCGTGGATGAGGTCCTCGATCGCCAGGGTCGAGATCGGGTCGAGCGCCGAGCAGGGCTCGTCCATGAGGACGACCTCGGGCTTGACGGCGATCGTGCGGGCGATGCACAGGCGCTGCTGCTGGCCGCCGGACAGCCCCATGCCGGGCTTGTCGAGACGGTCCTTGACCTCGTTCCACAGGTTCGCGCCGCGCAGCGATTTCTCGACGAGCTCCGCGGCGGCGCTGCGGGAGATGCGGCGGTTGTTGAGCTTCACGCCGGCCAGGACGTTGTCCTTGATCGACATCGTCGGGAAGGGGTTGGGCTTCTGGAAGACCATCCCGACGCGACGGCGGACGTTCACGGGGTCCACACCGGGTCCATAGATGTTCTGGCCCTCGATGTCGACCTTCCCCTTCGCGTACGCGCCGGGGATGACCTCGTGCATGCGGTTCAGGGTGCGCAGGAAGGTCGACTTGCCGCAGCCGGAGGGCCCGATGAGGGCCGTCACGGTGCGCGGGTCGATGACCATGTTGACATCCTCGACGGCGAGGAACTCGCTGTAGTAGATGTTGAGGTCCTCGACGGTGATCGCCTGGGGCATCGGTGGATCCTTTCGAAGCGGAGCGCGACGGCTCAGCGGCCGGTCTTGGGCGCGAAGTAGTGGCTGACCAGGCGGGCGATGATGTTGAGGATCATCACGATGAGGATGAGCGTGAGCGCTGCCGCCCAGGCCCGGTCGTAGTTGACGGTCACGGAACAGGCGTCCTTCACCTGCGTGATCGGATTGGTGATCGTGTCGGAGTTGCAGACCGCGTTGCCCGCACGGTACTGGCCGTTGATGAAGGTGGGCAGGGTCTCCATCCGACCCGAGACCATGTTGGTGTTCAGCAGCGGCAGGGCGCCGACGGTGAGCAGGAGCGGTGCGGTCTCGCCGATGACACGGGCGATGGCCAGCGTCACCGAGGTGGTCAGACCCGCGATCGCGGTGCGCAGCACCACGCGGACGATGGTCAGCCACTTGGGCACGCCGAGGGCGTAGGCCGCCTCGCGCAGCTCCATCGGCACCAGGCGGAGCATCTCCTCGCTCGACCGGACGACCGTCGGGATCATGAGCACCGACAGCGCGACCGAGCCCATCAGGCCGATCCGGATGCCCGGATCGCTCAGGACGGTCACGAACATCGCCAGCGAGAACAGGCCCGCGACGATCGAGGGGATGCCCGTCATGACGTCCACGAGGAACGTGATGCCCCGCCCGAGAACCGCCATCCACCCGCTGCGGGCGTACTCGACGAGGAAGATCGAGGTGAACAGGCCGATCGGCACCGAGATGACCGAGGCCCAGAACGTGATCAGCAGCGTGCCGATGATCGCGTGCCCGATGCCCCCGGCATCGGCGCCGCCGATGACCCCGGCCATGTCCGTGGTCCAGAAGGCCCCGGGGAAGGGGGTGAGGATCTTCTTGGCACCGCGGGAGATGACCTCGATCAGCAGCGAGATCAGCGGGATCATCGCGAGGGCGAAGGCCCCGATCACCAACAGGGAGACGAGGCGGTCCGCGGCCCACCGGCGACCCTCGCGGATCCGGGCGTAGACGTAGGCGGCGACCAGGTGCAGGAGATACCCGATCACCACGACGCCGGCGACCGAGAGCGCGCCGAACGGCGCGAGGATCAGGGCCGCGAGCACGAGGCCGATGACGGCCGTGATGAGGAGGTGCCACCAGGGGAGGCGTCGCTCCGAGGTGGGAGACGAGGAGTGGCTCTTGATGACTGCGGGGCTGGGAGCGCTCATGATCGGGGCCTCACGCCTTCGGTCCGCGGGAGACGATCGCACGGGCGATCGCATTGATGGCGAAGGTGAGAACGAACAGCACGAGGCCCGTGAAGATCAGCCGGGACATGTCGATGCCCGTCGATTCCGCGCTCTGCGCGGCGATGTTCGCCGCGATCGACTGGTGCTTGCCCACCTCGAGGATGTGCAGGGAGTAGGTGAAGCCGGGCGAGAGGACCATGAGGACGGCCATGGTCTCGCCGAGCGCACGACCCAGGCCGAGCATGGAGGCCGAGACGACGCCCGAGCGGCCGAAGGGCAGCACGACTGTGCGGATCATCTCCCAGCGCGTGGCGCCCAGCGCGAGAGCCGCCTCCTCCTGGAGCCGCGGCGTCTGCAGGAACACCTCGCGGGACACCGCGGTGATGATCGGGAGGATCATCACCGCGAGGACGACGGAGGCCGAGGCGATGTTGCGCATCGGCGCCGTGGGCTCCCCCGCGAACAGCGGGATCCACGCGAAGTAGGTGTTGAGGAAGGTGTACAGGGGCTCGAGCATCGGCACGAGCCACACACCGCCCCACAGGCCGAAGACGACCGAGGGCACCGCGGCGAGGAGGTCGATCACGTATCCCAGGGGCGCCGCGAGCCTGCGCGGCGCGTAGTGGGAGATGAACAGCGCGATGCCGATGGAGACGGGGACCGCCATCAGCAGGGCGAGCGTCGCCGCGAGCACGGTCCCGTAGACGAGGGGGCCCGTGTATTCGAGGAGCGAGACGGCGTCCTCGGAGCCCGTGAGCTCCCTGCTGCCCTGGATCGCGGGCCATGACTGGACCGTGAGGAAGATGGCGACAGCCGCGAGGGTCAGGAAGATGATGAGGCCGGAGCCCACGGAGAGGACGGAGAACACCGTGTCGCCGGGTCGGCGGGCGGAGGAGGACCGCCCGCGCTGGGCAGCTGGCTTGGAGACGGACGTGGAGCTCACGGAGGGGACCACCTCGACGATCGGAGGGCCGACGATGCCGGCGGGAACGGGGGACCGGACGAGCGACGAACTCTGTTCGCGGGTGCGTCCCGGGACCGCGAGGGTCCCGGGACGCACCTGCTGGAGGTCGTGCTGATCAGGCCTTGGCCTTGATGCCCGCGATCGACTTCTGTGCGTCCGCGCTCAGCTCCGAGGACAGCGGCGAGGAGCCGGCAGCCTCGGCGGCGGCCTTCTGGCCCTCCTCCGAGACGACGTAGTCGGCGTAGCCCTTGGCGAGGTTCGCGGTCTGCTCGTCCTTGTAGGTGTCGCACACGACCAGGTAGGACACGAGCACGAGCGGGTAGACCTCGCCCTCGGTCTGGGTGCGGTCGAGCTTGATCACGATGTCGTTGGACTCGCGGCCCTCCTCGCGGGGAGACTTGTCGACCGCGGCGGCAGCGGCGGCGTCCGAGGGCGCCACGTAGTTCTCGCCGATCTTGATCTTGGCGATCCCGAGGTTGCCGGCCTTGGACGCGTCGGCGTAGCCGATCGTGCCGTCGCCGCCCTCGACCGTGGAGATCAGGCCGGAGGTGCCGTCGCCGGACTGGCCACCGGAGGTGGGCCACTCCTCGACGTGACCGGCGGTCCAGACCGAGGGCGCCGTCGCGGAGAGGTAGTCCGTGAAGTTGCCGGTGGTGCCGGACTTGTCCTGGCGGTGCACGGGGACGATCGGCTTGGCCGGGAGCGTCGCGTCGGGGTTGTCGGCCTTGATCTTGGCGTCGTCCCACGAGGTGATGGATCCCGCGAAGATGCCCGCGAGGGTCTCCGGGGAGAGCTGGAGGTCCTTGACGCCGTCGAGCTTGTAGACGACGGCGATCGGCGAGACGTAGATCGGCACGTCGAAGGCCTTGCCGCCCTGGCAGGCTTCCGCCGCCTTCGTGATCTCCTCGGGCTTGAGGGCGTCGTCCGAGCCGGCGAACTGCACGCCGCCGGAGAGGAACTGCTCGCGGCCCTTGCCGGAGCCGACGGCGTCGTAGGTGACCTGCGCCTCGGGGTTCTTGGCGATGAAGTTCTGGGTCCACGCCTGCTGGGCCGACTCGGCCGAGCTGGCGCCGGCGCCGGCGAGGTTGCCGGAGACCGCGGCGCCGGAGCCGCCGTTGTCGGAGCCTCCGCCGCCCGCGGCGGGGTCACCGCTGCCGCCGCAGGCGGACAGGGCGAGGCCGCCGGTGAGGGCGAGAGCCGCGGCCGCGGCGAGCTTGTTCTGGCGAACGTTCACTGCTGGTCCTTTCCGGAGCCGAGGCCCGGGGTGTCCCGGGGTGTCCCGGAGGTTCCGACGTGGTGTCGGGGCCGACCCTAGGGAGCACAGGTGACGGGACGTGCGGACGCGGGTGAACGCAGGATGAACAGGTGTCCGGAGCCCTGCCGGGCGCGGACCGGGGACGTCAGGTGGACTGGGTCCCCACCACCACGAACACGACGATGTAGAAGACCACCACGGCCAGGATGACCAGCAGTCCGATCCCCGAGGTGACGATCCCGGCGATCGCGAATCCGCGCCCGGAGCGCTCACCGCTGCCGGTCTCCCGGAGGCTCACGGCGGACAGGATGATACCGATCACACTGGGGATCCCCGAGCAGGTCACGAGCCCCACGATCCCCAGGATCATGCCTGCCAGCGCGAGACCGGAGGTCGGCGGCGCGGGAACGTACCCGGACGCGTAGCCCTGCGGCGCGTACGGCTTCTGCACGGCACCGCCGTAGGGGTCGGCGGGCGCGCCTGCGGGCACGGCGTACCCGGTGCCGTACGCGCTGGTGGCGTACGTGTCGACGGTGCCCTCGGCGCCTGCGCCGTGCTCGCTGGGTCCGTAGGGGTCGTACGGCGAGGCGTAGGGGTCCGCGGTCGTGGCTCCGTGGTGGTCCGCGCTCGGCGCCGCGTAGGGATCCGGGGCCGGCGCCCCGTAGGGGTCCGCGGGCGGCGCCCCGTAGGGATCCGGAGCCCCGCCGCGATCGGCGTCGGCTGGCGGCGCCGCGAGGGGATCCGGCTGCTCATGGCCATACCCGTAGGGGTCGGACGGCCCCCGGGAGCCGTCGCCGGCGTGCGAGGGGGACGCGGAGGGCGGACCGGAGGTCATGTCGGCTCCTGGGGGTTCGGGGGTGCGGGACGCGAGGCGCCGGACGGGGAACGGGACGTTCAGCCGATGTTGGGCAGGTGGCGTTCGACGGCAACGATCTCACCTGCCGGCGTGGTGTGCAGCACGAGGGCCTCTCCCGCCGCGAGGAAGGGGTCACCACGGGGCAGTTCGAGCGCCGCATCCTTGGTCGCGTGCTCCCGCGCCACGCCCACCAGGGTCGGGAGGACGGGACGGTGGGTGCACACGACCGTGGGGCGCGCCTCGTCCAGGACCCGCTCGAACACGGCCCCGGCGCGGGAGGGACGCTTCTCGTGGGCCGCCTCGGTGAGGGATTCCTTGGTGTCGATCTCCATGCCGCCCTCACGGGCGAAGGGCTCGATCGTCGCCTCGCAGCGCTTCCAGGGGCTGGTCACGACGCTCGCGGGCGCGAAGGCGGAGATCAGCGGCGGCAGCGCCCGCGCCTGCTTCTTGCCCTTGGTGTTCAGGGGCCGGGTCGCCTCACCCTTGCGCCACTTCGCGCGCGACAGCGCGGCGGCGTGGCGCTGGATGATGATCGGCACCGTGTGCAGGGTCGAGCCCTCGATCTGCCGCCGCATCGCGTCGATGAGGAGCTGGTCGGAGGTCCGCGTGAGGCGTCGGTCCGCCTCGTCGAGGTCCACCCAGGCGACGTCGTCGATCTCGCGGGCGTTCTCGGGCCCGGGCCCGACGCGCGAGCGCACGGTGCCCACCCAGTAGTGGACCACCTTGGTGCGGCCGTCGGACAGGAGGTACACCGCGGCCGGCAGCGGCCGGTGCAGGCGCACGCGGTACCCGGTCTCCTCGGCCACCTCGCGGACGGCGGCGGCGGGGTACGTCTCCCCCGGGTCGAGCTTGCCCTTGGGCACGGACCAGTCGTCGTAGCGGGGACGATGCACGAGCAGCACCTCCACCTGGCCGCGACGCTCCCGCCAGACGAGAGCCCCGGCCGCCAGCACGGGCGGGGCACCCGGGGCGTTCTTGGGGCTCACGGGCGGCGCCTCCGTCGGCGGTGGGCGGCGATCAGCTCCTCCTGCGCATCGCGCAGCCGCTCCCCGGAGGCGTCGATCGCGTGCCGGATCCAGGCGCCGTCGGCGTCGAGGTGCCAGCTCTGGGTCGCATCGTCCATGAGCAGGTCCATGAGCGCGCGGAGCTGCTCGATGTGGTCCGCGGCGGTGATCTGGACGAGCGCCTCGACGCGGCGGTCGAGGTTGCGGTGCATCATGTCGGCGCTGCCGATGTACATCGTCGGCGTGCCGCCCCCCTCGAAGCTGAACAGCCGCGAGTGCTCGAGGAATCGACCCAGGATCGACCGCACCCGGATGGTCTCGCTGAGCCTGGGGACGCCCGGCCGCAGCGCACAGATGCCGCGGACGACGACGTCCACGGGGACGCCGGCCTGCGAAGCGCGGTAGAGGGCGTCGATGATCCCCTCGTCGACCATCGAGTTGCACTTGAGCCGGATCCTCGCGGGGCGCCCGGCGAGGTGGTGCTCGACCTCCTGCTCGATGAGCTCGACGAGTCCGCTGCGCACCTCGCGGGGCGCCACCAGCAGGCGACGGAACGACGTGCGCGGCGCGTAGCCGGAGAGCTGGTTGAACAGCCGGGTGAGGTCCTGGCCCACTTGCTCGTCGCAGGTCAGGAGGCCGAGGTCCTCGTACATCCGGGCGGTCTTGGGGTGGTAGTTGCCGGTGCCCACGTGGCAGTAGCGGCGCAGACCGGTGGCTTCCTGGCGCACCACCATGGAGAGCTTGCAGTGGGTCTTCAGACCCACGATCCCGTAGACGACGTGCACGCCCGCCTGCTCGAGCTTGCGGGCCCAGGAGATGTTGGCCTGCTCGTCGAAGCGCGCCTTGATCTCGACCAGGGCCAGCACCTGCTTGCCGGCCTGGGCGGCATCGATGAGGGAGTCCACGATCGGCGAGTCCCCGGAGGTGCGGTAGAGCGTCTGCTTGATCGCGAGCACCTGGGGATCGGCGGCGGCCTGCTCGAGGAACGCCTGGACCGACGTCGAGAACGAGTCATAGGGGTGGTGCAGCAGCACGTCGCGCTTGCGGATCGCCGCGAACACGTCGGGCTCGCTCGCGGACTCGACCTCCTTGAGGCGTGCGTTGGTGGCCGGCACGAACGCCGGGAACTGCAGCGTCGGCGCGTCGAGGTCCGCGATCTCGGAGAGCCCCCGCAGGTCCAGCAGGCCGGGCAGCTCGAAGACCTCGGAGTTCATCACGCCCAGCTCGCGGACCAGCCAAGCACGCACCTCGGGGTCGATGCCCTCCTCGATCTCGAGGCGCACGGGGGCCCCGAAGCGGCGCCGCAGCAGCTCCTTCTCGAGGGCGTGCAGGAGGTTCTCGGCGTCGTCCTCCTCGACCTCGAGGTCCTCGTTGCGGGTCACGCGGAACAGGTGGTGGCGCTCGACGTCCATGCCGGGGAACAGCTGGTGGAGGTTGGCCGCGATGACCTCCTCGAGGCCGATGAACGGCACCTCGGGGCGCGCGGCGTCGAGCCCGTCGCCGTCGGCGCCGCCCGCACCGGAGCCGGCCCGGTCGGCGGCGGCGAGCTCGCGCTCTCGCAGGCGCACGAAGCGGGGCAGGGAGTCGGGCACCTTGACGCGGGCGTAGCGCTGCTTGGCGTCGTCGCCCCGCTCGCCGCTGGGCAGCATCTGCACGACGAGGTTCAGGGACAGTCCCGAGATGTACGGGAAGGGGTGGGCCGGGTCCACGGCCAGCGGCGTCAGCACCGGGAACACCTCGGTCGCGAAGAAGTCCGCGAGGCGCTCCTGCTCGGCGTCGTCGAGGTCACCCCAGCGCAGGATCCTGACGCCCGCGGCCTCCTGGAGGCCGGGTCGCAGCTCGTCCTCGACGATCCGGGACTGGTGGATCTGGAGCTCGTGGGCGCGCCGCCGCACGGTCTCCAGCACCCGCCGGGGCGAGATGCCCGAGGGGCCGGTGACCGCGAGCCCCGTCTCCAGGCGGCGCTTGAGGCCCGCGACGCGGACCATGAAGAACTCGTCGAGGTTGGAGCTGAAGATGGCGCTGAACCGCACCCGCTCGAGCAGCGGGACCTCCGGATCGGCGGAGAGCTCCTGGACCCGCTCGTTGAAGGCGAGCCAGCTCAGCTCCCGCTCGAGGAACCGGTCCTCGGGCAGCTCCTGGGCCAGAGGCTCCGTGCGGCGCGGACGGGGCGCATCCTCGCCGCTGGTCAGCCCCGTATCGGCGGCCCGCGAGGAACGGTTCGTGCGATCCGGGGCGATCTGCTCGGGCGCGGGCGCCGCGCGGTCGGCACCCGCCTCGGCCACGACCCGGGGGACGGGGCGCGACGGCGTGTCCGCGGTGGACCCCGCCGCGGGACCCGCAGCCGGCAGCTCCGTGCCCTCCGGCAGCGCGAACTGGACGTCCTTGCCGGCGACGTCGAAACCGCGTCGCTCGTAGAGGTGCACGGCCGCGGCGCTGTCGCCCTCGACGTACAGCTGGACGTGGCGCACCCCCTGCTCGCGCAGGCGGGCGAGGGCGTCGGTGAGCAGGCGGGTGGCGATCCCCCGGCCCTGGGCCTCCTCCGCAGTGCCCACGACGTAGATCTCGGCGTCCTCGGCGCCGGGCTCCCGCTTGGTCCACACGAAGGCCACGAGCTCGCCGTCCAGCAGCGCGAGGTGGAAGCCCTCGGGGTCGAACCACGGCTCGCGCAGCCGCAGGTCCAGATCCGCGCGCGTCAGCGAACCCTGCTCGGGGTGATGGGCGAAGACCCGGGCGTTCAGCGCGACGAAGGCGTCCTCGTCCCAGCCGGTCCGGAACGCACGGACCTCGACCTCGGGGTCCTGGGTCCCGGCGCGCGTCACCTCGGCCGTGAGATCGGCACGCATGGTCAGCAGGGTGCGCTCGGGACGCAGGCCCAGGCCGGTCAGCAGGAGCTCGGCGCCCTCGAGGGCTCCGTGAGCCCAGATCCGGCCTTCACGGCGCCGGGACAGCGCCGCCGTGACCAGCGAGGTGCCGATCCCGCGCCGTCGGTGCCGGGGGTCCACCATGCCCTGGACGGTGCCGTCCGGGAGGATCCCCGCGTAGCCGACGAGGTCGCGGTCCGGGGAGTAGGCCATGAGGTGCACGACCCCGGGACGCAGGGTCGTCGAGCGCAGCTCGAGTCGCGCGGGCTCGTCCAGCGGCGCGACGCCGTCGTGATCGGTCACGTCCCGGAGGAGGTCCGCGACGGCGCGGCCCTGGCCGGGCGTGAGCAGCTCCGTGGAGATCATCGGAGGCATCGTCCTTCCCACCGTGCGAGGTCATGGGGCCGAGCGGCATGCAGGGCGCGCGGGGGCACCGGCCGCTGCGGCTCGTAGACTGCAACTCTAGCGCCCGCCCCCGACGGTTCCGATCCCGGCGGCGGTGCGCCTCCGACCGCCGGACCCGACCCCGAGGGAGACCACATGAACCCGCCCACGCGGGCCCCTCTCGGCGCGGCCCTGGCCCTTCTGCTGTGCGTCGCGTCCCTGGCCGGGGCGACGGGAGTGCCGATCGTCACGGGCATCGTCCTGGTCGTCGTGCTCATGGTCGCGATCGGCTGGCCGGACCTCTTCGAGCTCCCCTCGGCGCGCGGCACGCGGATCGTCGTGGCCCTCACGGGGATCGGCGGCGCGCTCCTCTCGGCGATGCCCCCGGGCGGGTTCGGGCCGATGCTCGGGGTGGCCACGGTGTGCGCGGCGGCGGTCTTCGCCGCGTTCGTGCACCAGATGCTGCGCCCCGAGCGCACGGCGCTGACCGCCTCGCTGACGGGGACCGTGGCCGGGGCGATGCTCACCGGACTCGCAGGGTGCTGGATCCGCGCCCAGGCCACCGCCGCGGCCGATCCCGTCGCCGCGGGGGTCGTGACCGCGAGCGCCGCCGGGCTGTGCGCGGCTCTGCTGATCCTCACCGTCCCCGGCCGCGGCGCCATCGTCGCGCCGCTGGCCATCGCCTCCTCGGCGGCGGTGTCGGCCCTCGTGCTGCTCGCACTTCCCGGCCCGTCGCCCCTGGTGGGCGCCCTCGCGGGCCTCGCCGTCGGCGTCGGGGCGAGCGGGGCCCACGTCCTGCTGGGGTCGACGCTCGTGGCCCGGGAGCCGGCGCCGTCCCTCGCGGTCGCCGCGGCCCCCGTGGCGACCGCGGGCGTGATCGTGCTCCTCGCGGCGCGGCTGGCGTCCTGAGCCGCGGCGCGCACACGGGCGAGTCGGTAGGATCGAGCGCATGACTGCGCTCTCCATCTTCTTCCTGGTCCTGGTCGGGCTGGTCGGCATCGGCACCGCCGCCTTCGCCGTGCTGGTCATCGCACGCCTCTTCGACGGGCGCTGACATGCCCATCACCCTGGACGCCGATCTCGACCCGGCGCTGTTCCCGCTCGCCTGGATCCTCGGGTCCTGGCGCGGCGAGGGCGCCGTCGAGCTGCCCCGGACCGAGGGCACCCCCGAGGACGCCCCCACCGGGCGTCGCATCGACCAGGAGGTCGAGGCCACCGCCCTGCCCGGCGGCACCCTCGGATGGACCATGCGCACCTGGGTGGTCGACGCCCCGCCGCCCGTGCCGCCCACCGCCGTGTTCTCCGAGGACGCGATCGCGCCCGAGCCGGAGGTCCCCGCCGACGGCCCCGAGCCGGAGAAGCGTCTGCTGCTCGAGGAGTCCGGGACCTGGGAGGTCCTCGGCCCCGTCGAGGGCCAGGACCTCGCCGCCGCGAAGGTGGCCAAGCCCGGGAGCCCGGAGTCGGTCATCTCCTACACCCTGCGGGCCGTGACCTCCGCCTCCGACGGGACCGCCGAGGTGTCCGTGGGCGAGGTGCGCGGCCCGCGCATCCAGCTCGCGACCGAGTCCGTCTCCGGCAGCGGCGAGGGCCCCGTGCACGCCCGCGCCACGCGCCTGTTCGGCCTGGTCGGCGGTCGTCTCTTCTGGGTCCTCGAGCGCGCGACGGGCCAGGAGGATCCCGTCCCCTACCTGTCCGCGGAGCTCGATCGTGCCTGACGCATCGCCCGACCCCGTGCACCCGCCGCTCGCCCGCGAGGGCGCCGTGCACCTCCCCGGCCCCGACGAGGCCGTGCCCTCGCACTACGGAGCGCCCCTGCGGGAGCAGCGGCGCCTGCTCGCCCGCCGCGCCGTCGTGGACCTCGGGCAGCTCGAGATCCTCCAGGTCTCCGGCGCCGACCACCGCAGCTGGCTGACCACCGTCAGCACCCAGGTCCTCGACCGTGCCGCCCCGGGGGACTCCCCCAGCCTCGCCGTGCTCTCGCCGCGCGGGCGCGTCGAGCACCTCGCCTCCGTGGCCCCGCTGGCGGACGGCTCGGTGCTCCTGATCACCGACCCCGGAGCCCGCGCCGGGCTGCGCCGCTACCTCGAGATGATGCGGTTCGCCGCACGCGTCGAGCTCACCGACCGCGACGACCTCCGGATCCTCGGCGCCCTCGCTCCCGCGGCCGAGGTCCTGCCCGACCTCGGGCTCCCCGAGCCCCTCGCCGTGTGGGACGACCCGTGGCCCGCCGTGGCCACCGGCGGCGTCTCCTACGGCCCCGACCCCGAGGACCCGACGCCCTGGGTGCTCACCGTCCTGCCCGGCGCCGGGCTCGAGGCCCGCCCCTGGCGTCCCGAGCTGCTCGCGGGGCAGCTGGCCGCCGATGCCCTGCGGGTCGCCGCCCATCGGGCGCGCCTGGTCACGGAGGTGGACGACCGCTCGATCCCCCACGAGCTGGACCTGCTGCGCACCGCGGTGCACACGGCCAAGGGCTGCTACCGGGGGCAGGAGACCGTCGCCAAGGTCCTGAACCTCGGTCAGCCGCCGCGGCGCCTCGTGATGCTCCACCTCGACGGCTCCCAGGACGTCCCCGCGATTGCCGGTGCACCGGTGCTCCTGGACGGCAAGGAGATCGGCACGGTCACCACGGCCGCCCAGCACGTGGACCTGGGGCCCGTCGCCCTCGCGGTGGTGCGCCGCGGCGTGCCCCTGGATGCGCCCCTCGGGGTGGACGTCCGCATCGGCGAGGGCGAGGACGCGCCCGTGCTGCGGCTGGACGCCACCCAGGAGCCCGTCGTCGTCGCGCGCGACCACGGCACCCGCCCCACGACGGCCCGGCTCTGAGACGTCCGGAACCCGGGCGCTCCGGACGAACCCGCCGTCGCCCGCCCCGACCCCTGGCACGATGAGAGACATGGCCCGACCCGAGACCTCGTGGAGCGACGAGCGCGGAGAGATCATCCGCGCCCAGGAGCGTGCGCTGGCCGCCGCGCGACGCGACGAGCACGAGCGTGCGACCGCCCTGCTGCGCACCGCGATCGCGGGCTTCCGCGAGGCCGGCATCGAGCCGATCCCCCTGCGCGCCCGCACCGGTGCCGGGGACTCCACCGTCCACACCCACCTCACGGGCTGGTACCTCACCGCGGACCGCCGGATCGCGGTGGACCCCGAGGCCCGCTACTACCTGCTGCGCGTGGCCGGCGGCCTCCGCGCGCGCCTGCTGGGCGCGGACCCCGAGCCCGTCGACGCCCCGCTGGTCGTGGGCCGGGGAGCACGCGACGGCGAGACCGTGGACCTGCGGGACCTCCTGGCCACCCGGCTGCGGGAGCCGGTGCGCCCATGACCTCGGGACACCCCGCCCCGCAGCTGCCGCCCCACCTCATCCCGAGCTTCGCCCAGCGGAGCCGCTCGGCGGTCTCGGCGCGCCTGCGCGCCGGCGCGACCCGGTCCGGCTCGGGGACGCTCGCGATCGCCCGCGTCGCCTTCGGGGCCGCCCTGGCCTACGCGATCTCCCACTACCTCTGGGGCCACCAGTACCCCTTCTTCGCGGCGATCGCCGCCTACGTCGTCGTGAGCTTCACGGTCGAGAAGAAGATGCGCCGCATGTTCGAGATGTCGGCGGGCGTCCTGCTGGGCGTCTCCCTCGGCGAGGTCGCCCGCGCGACCATCGGCGGCGGCGTCTGGCAGGTGGCGCTCATGATCTTCGTGGCCGCCATGCTCGCGCGCTTCATCGACTCCGGCGTCATGTTCGCGACGCAGTCCGGCATCCAGTCGATGCTGGTGCTCGTCATGCCCGCCTCCCCGCTCATGACCCCGTCGAGCCGGCTGATCGACGCCGTGACCGGCGTCGTCGTGGGCATGCTCATCTACCTCGTGTTCTCCGGGGACCCCCGCAGACCCCAGAAGCGCGCCGCCGAGCGGTTCTACCTCGAGCTCGAGGACGCCCTCGTCTCCCTCGCGCTGTCGGCGCGCAACGGCACCTCCGACGTCGCCGAGGCGGCGCTGCGGACCCTGCGCACCACGTCCCAGAAGCTCACCGACCAGTGGAGCCTGGCCAACGACGCCGCCAACGAGATGGCGACGTTCTCCCCCACCGGGCTGCGCCACGCCCAGGCCGTCCAGCGCCTGCAGCGGCTGCTCGTGGGCTCGGACCGGGCGATGCGGAACATGCGGGTGATCGCCCGCCGGGAGGTCGAGTTCCTCGACGCCGTGGGCGGCACCCCGCACGCGAACCTCGCGGACGCGCTGGTGGCCTGCCAGGACGCCGTCAGCGCCGTCCGCCAGGGCGTGCACGTCGACGTCGACTTCACGGACGCCCGCCGCAGCCTGCGGCTCTTCTGCTCCTACCTGACGCCGGAGACGCTGCTCGCGAGCGACGACGGGGTGCGCCCGGGACGGGCGGGCCACTTCGAGGGCGTCTCCCTCGTGATCCAGCTGCGCTCCCTCGCGGTGGACCTGCTCGAGGCCACGGGACTGAGCCATCAGGACGCCGAACGCTTCCTGCCCAGCCTGCTCATCGCCGGCGACGGCGACGTGATCGGCCCGCGACCCCAGACCCGGGAGCTCAAGGCCGTCGAGCCGCCCGCGACCACCGCGGCCCTCGAGCTGCTCATCACCGATCGCTCGGATCCCGACCGGCGTCGCTGAGCCGACCGCGGAGCCCGGACGTCTACGATCGGGTCATGGACGTCTTCACGATCCAGGACTGGATCTTCCGGCTCATCTCCCTCGTGCTGCTGTGCGTCGAGGTGTGGGCCTTCGTCAACGCCGTGCGCTACCGTCCCGACGCGTACATCGCCGCCTCCAAGCGCACCAAGGGGTTCTGGGCCGCCCTGACGGGCATCGCCCTGTTCCTGGGGGTGCTGAGCATCCTGGGGTCGAGCATGTTCATCCTGACCATCGCGGCGATCGTCATCGCGGGCGTGTTCCTGGCCGATGTGCTGCCGGCGCTGCGGGCCGTGATGGCGCGCGCCCAGGGCCGCTACCGCTGAGCGCCCGCCGCTCGAGGCGCGCTGCGAGCACGCGCACCGTCCCGCGCCGCACCTTCCGGACGCACGAGAGCCCGTCCCGCCGATCGGCAGGACGGGCTCTGGCACGAGTGCTCCGGGGTCGGAGCGCCGCGATCAGGCGGTCGCGGAGGTCCCGCTGCTGCGGAGGTTCTCGCAGGCGGTGATGACGCGGGCCGCCATGCCGGCCTCGGCCTTCTTGCCCCAGGCGCGCGGGTCGTAGGCCTTCTTGTTGCCCACCTCGCCGTCGACCTTGAGCACACCCTCGTAGTTCTCGAACATGTGCCCGACCACGGGACGCGTGAAGGCGTACTGGGTGTCGGTGTCGACGTTCATCTTGATGACGCCGTTGTCGACGGCCTCGCGGATCTCCTCGAGGGTCGAGCCGGAGCCGCCGTGCATGACGAGGTCGAACGGGTTCTCCCTGCCGACCTTCTCGCCGACGACCTTCTGGATGTCCGCGAGCACCGACGGGCGCAGCTTGACGTTGCCCGGCTTGTAGACGCCGTGGACGTTGCCGAAGGTCAGCGCCGTGAGGTAGCGGCCGTTCTCGCCGAGGCCCAGGGCCGCGACGGTCTTCAGGCCGTCCTCGGGGGTGGAGAACAGCTTGTCGTTGGAGACGTCGGCCTCGACGCCGTCCTCCTCGCCGCCGACCACGCCCACCTCGATCTCGAGGATCTTCTTCGCGGCGGCGGTCTTCTTGAGCAGGCGCTCGGCGATCTCGAGGTTCTCGTCGACCGGCACGGCCGAGCCGTCCCACATGTGCGACTGGAACAGCGGGTCCAGGCCCTGGGAGACGCGGTTGGCGAGGTCCCATTCGATGAGGGGCTCGACCCAGGTGGCCAGGTTCTCCTTGGCGCAGTGGTCGGTGTGCAGGGCGACGGTGACGGGGTAGTTCTTCGCCACGGCGTGCACGAACTCGGCGAGCGCGAGGGAGCCGGCGACGCGGTCCTTCACGGTCGATCCGGAGAGGTACTCGGCGCCGCCCACGGACACCTGGATGATGCCGTCGGAGCCGGCCTCCGTGAAGCCCTGCAGGGCGGCGATGGCCGTCTGCGAGCTCGACACGTTGATGGCGGGGTAGGCGAAGCTCCCCTTCTTCGCGCGGTCGATCATCTCGGCGTACTGCTCGGGGGTTGCGATGGGCATTGCGGCTCCTCACGGCGTCCAAACGATGGTCCGGGCACGGTGGTGCCCGCTCCCCAGATCCTCTCACGGGCCGATGTGTGGACTCCGGGCCGTTCGGTCCCTGGGCAGGGGGCGGGCTCGCCGCGGTCTCAGGGCGACGCGTCGCCGCGGGGCCCGTGCTGGAGCACCCAGGTGTGCATCGCGATCGCCGCGGCGGCCGCGACGTTGAGCGAGCGGGTCGAGCCGTACTGGGTGATCTCCAGGACCTCCGAGCAGTGCGCGATCGCCTCCGCGCTCAGCCCGGGCCCCTCCTGGCCGAAGACGAGCACGGCCCGCACGGGCAGGCGCGCGCCCTCGAGGGGCCTGGCGCCGGGCACGGTGTCGATGGCGAGGAGCTCGCGCCGCTGAGCCCGCGCCCAGGCTGCGAGGTCGGCCATCGTCTCGTGGTGCAGCTCGTGCTGGTAGCGGTCGGTGACCATCGCGCCGCGCCGGTTCCAGCGCCGGCGCCCGACGATGTGGAAGGCACCCACGCCGAAGGCGTTGGCGGTGCGCACGATCGAGCCGATGTTGGCGTCGTGCTCGAGGTTCTCGATCGCGATGTGCAGTGCGAAGCGGCTGCGGTCGAGATCGGCGACGATCGCCTCGCGCCTCCAGTAGCGGTAGCGGTCCACGACGTTGCGCCGGTCCCCGTGTTCGAGCAGCTCGGGATCCAGGTGCGGGTCCTGCGGCCAGGGGCGGGGATGCGGGCCGACGCCCACCGTCCGTCCCGCGGCCGCATCCGCGTCCGCGAGCGGTGCCGATGTCTGACGGCCGTCGTCCGGGGGATCGGCGGTCACGCTCAGTCCTTCTCGGCATCCAGCGCCCGCAGCTCCTCGGCGTCCGGGTCGGGCAGGCCGAGCCGGCGTCGCCGGCGCTCGCGCAGCAGCAGACGGATCCCCCACCACAGGGCGATCACGACGATGATCACGTACACGACGTTGGAGATGACGTCGGTGTACGGCTCGATGACGTGCCAGTTCTCGCCGAGACCGTAGCCCAGGCCCACGAAGATCGCGTTCCAGATCCCGCTGCCCGCCAGCGTCAGCAGCGAGAAGCGGACCAGGTTCATCTCGTAGACGCCCGCGGGGATCGAGACGAGCGAGCGGATGCCCGGGACCATGCGGCCGAAGAACACCCCCGCGTAGCCGTACCGGTCCATGAAGCGCACGGACTTGTCGTAGTCCTCGACGTGCACCAGCGGCAGGCGGATCACGAGGCGGCGCAGACGCTCTGCGCCGAGCGCACGCCCGATCCCGTACAGCACGTACGCACCCACCATCGAGCCCGCGGCCGCCCACAGGTACATGACGATCAGGTTGTGCTCGCCCCGGGCGGCGGTGACGCCCGCCAGCGGCAGGATCACCTCGGAGGGGATCGGCGGGAAGATGCTCTCGAGCGCGATGAGGAAGGCGACGCCCGGGCCTCCGAACGCATCGATCGTCTCGACGGCCCAGTCGACGATGTTCACAGATCTCTCCTCGGGGCAGCCGTGGTGCGACGGCCGCTCGGGTGCAGGGGGGATCCCGGAGCGCCGTCTCGCGGCCGCCGGGGCGTGGTCCGGTGGTCATCGTATGCGGGCCACCTGATCACCCCGTGTGCGGGAGCTGGGCGGGCGTCTAGGGTGTGCCCATGACCTTCGATCCCGGCGCCGACATCCGTTCCGGCAACGTCTCCCGAGGCTCCGGCGGCGGTGGCCGCATCGGCGGCCGCGGCCTCGCCATCGGCGGTGGCGGCGGTGGCTGCGTACTGCTGATCGTCGTGATCGTCCTCGCGCTCCTGGGGGTCAACCCGCTGCCGCTGCTGGGCATGGACGGCGGCGCGGACCCGGGGCAGGCGCAGCAGGAGTCCGAGCCGCTCGACGAGCGGTGCCGCACCGGGGCCGATGCCAATGCGAACGACGACTGCCTGGTCAGCGCGACCATCGCCTCGGCCGACGCGGTGTGGTCGGAGCTGGCCCCCGAGGCCCAGATCTCCGACTTCACGCCGCCCCGCGGCATCATCTTCTCCGGGCAGACGAACACGGGCTGCGGTGCGGCATCCGCGGCGGTCGGGCCCTTCTACTGCCCCGCGGACTCCACGATCTACATCGACACGAGTTTCTACGAAGAGCTGACGACGCGCTTCGGCGCCTCGGACGGGCAGCTGGCCAAGGAGTACGTGATCGCCCACGAGTACGGCCATCACATCCAGAACCTGCAGGGCACGATGCGCCGGATCGACCAGGGCCAGACCGGCCCCACCTCCGACTCGGTGCGTCTGGAGCTCCAGGCCGACTGCTACGCGGGGGTCTGGGTGCATCACGCCACGACCACGGACGACGCCCACGGCACACCGTTCCTGCAGCCGCTGACTTCGGACGACATCGACGCCGCGCTCTCGGCGGCCTCCGCCGTGGGCGACGACCACATCCAGGGCGAGGTCTCCGGAGGCCAGGTCAACCCCGAGACGTGGACCCACGGCTCCTCGGAGCAGCGTCGGCACTGGTTCAGCGCGGGCTACGGCAGCGGCGACCCGGGCTCGTGCAACACCTTCGAGGCCGACGAGCTCTGAGGCTCGCGACGGGCCTCAGATGCTGAGCTCGTCGACGCCGAAGGCGTGGAGGTAGCGGTACCCGGCGGCCTCGATGGCCTCGCGCGCCCCGGTGCCGCGGTCCACGATCACGGCGACGGCGCGGATGTCCCCGCCGTCCTCCTCGATCGCGGAGCAGGCCTCGAGCACGCTGCCGCCGGTGGTGGAGGTGTCCTCGACGGCCACGACGGGGCGCCCGGTGATCCCGGGGCCCTCGATGCGGCGCTGCAGACCGTGGGCCTTGTTGGCCTTGCGGACCACGAAGGCGTCGACGGCGGGCGCGGCGGGATCCGCGGCGGCGGCGTGGAGGATCGCCCCGGCGACCGGATCGGCCCCCAGCGTCAGCCCTCCGACCGCCTCGATCTCGCCCAGCAGGCCGGCGTCGCCCAGGAGGTCCAGCAGCACACGGCCCACCAGCGGGGCGGCCTCGTGGTGCAGGGTGATCCGGCGCAGGTCCACGTAGTAGTCGGCCTCCTTGCCGGAGGACAGCGTGACCTTCCCGCGCACCACCGCGATCTCGTCGATGAGGGTGAGCAGGCGCGCGCGGTCGGCGGCGCGGTCCTCGGCGGTCCGGACGGGGGCGGCAGGGCGTGCGGGGGTGGTGTCCATGGCGTCAGGGTACCGGCGGGCGTCAGTCCTCGTCGTCGCCCTCGGTGGCCGGCGCCGGCGGGTCCGCGGTGCGCATCCACGGCGCCTTGAGCCGACGGCGGGAGGCCTTGCGACGGGCGGAGTCGAGGCGCCGCTGGGCCATGCGGCTCTGCATGCGGGCCGAGGCGAGGCGCCCGATCACCCCGCGCGGTCCCGGGCCCGCGCCGTCGCCGGGACCGCGGTGGCGCACCGCGGGGATCGAGAGGACCTTGCCCTTGGCGGTGTCCCGCAGGGCCTGCTCGACGACGTAGGGCGCCTTCATCCAGGTCACCCGGGGCAGCCCCTCCCCCGTGATCGCCGCGCCGTCGTGCGATTCGGTGTGCAGGAACCCCGGCAGCAGCGCCGTGGCGGTGACCCCGGTGCCTTGCAGCTCGAGGGCCAGGGACTCCGTGAACACCGTGACCCAGCTGCGGGCCGCCGCGTAGGGGCCGCTGGTCGTGTACCCGGCCAGCGAGGAGACGTTGAGGATCGCGCCGCGGCGACGGTGGACCATCGCGCCCGCGGCGGCATGGGACAGCACCAGCACCGCGCGCATGATCGTGCCCATCTGCCGCTCGTGGTCCTCGACCGGCACGTCGAGGAAGCCGCCGCGCAGGCCGTAGCCGCCGTTGTTGACGAGCAGCGAGATGGGGGCCACCGGATCGGTCAGGCGGCGGGCCACGCGGTCGAGCTGGCGGCGATGGGAGAGGTCCGCGGGCAGGACCTCGATCTTCACGTCGTGGACGTGGCGGATCTGCTCGGCGACGGTGGCCAGCCGCGCCTCGTCGCGGGCCACGAGCA
Organism: Brachybacterium sp. AOP25-B2-12; assembly: GCF_052378625.1. NCBI lineage: Bacteria > Bacillati > Actinomycetota > Actinomycetes > Micrococcales > Dermabacteraceae > Brachybacterium > Brachybacterium sp. AOP25-B2-12. The sequence continues at coordinate 54,552 of NZ_JBQSXW010000016.1, read as the reverse complement.
CCAGGTCGTGCCCGGTGCCGGCGAGCTGCCAGGCGAACTCCAGGCCCAGTCCCGCCGTGGATCCCGTGACCAGTGCGCGCGCCATGACCAGACCTTACGGCGTTCGGGGCCCGGGTGTCGTCGGACGGTGCCCCTATGCTCGATCCCATGCGGATCGCGACCTGGAACATCAACTCCCTGCGCGCACGGACGGAGCGCGTCGTCGCGTTCCTCCAGCGCCACGACATCGACGTCCTGGCCCTCCAGGAGCTCAAGGCCAAGCCCGAGCAGCTGGACCTCACGAGCATCCACGAAGCCGGCTACGAGACGGCCGTGCACGGGCTGAACCAGTGGAACGGGGTGGGGCTCGCCTCCCGCGTCGGCCTGGCCGATGTGCGCACCACGATGGACGCGGTGCCCACCTATCCCGAGGACGAGACCGGGGTGCTCGAGGCCCGCATGATCTCCGCGGTGGTGGGCGACGGCCTGCGGCTGTGGTCGCTGTACGTGCCCAACGGCCGCGAGATCGACCACCCGCACTACGCGTACAAGCTGCGCTGGCTGGACGCCGTGCGCGCCGAGGGCGCCCGCCTGCTCGCCGCGGACCCGGAGTCGCGCACGATCTTCGCCGGGGACTTCAACGTGGCCCCGCGTGACGAGGACGTGTGGGACATGAGCGTCTTCGAGGGCAGGACCCACGTGACGCCGCCGGAGCGTGCGGCATTCGAGGCGATCGTGGACGCCGGCTACGCGGATCTCACGCGTGCGTACACGCCCGGGCCGGGCACCTACACGTACTGGGACTACCAGGCGCTGCGGTTCCCCAAGAAGGAGGGGATGCGGATCGACTTCCTGCTGGGCTCCCCGGCCGTGCAGCGCCAGGTGGCCGATGCCCGGATCGACCGCGAGGAGCGCAAGGGCAAGGGCGCCTCGGACCACGCGCCGGTGATCCTGGACCTCGAGGGCTGAGGCCGGCCGGGAGCTCGTCGGGCCCCTGGGCGCAAAGCGACGGCGCCGCGGTGACCGCGACGCCGTCCACGACGCAGGGACACGGGATCAGGCGTGCTGTTCCTCGTGGCTGCCGGGGATGCTTTCGGCGTCCCGGAGCCGGTCCGTTGCGGAGACCACTCGCACGTGGGTTCCGCGTCCCTTGTCCGTCGTTGTGATGTAGACCATACGCCCGCGGTGCGGCGGTGACAAGGGCTTCGGGACCCTCCACAGGGATGCCCTGTCCCCATCGGCCGACCACGACGAGCGGCATGCGGCCCTGTCCGGTGACGATGCCGTCATGGCACTCATCGACCACGGTCCCCGACCTCGCGAGGCGCTCTCGGTACGTGGCGGAGCGGATGCTCCGCCACCCCGGAGGCGCGGCGCCGCGCGCTTTCCCACGGCTCCCACGTCGAGCATCGAGGTCCGGTGGCTCGGAGGCGGCGCCGCGCTGCGGGCGACGGCCGCTGACCACGTCGATGCCCTCGGCGGCCGCCTCCTGGACGCGCTCGGCAGCGGCGGCGCGGACGGCGCGGGGTCCGCCGCGCTGATCGACGTGGACGCGCTCGACACGCCCCGGCCGGCGCGGGGTCGAGGGCGCCACGCGACCGTAATCGCCCTGACCTCGCGGCCCGCGTCGGAGGCGGACTGGCGGGCCTGCATCGATGCGGGCGTCCAGGCCCTGGTGCAGCTTCCCGCGGAGTCCTCGCACCTGCTCGATCTTCTCGCCCCTGTGCTGCGCAGGGCCCGTCCCGGGCTCGTGCTGGGCGTCGTCGGCGGGTGCGGCGGTGCCGGTGCCTCGAGCACGGCCGCTCGCCTCGCCGCCGCCGCGGCCCGGTCCGGCGCGGAGACCGTGCTGGTGGACGGCGACCCGACGGGCGGCGGGATCGACGCCCTGGTCGAGGCGCCCGGCGGGCGGGGCGCCTGCTGGGAGGACCTCGGCGCCCTGGGGCCGGACGACGGCTCCGCGCTGCGCGACGGGCTGCCGCGGGTGGACGGTGTGCGGATCCTCGCCTCGCGTGGGGACGGTCCTCCGATGCCCTCGGCCGTCGCTGGTGCCCTCGATGCCCTGACGCCGGTCGGCGGCCTGGTCGTCGCCGACCTGGGCGTCGAGGTCGTGCCGTCGGTCCTCCCCCTCCTGGATCGTCTTCTCCTCGTGGTGCCGTGCGTCCCCCATGCCGTCCGCACGGCGTCCCTCCGGCTGCGTCGGTGGGCTCCGCCGGCCGGCGCCGCCGGGGTCCTGGTCCGTCGCCGCGGGCCGATGGCCCCGGGCGAGGTGGCCGCCGATCTGGGCCTCGAGCTGCTGGGCAGCTTCCGGGACGGGCCTGCCGGACTGGTGCCGCTGCTGGACGTGCGGCGGCGGGGCGCCGATCGTGCCTGCGCACGGCTCCTGGGACGGCTGACGGCGGCGCACCCGGAGAGGAGCCGAGCATGAGCGCGGGCACGCCCCTGGTCGACCGCATCCGAGAGGACCTCCTGCGTGCGCCGGGCGCGGTCGACATCCCGCGTGTCGCGCGGCTCCTGCGGGAGGAGGGGCGCGTGGTCGGCGCCGCCCAGCTGCTCCGCATCACCGCATCCCTGCGCGACCACGTCACCGGGCTCGGCCCCCTGGAGCACCTCGCCGCACCCGGCGTGACGGACATCCTCGTCAACGCCGACGGCACGGTGTGGGTCGATGACGCCGCAGGGCTCCACGCGGTCGGCGAGCGGATCCCGGTCGAGGACGCCCGCGCCCTCGCGGTACGGCTCGCGACGGCGGGCGGTCGTCGCCTCGACGACGCCGCACCGTGCGTGGACGCGCGTCTGCCCGACGGCACCCGCCTGCACGCCGTGCTGCCGCCCCTGTCCACCGGCGGGGCGCTGATCTCGCTGCGGCGCCCGGCACGGGTGCGGATGTCCCTGGCCGATCTCACCTCCACCGGGGCGCTGTCCCCCGTCACCCGGGAGGTGCTGGAAGCGGTCATCGCGTCCCGGGTCGCCTTCCTCATCAGCGGCGGCACCGGATCCGGCAAGACGACCCTCCTGGCCGCGATGCTCGCGGGCGTCCCGGCCGTCGAACGGATGATCCTCGTCGAGGATGCCCGCGAGCTCGACCCGGACCATCCGCACGTCGTGCACCTGCAGTCGCGCCACCCCAACGCCGAGGGTGCCGGGGGCGTCGACCTCAGCACCCTCGTGCGGCAGTGCCTGCGGATGCGGCCGGACCGGATCGTCGTCGGCGAATGCCGGGGCGCGGAGGTGCGCGAGCTGCTGCAGGCCCTGAACACCGGCCACGAGGGCGGCTGCGGCACCCTGCACGCGAACGCGGCGGCCGACGTGCCCGCACGGCTCGAGGCCCTCGGCGCGCTCGGGGGCCTGGGAACCCGGGCCCTGGCGAGCCAGGCGGCGAGCGCCCTCGACGTCGTCATCCATCTGGCCCGCCGCGATGGCGTGAGGACCGTCGACCACATCGCGCGCCTGGTGCGATCGGCCGAGGGCACGTTGGCCAGCGAGGCCGTGCTCGACGTCTCCGGGCCGCAGCCGGTTCCCGGACCGGGATGGCCTGCATTCTCCCGACGGATCGGCCTGGCACCGGACGTCCTGTCGTCAGCGGCCGGGGCGGGCCGATGATCCCGCTGATCGCGATCGTGACCATCGGGGCCGCACTGGTCCTCGCCGGAGCGCCGGGGCACCTGCGCGCCGTGGCCGCCGGTGCCGGACCGGCAGCTCCGTCCCCGCGCCGTACCCGAACCCGGCAGCCGGGGCCCCTGGACGTGGCGCATCTCGTCGAACGCCTCGCGACGGTGGTCGCGGCGGGCATCGCTCCGCGACGTGCCTTCAGCGCGGTGGGCGAGAGCGTCCCGCCGGGGCCCCTGCGCGACCTCGCCCAGGCCGTGGGCGCCGGAGCTGATCCACGGCGAGCGGCCGCCCCTCGGCTGCGCCGGACGGGCGGCGTCGCGGCGCTCGGCGCGGCGCTCGCCCTCTGCGAGCGGACCGGCGCCGCGACGGGTCCCGTGCTGCTGACCCTGGCCGATGCCCTCCGCGATGTCGCCGACGCACAGCTGGCACGCCACAGCGCCTTCGCGGGACCGCTGTCCACGGCCCGGATCCTGCTGGTCCTGCCGCTGGCCGGGATCGGGCTGGGCTGGCTGCTGGGTGCCGATCCGATCGGCGCGCTCGTCAGCGGTCAGGGCCGGCTGCTGCTCGTCGCGGGCGCGGCCCTGACGCTGCTGGGATGGGCGTGGATGCACCGCCTGATGCGCACGGCCCGCGCGGAGGCCCCTCCCGGGGTCGATCCCTCCGTCGTCCTGGACCTCGTGGCGGGACCGCTCGGCGCCGGGGCTCCACTGGCGACGGCACTGGTCGACGTGGCCGATGCCCTCGACGAGGATCCCTCCGCGGTGCCTCTGGCCCGCGCGGGCAGGGCACTCGCGGCGGGCACAGCTCCGGGGGTCGCCCTCGCAGACCTCGACGAGGGTCTGTCACCCCTGCGCGAGGCAGCCCTCGTCGGAGCATCGACCGGGGCCGACCTGGTGGGGCTGCTCCGCGCGTGCGGGCGCGACGCCCGCCGGGGCAGGGCACGGGAGGCAGAGGCCGCCGCCGCGCGACTCGCGGTGCGCCTGGTCCTGCCCACCGGCCTCACGCTGCTGCCGGCCTTCGTGCTGCTCGGGATCATCCCGACGGTCGCCTCCCTCCTCGGGGACTCGTTCGGGGAGCTCGCATGACCGCGGATCACCCGGAGGCACCGCGATCGCACGGCGCACCGGGATCGCACGACGCGCCACGGTCGCGGGTGGCGCCCCGCACCGGCGCACGGCGTGGCACGGACGGGGCGCGCATCTCGCAGCGCCGCAGGCCCAGGACCACCGGGAGCTCCCCGGGGCTGCAGCTCGGATCACCGAGGTGCAGGAGAGCGGCGCCCGGCGGGCGCCGCGGACGAAGGAGGACGAGATCATGACGACGACGATCACGACGAGGAGCGCGCACAGTCCGCGCGGACGCCTCATCGGCAGGGCAGGGACGCTGTCCTCGCCGCGGAGCGGGGCGGCAGTCGCCGTCGCCGCCACCCCGAGGACCCTCGCCGGCTCGGGTGGACGGCCGCCCCGCTCCCCCGTACGCGCGGGGCGCGCCGCGGCGGACCGCCCCGGCGATCCCGACGAGCGCACCGGCGCGGGTCCCGCCGACGGCCCGAAGGGCACGACCGACCGGAGCCTGGGTGCCTCCCTGGCCGACGACGCCGGTGCGACCACCGCCGAGTACGCCATCACCACCCTCGCCGCCTGCGGGTTCGCGGCGGTGCTGGTGGTGCTCCTGAAGTCGGGCGAGGTGAGGGCCCTGCTGCTGGGCATCATCACCTCCGCCCTGTCCTTGGGCTCGTGAGCCCGTGGCGCGCCCGGTCGTCCCGCCTCGTGCAGGACGACCGGGGGTCGGCCACGGCCGAGACCGCGGTGGTGCTGCCCGTCGTCGTCGTGCTCGTGGTCGTCCTCGCGTTCCTGGGCCTGGGGATCACCGAGCACGTCCGCGTCGAGAACGCGGCGCGCGTCGGGGCCCGGGAGCTGGCGCGCGGGGAGGACACCGCGGCCGCGACCACCGCAGCCCGGCGCGCCGCCGGTCCCGGTGCTCAGGTGAGCGTCTCGCGCCAGGGCGACTGGGTGCAGGTGACGGTCACCCGGCGGATCGTCGCCGGGAGCTCGGGGGCCCTGGCCGGATTCGGGGTCGCGGTCGAGGGATCGGCGACCTGCCGCCTCGAACCGCAGCTGCTCGGCTCGGGTGGTTCGCCGTGACCTCGGGCGGTCCGGACGGGGTGCCAGGGCCCATCGCCCCTCTGCGGTCCGATCGCGGCTCGGCCCCGGCCGCCGCGCTGGCCTGGGTGGGGACCACCGCGGTGCTTGTCGCCGCCCTCGCCCTCCTGGGCCAGGGCGTCGTCGCCCAGGCGCGAGCGGCCACGGCCGCTGACCTCTCGGCGTTGGCCGCGGCCGATGCCCTCGCCGTGGGCGGCGACGACCCGTGTGCCGTCGCGGCGGAGGTCGCCACCGCCAACGGAGCGCGACTCGTCGCCTGCTCGGTCGTCGGTCAGGACGTCGTGCTCACGTCCTCGGTCGTCGCCGGGCCGTTGCCGCCCGCTCAGGCCACGGCGCGCGCTGGTCCATGTCCCGTGCAGTCGGGCAGCCGGTCCCTCGACGGACCGGGCGCCCATTTCGAAGAACGGGCCCTCACGCCATGACATCGAGCAGCCGCAGCGCTCCCGCCTTGGACAGCGGCTCGTTGCCGTTGCCGCACTTGGGGGAGACCACGCACGCCGGACAGCCGCTCGCGCACGGGCATTCGCGCACCATGTCGGCGGTGGCGCGCACCCAGGCGGCCGCGTCCCCGAAACCGCGCTCGGCGAAGCCCGCGCCGCCCGGGGCGCCGTCGTAGACGAAGATCGTCGGTGCCTCGGTGTCCTCGTGCAGGGCCGTCGAGACCCCGCCGATGTCCCAGCGGTCGCAGGTGGCCAGGAGCGGAAGCATCGAGATGGCCGCGTGCTCGGCGGCGTGCAGGGCGCCGGGCAGGTCCTCGTCCTCGACGCCGGCTGAGACCGTGCGCGCCGGGTCGATCACCCACCACACGGCCTTGGTCGTCAGCGTCCGCGGGGGCAGGTCCAGCGGGTGCTGGCCCAGCACCGCCTGGGTGAACACGTCGCGCACCTGGTACCCGGTGACCTGATCGGTGACGTCGACCGTCCCGAAGCACAGGGTGATGCCGTCGGGGCCCGGCTCGGAGCGATCCACCTGCCGCACCCGGATGCTCGAGGTGGATTGCGGATGCGTCGAATGCAGGGGCGTCTCCCGGTGCACCAGGGCCACGGCCCGCTCGACGTCCAGGTGGTCCACCACATAGCTGACCCCCTGATGGAGGTACACCGCGCCGTCGTGCACCTGGGTGTGGGCGCTGCCCGCATCGACCGTCCCCAGCAGCGCCCCGGAGGTGCCGTCGACGATCCGCACCGGCTCCCCGCCGCTGCCCCGCAGGTCCGTGAGGTCGTGGGCGCTCTGGGGCAGCGTCCAGTACCAGCCCGTCGGACGGCGGCGCAGCACCCCGCGGGCCACGAGGGTCTGCAGGATCTCCCCCGCCGTCGGCCCGAAGATCTCGAGGTCCTCCTCGCGCAGCGGCAGCTCGGCGGCCGCCGCGCACAGGTGCGGGGTCATCACGTAGGGATTGGCGGGGTCGAACACAGCGGCTTCGACGGGCGCTCCGAACACGGACTCCGGATGACGCACCACGTAGGTGTCGAGCGGGTCCTCGCGGGCCACGAACAGCGCCAGCGCCCCCGAGTCCGCCTGGTCCTGGCGCCGTCCCGCACGCCCCGCCTGCTGCCACAGGGACGCCCGCGTGCCGGGCCAGCCCGCGATCACCACCGACTCCAGGCCCGCCACGTCGATCCCCAGCTCCAGCGCATTGGTCGAGGCCAGCGCCCGGAGCTCCCCCGAGCGCAGACCGTCCTCGAGCGCCCGACGCTCCTCGGCGAGGTACCCGCCGCGGTAGGCCGCGATCCGGGAGGCGGCGTCCGCGAACTGCGCGACGCCCTCGTGCTCCGCACGGCTCTCCAGGAGCCGCCGTGCGCCGGAGGCCACCAGCTCCGTGCCCCGCCGCGAGCGCGCGAAGACGAGGGTCTGCACGTCGCGCGCCACGAGGTCGGCGAGGAGCGCCGCGGCCTCGCTGGTGGCCGACCGGCGCTGCGGCTCCTCGCGCGCCGCCCCGTCGCCGCCCCGCTCATCGGGGTCGACGCCGCGGTCGCGCGCCTGCTCGTCGAGCAGATCCGCCGGGTCGCGGAGTTCGGGTGCGTCCTGACCGCGGGGCCGGTCCGCGGGCGTCGTCGGATCGACCTGATCCGACGGGTTCGCCGCGCCGCGCCCCGGCCGCCCGTCGACCCGCGCCCGCGTGCCCGGCTCCCACAGCCCGAAGGTCAGCCCGGCCCGCGGGGACCCGTCGTTCGTGACGGCCTCGACGTGCCGGCCCACCAGGCGCGAGGCGGAGACCTCGGGCGCGGCGACCGTTGCCGAGGCCAGCACGAACGTGGGATCGCTGCGATAGTGCGCGGCGATCCGCCGCAGGCGCCGCAGCACCAGGGCCACGTGGCTGCCGAAGACCCCGCGGTAGCTGTGGCACTCGTCGACCACGACGTAGCGCAGGGCCCGGAAGAAGCTCGCCCACTGCTCGTGGCCGGGCAGGATCCCGAAGTGCAGCATGTCGGGGTTGGTGAGCACGAAGGAGCCGTGCCGGCGGATCCAGCGCCGCTGCTCGGTGGGGGTGTCCCCGTCGAACGTCGCGATGCGCGCGTCGTGGATCCCGGCGCCCTCGGCGAGGGCCGTGATGTTGGTGAGCTGGTCCGCGGCGAGCGCCTTGGTCGGCGAGAGATAGAGGACCGTCGCGCGGCGCTGCTCGCGGTCGAGGCTGCGGGCGCCGATCGCGGTGAGCGCCGGCAGCAGGTACGCGAGGGACTTGCCCGAGGCCGTGGCGGTGGACAGCACGACGTCCTGCCCCGCGTGGGCGAGCTCGGCCGCCTGCTGCTGGTGGATCCAGGGCCGCTCGATGCCGAGCCCCGTGAGGTGCTCGACCAGGCGCGGGTCCGCCCAGTCGGGCCAGTGCCCGATGCGCCCGGCGCGACGCGGGAGGTGCTCGACGTGGGTGAGGCAGCCGCGGCGGGTCATCGGCTCCGACAGCTCCGCGAGCAGGTCCTCGGGACGTCCCGTACGCACGCCACCGCCTTCCGCCGACCTCGACGCCGATCGGGTCGGCGTCGCCACAGCGACCAGGGTCCGCCCCCGGCGCTGGGGCACAATCGTAGCCATGCCGACGCCTGCCACCCCCACGCCCCCTGCCGTCGGCGCCCCCGTCACCGACGGTGCGGCGATCGCGGCGCTGCGCGCGGACCTGCTCGCCGCGCGGTACGACGACGACCACCTCCGCGCGCTGCTGGGTCCCGTGGCCGCCGATGCCCTCGGGCGCGAGGACGCGGCCCCGGCCCGCCGAGCCCTGCGCGACGTCACCGATCCGTGCGCGGTCCTGTTCTCCCTCTTCACCCTCGGGGCGCGGCCGGACCGCGCGATGGTCGAGGCGGCGCTGCCACGACTGGGGGTCGACACGGCGGTGCGGCTCGGACTCCTGACGGCGGACACCGACGATCCCGCGACCGTCCGCGCGCGGGTCGACCTCACCCCCTACGCGGCCCAGGACGATCTCGGCGAGATCCGCTGGTGGATCGCCTCGGACCCCTCCGAGCTCGCGACCGGCGCGACCCTGCCTGCCGACCACGTGCTCGGCGTGGGCGGGGCCTCGCGCACGCTGCTGCGCATCACCCCCCGCACCCCGGTGGACCGCGCCCTGGACCTCGGCTGCGGCTGTGGCATCCAGGCCCTCCACGCCGCACGCCACGCCCGCGCGGTCGTCGCCACCGACATCTCCCCCCGGGCCCTGGCCTTCGCGGACTTCAACGCCGCGCTCAACGGGATCGAGCTGGACCTGCGCGAGGGCTCCTTCTTCGCGCCCGTGGCGGGTGAGACCTTCGGCCTGATCGTCTCCAACCCGCCGTTCGTCATCACCCCCCGCGAGGCGGGCCTGGACGCCTGGACCTATCGTGACGGGGGCGCCGCCGGGGACGCGATCACCGAGCGGGTCCTGCGCGAGATCCCCGCCCACCTGAGCCCCGGCGGCACCGCCGCGATGCTGGGGAACTGGGAGATCCCGACGGGTCGTCCCTGGGACACCCGACCGGGCGGCTGGGTCCGCGACCTCGCGCCCGGGATCGACGCCTGGATCATCCAGCGCGACCGCGAGGACCCCGCCCAGTACGCCGAGACCTGGGCCCGCGACGGCGGCGTCACCGAACGCGACCCCCGTTGGCCCGGGATGATCGACGCCTGGCTCGACGACTTCGCGGCGCGCGATGCCGAGGGCATCGGCTTCGGCTACGTGCTGGTGCGCCGCCACCGTGAGGCCCGCGATGACGCACGCCTGCTCGAGGAGGTCACCACCACCGGCAGCGGCGCCCTCGGCGCCCACCTGGACCGCGGGCTCACGGTGCTGGGCGCCCTCGCGGACCTCGACGACGACGCCCTCGGGGTGCGCCGTCCGGTCCGTGCCGAGGACGTCGTCGAGCGCCGCCACCTGACCCCCGGCGCCTGGGACCCGATGCTCATCGAGCTGGTCCAGGGCGCGGGTCTGGGCCGCAGCGTCCACGCCGACCAGCTGCTCGCCGCGACCGTGGGCGCGGCCGACGGGGAGCTGGGCCTGTCCCAGATCCTCGGGGCGGTGTGCGCCCTGACCGGGGAGGACCCCGCGGAGGCGACGCCCCGCGTGCTCGCCGCCGTGCGCGAGCTGGTGCGGTTCGGGATGCTCGACCTCGACGACGCCCGCGACGCCCCCGGCGGCCCCGTCCCACCCGACGGCCGTGTCCCACCGGACGGTCACGCCCGACCCGGCGGCCCCGGACCCGATGAGGCCCGCGCATGAGCCGCCGTGCGCTCGTCCTGCGGATCGTGCTGGCCCTCCTGGCCGCGATCGCCTGCGCGATCGGCGTCGTGGCGCTGGCCCACGGCGCCGTCGGCACCGCGCGCGGTCAGCGCCTGGACCAGCTCGTCATGACCGCGGCCCGCGGGGACACCGGGGTCATGGCCAAGATCGTCTTCCCCGTGCTCAACACCGTCACGGTGCCCGTCATCGTCGTCGCGATCCTCCTCGCGGCCGTGCTGGCGCTCGCCCAGCGCCGCGCCTCGATGATCGTGCACATCGTCGTGCTGGTCGGCGGTGCGGCCCTGTCCACGCAGCTGCTCAAGCACGTGATCGTGGACCGCACCTCGCTGGCCGACGGGCTGGACGTCACCCCCAACTCCTATCCCTCCGGCCACACGACGATGGCGGCGGCCGTCGCGGTGGCGCTGACCCTCGCAAGCCCCCGCCACGTCCGCAGCCTCGTCGCGCTGCTCGGCGCGGCCTGGACCGCGATCGCGGGCATCGGCACGATCGCCGGCGGCTGGCACCGGCCCAGCGACGTGCTCGGCGGGTTGCTGGTCGTGGGCGCGTGGAGCTACCTCGTGCTCGCCGCCGACGCCGTGATCGAGATCGTGCGCCACGGGCCCGGCGGAGCTCTGACGGGCACGTCCCAGGCGTCGGCTCGGCATCGACCCGAACCCGAAGGCCAGGACGGCATGCCCGGCGCCGCACCGGACGGGCGGTCGCCCCGCCACGCACCCCGCACCGACCCCGCTCGCGCACATCCGCCCCGCCCGGACACCTCCGGAGCCGGGGCCCTGGGCATCGGGATCCTCGGGGCCGCCGCGGTCCTGGGCCTCGGGATCGGCACGCTCTGCCTCACCGGCGTGCCCACGCCGCTGGACCTCGACGACCCCGGCAGCCAGACCCTGGCCTACGCCGCGACGGTTCTCATCATCGCCGGAGCGGCGAGCGCGCTTCTGTGCTGGCTGCTCGTCGTGCACATCCCCACCCTCTCGGGGCCGCCACCGGCCAGGCGTGTACGGTGATCCACCGTGAGGGCCCCTCGGGCCCGTGACGGACTGCCGCGACCCGCCCGCCGGGAGGGCGCGACACCCACTGGGAAGGAAGTGTGCACGTGGCCGGCCCCCGCCATCTCGTGATCGTCGAGTCCCCCGCCAAGGCCAAGACCATCGGCCGATACCTCGGGGACGACTTCGTCGTGGAGGCGTCCGTCGGCCACATCCGCGACCTCCCCCAGCCCAAGGACCTCCCGGCCGACATGAAGAAGGGGCCCTACGGCCGCTTCGCGGTCGACGTCGACAACGACTTCGACCCCTACTACGTCGTGGACCCGGACAAGAAGAAGAAGGTCGCGGAGCTGCGCCGGCTCCTCAAGGACGCCGACACCCTCTACCTCGCCACCGATGAGGACCGCGAGGGCGAGGCCATCGCCTGGCACCTCCTGCAGACCCTCAAGCCCAAGGCCTCGATCCCGGTGCATCGGATGGTCTTCCACGAGATCACCCGGGAGGCGATCCAGAACGCCCTGACGCAGACCCGTCAGATCGACACGGCGCTCGTGGACGCGCAGGAGACCCGACGGATCCTGGACCGCCTGTACGGCTACGAGGTCTCACCCGTGCTGTGGCGCAAGGTCAAGCAGGGCACGAGCGCGGGCCGCGTGCAGTCCGTCGCGACGCGCCTGGTGGTCGACCGCGAGCGCGAGCGCATGGCCTTCGTCGCCGCCGGGTACTGGGACGTGACCGGCACCTTCGCCCCCCAGGAGGAGGACGCCGCGGGCTTCACCGCCGGGATCCGCACCGTCGACGGGGACCGCGTGGCCAGCGGCCGCGACTTCCGCGACGACGGCACGCTCAAGAAGAGCGAGGGCATCACGGTGCTCACCGAGGCCTCGGCCCGCGAGCTCGTCGCGACCCTGGCCGATGCCCCCGGGACCGTCACCTCCGTCGAGTCCAAGCCCTACACCCGCCGCCCCGCGGCCCCCTTCACCACGTCCTCGCTCCAGCAGGAGGCCTCGCGCAAGCTGCGCCTCGGCGCCCGCGAGACGATGCGCGTGGCCCAGGGGCTGTACGAGAACGGCTACATCACCTACATGCGGACCGACTCGGTCGCCCTCTCGCAGGAGGCGATCCGTGCGGCCCGCGCCCAGGCCGGTGAGCTGTACGGCGCCGACTACGTGCCCGACAAGCCCCGCGTCTACTCGGGGCGCTCCGCGAACGCGCAGGAGGCCCACGAGGCGATCCGCCCCGCCGGCTCCTCGTTCCGCACCCCCGCCCAGCTCGCGGGCGAGCTCCACGGCGAGCAGTTCCGCCTCTACGAGCTCATCTGGAAGCGCACCATCGCCTCCCAGATGGGCGATGCACGCGGCTCGACCACCTCGGCGCAGATCACCGTCGCCCAGGGCGACCGCACCGCCGTGTTCGGCGCCTCCGGCACCGTGATCACCTTCCGGGGCTTCCTCGCCGCGTACGAGGAGGGCAAGGACGCCGGACGCTACGCCGACGACGGCTCCGGCGACAAGCGCCTCCCGCAGCTCACCGAGGGCCAGAGGCTCGACGTGCGCGCCCTGGACCCCGACGGCCACGAGACCACCCCGCCGCCGCGCTATACCGAGGCCTCGCTGGTGCGTGCCCTCGAGGACCGCGGCATCGGCCGCCCCTCGACGTACGCCTCGACGATCTCGACCATCCAGGACCGCGGCTACGTGCTGCGCCGCGGCAGCGCGCTCGTGCCCAGCTGGATCGCCTTCTCCGTGGTCCGGCTGCTCGAGGAGCACTTCGCGACCCTCGTCGACTTCGACTTCACGGCGGCGATGGAGGGCGACCTCGACAAGATCGCCCGCGGTGAGCTCGCACGTCCCGCCTACCTGCACACCTTCTACGACGGCGACGGCAGCGGCGAGGTCGACCACATCGGCCTGCGCCACACCGTCGAGAACCTCGGCGAGATCGACGCCCGCGAGATCAACTCGATCCCCGTGGGCGACGGGATCACCCTGCGGGTGGGCCGCTACGGCGCCTTCGTCGAGCGGGCCGCGCGCGACGAGGAGGGCAACCCCCTGCCCGACGCCGACCCGGTGCGGGCCTCCGTCTCCGACGAGATCGCCCCGGACGAGCTGACGGTCGCCAAGGCCACCGAGCTGCTGGAGCGCCAGAAGGACGACGGCCGCGTGCTCGGCACCGATCCGGAGACCGGCCACGAGGTGATCGCCAAGGACGGCCGCTACGGGCCCTACGTCACCGAGGTGCTCCCCGAGGACCCGGACGACAAGACCCCCAGGTCCAAGCGCCCCAAGCCCCGCACGGCCTCGCTGCTCAAGACGATGGAGCTGGCCACGGTCGGGATCGACGACGCCCTCCAGCTGCTGTCGCTGCCGCGCGTGGTGGGCGCCGACGCCGAGGGCACCGAGATCACGGCCCAGAACGGCCGCTACGGCCCCTACCTCAAGAAGGGCGCGGACTCCCGTTCCCTGGAGTCCGAGGAGCAGCTGTTCACGATCACCCTCGCCCAGGCCGAGGCGATCTATGCCCAGCCCAAGCAGCGGGGGCGGGCCGCCGCCAAGCCGCCGCTCAAGGAGCTCGGCGTGGATCCCACCAGCGAGAAGGCGATCCAGGTCAAGGACGGCCGCTTCGGCCCGTACATCACCGACGGCACCACGAACGTGACGCTGCGCAAGGACGACGTGCTCGAGCAGCTGACCCACGAGATCGCCGTCGAGCGGCTCGCGGAGAAGCGGGCCAAGGGCCCTGCCAAGAAGCCCGCAGCGCGCGCCCGGACCACCAAGGCCAAGTCCACGACCGCGAAGTCCTCGACGGCCAAGAGCTCGACCGCCAAGAGCACGACGGCCAAGAGCGCTGCCGCCAAGACCTCGACCGCCAAGCGCACCACCGGGACCAAGAAGGCGACGACCACGAAGACGACGGGCGCGTCCTCGACGTCGGCCTGACCTGATCGCCGCCGGTGACGCCGCAGGTCTGCGTGCCGGAACCGACCCCGCGCCCGCCCCCGGCGGTGCGCGGGGTCGGTCGTTCCCGACCGGATATCCCCGAAGACGGGCCGAATCGGTCAGATCCGGCATCGATTCGATCACGATGTCCCGCACAGTCCCGCCACGCAGACCTGTGACGGTGCTCACCTGCGCTTCCGCCTACAGTGGTCCCGGATGATCCCTCAATGACGAAGGAGCGACGATGAGCGCACGTCCCACACGACGCGCCGTCATGGCAGGCAGTGCCGCGGCCGCCGCGGTCGGGCTGACCGGCTGCCTGCAGAACCCCAACGCGGGAGGCGGCGGCGGCGGCCTCGACGGGTACGTCGACAACGGCAGCGTCGACGGCGACAAGAAGGTCACCATCCTCGGCGCCTTCTCCGGCCAGGAGCAGACGGCGTTCCGCGAATCGCTGAAGCCGTTCACCGACAAGACCGGGATCGCCGTGGAGTACACCGGCGACACGGACTTCACGACGGTGGTCAAGCAGAAGGTGAACTCCGGGGACGCCCCGGACATCGCCCTGTTCCCCCAGCCCGGCTCGCTGTTCGAGCTCGTCGCCCAGGGCTCGATCCAGCCGATCGACACCTACCTGGACTACGACGCGCTGAACGCCTCGCTGATCCCCGGGTTCCTGGAGTCCGCCCGCTACAAGGGGCGCGTCTTCGGCGCACCCATGCGCATGGCGTGCAAGTCCCTGATCTGGTATCCCAGGCCCGCGTACGAGGCCGGCGGCTACTCCGATGCCCCGGCGACGATGCAGGAGCTCTCCGGGATCGCCGACCAGATCAAGGGCACCGGCATCACGCCGTGGACCGACGGCTGGGGCGCCGAGCAGGCGACGGGCTGGGTGGGCACGGACTGGATCGAGGAGTTCATGCTCCGCGTCCACGGTCCCGAGGTGTACGACGACTGGGTCTACCACCGCATGCCGTTCAACGACCCCAAGGTGGTCGAGGTCTTCGACATCCTCGGGGACCTCCTGAAGACCGACGGCAACGTGCTGGGCGGGCCCACGACGATCCTGAACACGCCCTTCGCCGACGCTCCCCTGGTCATGTTCGACGATCCCCCCAAGGCGCTCCTGCACCGCCAGGGCAACTTCGTCACGGGCTTCTTCCCGGACGAGGTCCAGAAGAACCTCGACGCGGAGGTCGGGGTGTTCGCCATGCCGCCGTGGGAGGGCGGGTTCGAGGGCCAGCCGATCCTCGGCGGCGGTGACCTCGCGGCGCTGCTCAACGGCAACGACCCGGACTCCATCGCCCTCATGACGTTCCTGACGTCTCCCGATTTCGGGGCCGAGTGGGCCCAGGCGGGTGGCTGGCTGTCCCCGCACAAGACCTTCGACGCCTCGCACTACCCGGACGACCTCACGCGCAAGATCGCCGAGATCGCCACGGACGCCAAGGTCTTCCGCTACGACGGCTCGGATCTCATGCCCAAGGCGGTCGGGTCCGGGACGTTCTGGACGGGGATGGTCGAGTGGCTGCAGGGCTCGAAGTCCTCCCAGCAGGTCTGCGACGACATCGAGGCCGGGTGGCCGAAGTGAGCGCACCCGCGGACACGGCGGCAGCAGCCCCGCCGCCCGCGCCCGTCGCCGAGGATGCCAGGCCCCGCAGCTCGGCGCGCCCCGCGCGCCTGGTCATCGGCACGCTCGGCATGGTCATCACGGCCTACCTCGTGTGCAATGCGTTCCTCGCGCTGGCGTACTACCCGCAGTGGTTCTTCTTCTCCAAGCCGCTGATCGGGTTCCTGGGCATCGTGCTGGGGATCGGCGGGGCGATGGTGTTCTTCCGGTTCCTGAACATGACGGTCGAAGGGCTCCCGGCACGCATGTCCGAGGGGCTGATCCCCTACGCGTTCCTGCTGCCGGGACTCTCCCTGATCGGGCTGATCCTGCTGTACCCGACCATCCAGACGATCGTCTACTCCTTCGCCAACGCGGACTCCACGCAGTGGGTGGGGCTGGAGAACTACCGAACGATCTTCGGCAGCGGCGACTTCTGGCAGGCGATCCTCAACAACGTCCTGTGGATCATCATCGTGCCCACCCTGACCGTCGCCTTCGGCCTCGCGGTCGCGGTGCTGGCGGACAAGCTCTCGCCGCTGGGCGAGCGCTCGACGAAGTCGTTCATCTTCCTGCCGATGGCGATCTCCTTCGTCGGCGCCTCGACCATCTGGGGCCTCGTCTACGCCTTCAACGCGACCGGGCTGCTGAACGCCGTCCTGGGCATCGTGGGGATCGAGCCCCAGGCGTGGATGCAGATCTCCGACGGGCGGCTGAACTCGCTGCTGCTCATGGCGATCCTCATCTGGCTGCAGACGGGCTTCGCGATGGTGCTGCTGTCCTCGGCCATCAAGGGCGTCCCGGAGGACACCATCGAGGCCGGCCGCATGGACGGCGCCGGTGAGGCGCGGATCTTCTGGCAGGTCGTCCTGCCGCAGGTGCGCACCACCATCATCGCCGTGTTCATCACGGTGCTGATCCTGGTCATGAAGGTCTTCGACATCATCTACGTGATGACCAGCGGCCGCGACAGGACCGATGTCATCGCCCGGCTGTTCTTCGACAAGCTGTTCGCCCAGAGCCAGGCCGGCCAGGCCTCGGCGATCGTGGTGGTGCTGCTGGTCCTCGTGATCCCGATCCTGATCTACCAGGTCCGGGCCTTCCGTGCCGAGGAGGCGAACCGATGAGCTCGACGATGAAGGACGGGCGCCGTCGCAGCCCCCTGGCGATGATCGTCATGCCGATCCTGGCCCTGCTCTGGTCCATCCCGACCCTGGGGCTGCTGGTCACCTCGTTCCGTGATCGCACGGACGCGGCGACCTCGGGGTGGTGGACCTCCCTGCTGGGGCCGTTCACCACCGAGAACTACACCCGGCTCTTCGCGGAGACGACCATGGGCACCTCGATGGTCAACTCCATCGTGGTGGCGATCCCGGCGACGGTCCTGCCGATCATGTTCGCGGCGTTCGCGGCCTACGCATTCACGTTCATGAAGTTCCCCGGCAAGGACGTGCTGTTCATCGTCATCATCGCGGTGATGGTGGTGCCGCTCCAGGTGGCCCTGCAGCCGATGCTGGACCTCCTGGGTCCGCGCGGCCTGGGGATCTCCGGTCAGTACGTGGCCGTGTGGCTGCTGCACACCGGGTTCGGCATGCCGCTGGCGATCTACACGCTGCGCAACTACATGTCGACGCTGCCCACCTCGGTGGTCGAGAGCGCCAAGATCGACGGCTGCTCGCACTTCCAGACGTTCTGGCGTCTGGTGGCCCCGATGTCCGTCCCGGCGATCGCGGCGTTCGCGACCCTGCAGTTCCTGTGGGTGTGGAACGACCTGCTCATCGCCAAGCTGTTCCTCAACAGCGACAACAAGACGGTCATCGTCGACCAGCAGCAGCTGCTGGGAGCACAGGGTCAGGGCGCCGAGCTCCTGACCGCCGGCGCCTTCATCTCGATGATCGTGCCGATGCTGGTGTTCTTCGGGCTCCAGCGGTTCCTGGTCCGCGGGATGACCTCGGGGGCCGTCAAGGGCTGAGCCGCCGTCGAGCAGCCCGCACAGACGATGCCCGGCACCCGTCGGAGGACGGGTGCCGGGCATCGGTGCAGGCGGCCGGCTACTTCACGGAACCCGCCGCCAGTCCCCCGATGATGCGCCGCTGGAAGATCAGCACCATCACGATGAGCGGGACCGTGACGATCAGCCCGGCCGCCATCTTGGTGCCGTACGGGGTGTCGAACTGCGAGGACCCCGTGAACTTCGAGATCGCCACGTTGGCGGTCTGCATCTCCGGGGCGTTGACCATCGTCAGTGCGATGAGGAACTCGTTCCAGGCCGCGATGAAGGTGATGATCGCCGTCGTGAACACGCCCGGGGCCGCGAGCGGGAGGATGATCCGCCAGAACGCCCCGAACCGCGTGGTGCCGTCGACCATCGCCGCCTGTTCGAGCTCGACGGGCAGCTGCCGGAAGAACGCGTTGAGGTTCCACACGGCCAGCGGCAGGGCGAAGGACATCGTGGGCAGGATCATCGCCTGGTACGTGTTGATCCAGGTGAAGGGGAACCAGGCGAACCCTCCGCTGAACATCTTCAGCAGCGGCACCACGAGGGTGATCACCGGGAACATCGACGTCGCGACGATCAGGAACATCACGAGGATCTTCCCGCGGAAGCTGAGCCGCGCCAGCGCATAGGCTCCGAACGTCCCGAGCACGAGCACCAGCACGGTCGTGCCCCCGGCCACGATCAGCGAGTTCACGAGCGAGCGCGCGAAGTCGTTGGAGGGATCGAAGACCGCCACGAAGTTCTCGAGGCTGATGGGGCTGGGGATGAGCTCGGTCGAGCGGCCCTCGCTGGGCAGCCGCAGCGCGGAGACGAGCATCCAGTAGAAGGGCGCCAGGCAGTACACGAGGATGAAGGCGATGCCCACCCCGATCACGATCGTGGCAGCCCTCCCGCCCTTGATCCTGCGCGGGGTCAGCAGCTCCCCCGTGCTCGAGCGCACCGGGGCCCGGCGCCCCCTGGGGGTCGTGGTGGCGGTCGCGCTCATGCCAAGCTCCCTTCGCTGGTGGCGCGTGTCCTGCGCGCCGTGCGCCCGAGGCGCCGGGTCCGCCCCTCGTCCGCACCGATCACATCGGCTCCGAGCATCCGCACGAAGACGAAGGCGATGAGGCAGATGTAGGCGAACAGGATCATCGAGTACGCCGAGGCCATGCCGTAGTCGGTCTTGCTCGCGGCATCGGCGGCGAGCATCGACAGTGTCTGGCCGGATGCCAGCCGTCCCAGCAGGACGTACGGCAGGTCGAACATCCGCATCGCGTCCAGGAGCCGGAACAGCACCGCCACGACGAGGACGGGCCGCACGAGGGGCAGGGTGATGCGCCAGAAGGTCTGCCAGCGGTCGGCGCCGTCGACCTTGGCCGCCTCGTACACCCCCTCGTCGATCGTCTGCAGACCGGCGAGCGTCAGCAGACCGATGTACGGGGCCGTCTTCCAGATGTCGGCGATCAGCACCGCGGCCTTGGCCTGCCAGCCCTCCGTGGTCCACAGGATCTGATGGCCGATCATGCGGTTGGCGATCCCGTTGGCGTCGAAGATCAGCTGCCACATGAGCGCCGAGACGACCGTCGGGATCGCCCAGGGCACCAGGATCGAGGCGCGCACGATCCCCGTGGCACGCAGCGCCCTGGCCATGATGAGCGCCATGGCCACGCCCAGGACGGTCTCGACGCCCACGCCGATCACGGTGAACAGCGTCGTGTTCCAGAAGGCGTTCCAGAACCCGGCGCCGGCCCCCGAGGACGTGAAGGCGTTCAGGTAGTTCTGCAGGCCCACGAAGGAGTCCCCGGAGCGGATGATCCCGGTGGCGGGGTCGATGTCGCCGCCCGTCTGGGTGAGCGACTGCCACGCCGACAGGACGAGGGGGAAGCCGACCACGAGGGCCAGCAGGATCAGGGTGGGCAGCAGGAGCAGGTACGCGAGCCTCCCCTGCCCGCCGGTCACGACGTTCTTCGTGGCCACGAGGTCACTTCGCGACCAGGTCGGTCAGCTGCTTCTGCAGGGTGGTCAGGGCATCCTTCGCCTCGGTGGTGCCGGAGATGCAGCCGTAGGCGGCCTCCTGGATCGCCTGGGTCACGTCCCCGTACTTGACCACCTGCGGCCGCGAGACGCCGTTGTCGATCGCCCCCTTGAGCTGGTCCAGGAAGGTGAACTTCTCCTTCAGCGTCGCGTCCTCGTAGACCGCCTTGGCCGCCGTGGGCGTGGCCGAGGCCTCGAACCAGGCGACCTGCTGCTCCTGCGCGGTCATGAAGGCGATGAAGTCGAGGGCGGTGCCCTTGTTCTTCGCGAACGCGCTGATCGCGAGGTTCAGCCCGCCGACCGTCGAGGTGCCGTCCCCCTGCACCGCCGGGACCAGGGAGACCTGCACCTTGTCCTTGACCTGGCTGGAGCCGTCGTCGGCCTGGAACTTGTCCCACACGTACGGCCAGTTCTGCAGGAAGGCGAGCTTGCCGTCCTGGAACGCCTGACGGGACTCCTCCTCCTTGTAGGTCAGGGCCTCCTTGGGGATGCAGCCCTTGTCGAAGCCGTCCCGGAGGGTCTGCAGCGCGGTGACCGCCTCCGCGGAGTCCGCCTGGGGCTTCCCGTCGGCGTCGAAGATCGCGCCGCCGGCGGACTTCACGACGTCGGTGAGCTGACAGGTCAGTCCCTCGTACTTCGAGTACTGCGAGCCGAACCCGTTGATCGAGCCGTCGATCGCGCGGATCTTGTCGATCGCCTCCCACAGCTCCTCGAAGGTCTTGGGGGGCTCGGTGTACCCGGCCTGCTCGAGGAGGTCCTTGCGGCTCCACAGCAGCTGGGCATTGGTGGTGAAGGGCATCGCGTAGAGCTTGTCGAAGTACGTGCCCGTGGCGACCGTCGCCTCGATCATGGTGTCGACCGGCAGCTTGTCCTTCGGCAGCTCGACCACCCACTGGTTGGCGGCGAACTCCGCCGTCCACACGACGTCCAGGCCCAGCACCGTGTACGCATCGGACTTGGCCTGGGCGTTGTTGATCATCTGGGAGCGCTGGTCGTCGGCGCTCTCGGGGAGCTCGATGAGCGTGACCTTCTCGTCGGGGTGCTCGGAGTTCCAGCGATCGAGGAACTCCGTGAGCGCCCCGGAGGTGTCCTTGCCCCGCGCGAGCGTGATGGGCCCCTTCTCGGTGAAGTCCGCCGCCGGGGCGTCACCTCCCGAGGAGCCGCTCGAGCAGGCCGCGAGGCCGATGGCCGCGGCGCCTGCGGCACCCGCACCGAGCACCGTCCGTCGGGTGGTGGATCGGGAGAACGTGCTGTCCGTCATGTCGAAACCCCTTTATTCCGAAGAGACACCGCCCTTGGCGTCTGGTCGGCAGAATAGATCCGTCGCGCCGATCCGGCCCGCGCCCGGACCGATCGAGACCGAGACGTGACCTGGATCGCTCACCTTCCCGTGGCAGGCCTCCCGGGGCGGGCACCCGGGCGTTCGTCGGTGCACGCCGATAGATTGGACCCATGAGCGACGCGACCCCCGCCCCCCTGGTGCTGCCCGCCACGACGGTCCCGGACCCCGCGACCGCCCCGCCCATGCGCTGGGGCATCGTCTCCCCCGGTCACATCGCCGGGCAGTTCGCCGACACCCTGCACACGGCGACGGCCTCGCGCGTCGTCGCCGTGGCCTCGCGCTCCTTCGACCGCGCGGAGGCCTTCGCCGCCGCGCACACCCCGGCCGGCGGCCCCGCGCCCGCCGCGTACGCGGATCTGGACAGGATGCTCGACGCCGGGGGACTCGATGCGGTCTACATCGCCTCGCCCCATGCCCAGCACCATGCGCTGGCCCGTCCCGTCCTCGAGACCGGGATCCCCGTGCTCGTCGAGAAGGCCTTCACCCTCAACCGCCGCCAGGCCGCGGAGCTGCTCGAGATCGCCGAGCGCAACGGCGTGTTCTGCATGGAGGCGATGTGGAACCGCTTCCTCCCGCAGTCCGACGTGCTGCGCCAGGTGATCGCCGACGGCGTGCTCGGGGAGATCGTGAGCGTCCGCGCCGATCACGGCCAGGCCTTCGACCCGGATCCGGCCCACCGCCTGTACGACCCGGAGCTCGGCGGCGGCGCCCTGCTGGACCTGGGGGTCTACCCCGTCTCCTTCGCGCAGATGGTGCTCGGTGACCTCGGCGACGTGGCCGTGCGCGGCGCCCTCACCCGGACCGGCGTCGACGCGGAGGCCGCGATCATCGCCACCGGTGCTCGCGGAGGGCTCGCCGTGCTCGACACGACCCTGCGCGCCCGCACCGACAACGAGGCGTGGGTCCACGGCACCCTGGGCTCCGCGCACCTCTCCGCCCCCTTCTACGCCCCCGGCACCCTCACCGTGACCACGCGCGACGGCCGCCACGGCACGTTCGAGCATCCCGGCGACAAGGGCCTGGGCATGGCGTACGAAGCGGCGGAGGCCGCCCGCCGGATCGTCTCCGGGGACACCTCCTCCCCCGTCATGAGCTGGGACGACACCCTGTCCGTGATGGAATCCCTGGATGCCGTGCGCGCGGCGCTCGGCGTCGAGTACCCCGGGGAGCACGCCTGATGTCCTCGACCCTGCACGCCCCCGCCGGCGCCCCTGCGGCCTCGGGCTGCTTCATCACCTTCGAGGGCGGGGACAGCGCCGGGAAGTCCACCCAGATCGAGCTGCTGCGGGAGCATCTCGTCGGCGGACTCGGGCTGGCTCCGGAGCGTGTCCTGCTGACCCGGGAGCCGGGCGGCACGTCGCTGGGCCAGGAGCTGCGGACCCTGATCCTGCACGGGGACCACGTGGCACCGCGCGCCGAGGCCCTGCTGTATGCGGCCGACCGCGCCCACCACGTCGACACCCTCGTGCGTCCGCACCTGGACCGCGACGGGATCGTGCTCGGTGACCGCTACCTCGACTCCTCCGTGGCCTATCAGGGCGTGGGCCGGGCGCTGGACCCCGAGCAGGTCCGCGCCCTGTCCCTCTGGGCGGTCGAGGGCCTGCTCCCCCATCGGACCCTGCTGCTGGACCTCCCGCCCGAGGCGATCGCCGAGCGTCGCGAGGCCCGCTCCCTGGACCGCCTCGAGCGCGCCGGGATCGCCTTCCACACGGCGGTCCGCGAGGAGTTCCTCGCCCTCGCCCGCGAGGATCCGCGGCGCTGGAGGATCATCGACGCCACCCGCGGCCGCGAGGAGGTCCATGCCGCGGTCGTCGCGGCGATCGACCCGCTGGTGAGGGCATCGGGCGCCGCGACCGACCGGCCGGGCGCCGAGGTGCCGCGATGAGCGTGTGGGACGAGGTCGTCGGGCAGGAGGCGGCGGTCGCCCAGTTCCGGCGCGCGGCGTCCCCCGAAGGCTCCCTCGCCCAGGCGTGGCTCGTCACGGGCCCCCCGGGGTCCGGGCGTTCGACCGCCGCACGCGCCTTCGCGGCGAGCCTGCAGTGCGAGACCGCGCCGGGTTTGGGCTGCGGAGAGTGCCGGGCGTGCCGCACGGTGCTCGCGGGCACCCATCCGGACGTCGCGGTCGTCGCGACGGACAAGCTCTCGATCTCCAAGGACGAGGTGCGCTCGCTCGTGCAGACCGCCCAGCGCGCTCCCTCGGCCGGCCGGCATCGCGTCGTGATCGTCGAGGACGCGGATCGTATGAGCCCCGGCACCTTCAACGTGCTCTTGAAGTCGATCGAGGAGCCCCCGCCGCTGACCGTGTGGATGCTGTGCGCGCCATCGGCCCAGGATCTCGCGCCCACCATCCGCTCCCGCTGCCGGGTGGTCCATCTCGGGATCCCCCCGGCCGATGAGGTCGCCGCCCTGCTGGTGCGCCGTGACGGCGTCGAGCCGGAGCTGGCCCGTCGCAGCGCGCGTGCCGCCCAGGGGCACATCGGGCTCGCGCTGCGGTACGCGACCCAGGAGGGCGTGCTGGCGACCCGGGAGAGCTCGGCCCGGGACCTCCTGAGGCTGCGGTCGACGGGGCATGCCGTGCTCGTGGCCCAGGAGCTCGTGGATCGGGCGACCGCCGAGGCCAAGGCGCACGCCGACGAGGTCTCGGCCGCCGAGCGCGCCGCCTTCATGCGGTCGGCGGGCATCGAGGGCTCCTCGGTGCCCCCGGCACTGCGCGCGCAGGTGCGCCAGCTCGACGAGGACGCCAAGCGGCGCCAGACGCGCCTGGTCCGGGACGTGCTGGATCGCTACCTGCTCGACGTCCACGCCGTGCTGCGCGACGTGCTGACGGTGCAGCTGGGCACGGGCAGCGACCTCGTGAACCCGGGGGTGCTCGATGCGATCGAGGAGGCGGCACGGGATCGGGATCCCCGCGCCACGCTGGGCCTGCTCGATGCCGTGAGCACCGCGCGCGCCCGGATCGCCGGCAACGTCCCGCCGCTGCTGGCGATCGAGGCCCTGCTCGGCCGCGTCGCGACCAGCTGATCGGGCCGGACCGCGCCGGGCCGCATCACGCGACGCCACGCCATCTGGCCACGGCAGGACAGCTCGGTCCGCGTCGCGACCAGCCGGTCGGGCCTCGCGCGCTGCGCCGGGCCCTCCCGTGACCGGCCGATCACGCCTCGGCGGGCTCCAGCTCCTCGGGGGTCTCGGCCGCCTCCGTCGCGGACGCCTCGGCCGCGGGCTGGTCGACGTAGTCGATGCCCAGCTCGTCCAGGACCACGCCGTGCGAGGGATCCTCCGGCGGCGTGTCCTCGTGGCCGGTCTCCGAATGCGCTCCGCACCGGTAGTCCAGGGCCACCACGCGGCCGTCCGCGGGCGACCACTCGTTGGTGCAGACCCCGAACTCGTGGCGCAGCGAGCCCGCGAGCAGGGTCAGGAAGCCGCAGCTCCCGCAGTCCTGGCCGGCGGTGTCGTCCGCAGGGGCCTTGCGCCGACGCTCGCCGTCCGTGCGGGTGCCGAACTCGCCCTCCTGCCAGCGGTCGGCGGCCTCACCGCGACCCAACGGCGACAGGACGCGTTTGCGTCCCAGGCCCAGCTCCCACGGGGTCGCGCGATCGGCCTCCTCGTCGTCGGTCTGCTCGTAGCCCTGCTCGAGGCGGGGGTCGGTGTCGAGGTAGGGCAGCAGGTCGTCCGGGCCCACGTCGGTGGGGCGCAGACGCTCGGACCAGGGCTCCCAGGCGGGGGCGAGCACGGAGTCCTCGCCGGGCAGGAGCGCCGTCTCGGAGACGGTGGGGACCTTGGCGCGCGGCGCGCGGGCCAGCACGACGACCCACGACCAGCCCCGGTATCCGGGCATGGTGCACGCGAAGACATGGGTCACCAGGCGGTCGCCCGAGGCGATCACCCGTTCGTGCGCACCGACCTGGCCGGGCTCGGTGACGGCCTCGAGCGCGGCGCGCGCGAGATCGACGGCATTGGCGCTGACGGCGTCGAGGCGGGGCGCAGAGGTGCGTGGTGCCATGGGCTCAGGCCTCGAAGTCGTCGGCCACGGCGCGCAGCACGGTCGCGACCTTGTCCGCGTGGGAGCGGTCCGGGTAGCGGCCGCGCCGCAGACCGTCCGAGGCGGAGTCCAGGAGACGGATCAGGTCCTCGACCAGGACGGCCATGTCCTCCGGCGGCTTCCTACGGGCCCGCAGGACCGAGGGCGCGGGCTCGAGGAGCCGCACCGAGAGGGCCTGGGGGCCGCGGCGGCCGTCCGCGACGTCGAACTCGACGCGCGCACCCGGGCGCAGCGCCGGGATGTCGTCCGGGAGCGCGGAGGCGTGCACGTACACGCTCGCGCCGTCCTCGTCCGTGAGGAAGCCGAATCCCTTGTCGGCGTCGTAGAACTTCACCTTGCCACGTGGCACGTCGTCCCCGTCCCTGCGCCCACAGGGCGCCTCATGCAGTCATCCAGCAGTCGTGGTTCCGACGCGTCGCGCCGGGAGGTGCGGCGTCCGGGGGGCTCCCGGTCCCGCGGGCCGTCGGCGCGACCTCGCCCGGCGGTCGCAACCCCGCGGCGACGGTCGGCGCACCGTCACGGCCGCACGCACATCCCCACCATCGTACAGGCGCCGGAACGCAGGTACCCAGCGGATTCCCGGTGCAGAGCGGGACGGTGGCGGCCGCCGTCCGACGCGGCGACGGTGCACGGCTCAGAGGCCGGCGCGGCGTCGCAGCTCCGGGACCTCCGCGGGCCGGGCATCGCCCCGCGGAAGCGGTGCGTCGAGCTCACCGAGGACCGCATCGAGGATCATCGCGGTGAAGCCCCAGACGAAGGCGTCGCCGGGCAGGTCGAACGCCGTGCCGGCGGGTTCGCCGTCGAGGGTTCCCAGGCGCCGCACCCCGGGGTCGGTGAGCGATCCGGGACCGGCGACCGGCGCCCACACGAGGGACTCGACCTCGGCGGGATCCACCCGCGCCAGGGCGGGTCGCGCAGAGGCCCAGGCGACGACCGGACGCACCTGGTAGCTGCGCCAGGGCATCGGGATGGGCGCGAAGGAGCCCACCACCTGCACCCCGTCGGGATCGAGCCCCGTCTCCTCGCGCGCCTCACGCAGCGCGGTCGCGACATCGTCGGGGTCCTCGGGCTCGACGCGCCCTCCCGGCAGGGCGAACTGCCCGGGCTGGGAGCGCATCGTGTGCGAGCGCTCCTCGAGCAGCAGGCTCGAGGCCTCGAGGGTGGTCCCGGCGATGAGGACGAGGACGGCGCTGCGGCGGGGCTCCCACACCTCGGGCACCGGTCGCAGCGGCGGCGCGAGCTCGCGATCGCTCCCGCGGAGGCGCGCGGCCAGCGGTCGCAGGAAGTCCGGGAGGCCGCCCGCCGCGGCGTTCGGGCCCTGCGACGCCGGACGGTGCGCCGACGTCTCGTGCCCGGTGGCCGCCGCCCCGCGGAGGGGCGGCCTCATGCCGCCACGCCCTCGGAGGGGCACACGTCGGCGAGGTCGCACGCGGCGCAGCGCGGTCCTCGGGCGGTGCAGACGCGACGGCCGTGCAGGATCAGGCGCAGCGAGAGCGCCGTGAGGTCCACGTCGTCGTCCCCCGGCTCCTCGCGGAGACGTCGCAGGACGTCCTCCTCGACGCGGCCCGGGTCCTTCTGCGTGGTCCAGCCCAGGCGCCGGGCCAGACGGCCCACGTGGGTGTCCACCGCGAGCGCCCCCTGGCCGAACCACACGCCGAGGACCACCGAGGCGGTCTTGCGACCCACGCCCGGCAGCGCCTCCAGGGCACCGCGATCGGCCGGCACGACACCGCCGTGGCGCGACGCGAGGATCTCCGCGAGCGCCAGGATCCGGCGGGCCTTGGTGGGCGCCATGCCGATCGGTCGGAGCACCTGCTCGACCTCGGCCGGGTCCGCGGCGGCCAGCGCGCGCGGATCGGGCCAGCGATCCCACAGCTCGGGCGTGACCGCGTTGACCCCGACGTCGGTGGACTGCGCCGAGAGCACCGTGGCCACGAGCAGCTCGAAGGCGGAGGCGTGGTCCAGCTCCGTGCGCGCCCCGGGATACGCCCGTGCGAGACGCTCCGCGACGAGGCCGACGGGGGCCGCAGGACGCACGGGCGCTGGGGGCACGGGCCGGTCACCTCCGGGGGCCGTCCCGCGGCGCGGCGGGCGGGACGAGTCGGACGTTGTGACTGCTCCCACGCATCAGCGCCGATCATCAGTCACAATGGATCCCGAGACCACCGTCCCGATCACGCGGGACGCATATGCCAGGAGGATCCGTGGACGAGAACATCGTACGTTCGTCACCCCTGTTCGCCGCTCTCGACGACGACGGCAAGCAGGCCGTGCTCGCGTCGATGACCCAGGAGGACTACCACCGCGGGGCGGTGATCTTCCGCGAGGGCGACCAGGGGGATCGCCTGTTCATCCTCGGCACCGGGAAGGTCAAGGTCGGCCACGCCTCGGGCGACGGCCGGGAGAACCTGCTGGCGGTGCTCGGCCCCGGGGAGACCCTCGGCGAGCTGTCCCTGTTCGATCCCGCGCCGCGCAACGCGACCGCGACCGCCGTCGCCGAGACGAGCCTGTACTCCCTCACCCAGCAGGACCTCTACCGGGTCCTCGCCCAGCGCCCCGAGGTGGCCCGCCACCTCCTGGCCAGCCTCGCGCGCCGTCTGCGCAAGACCAACGAGTCCCTCGCGGACCTCGTCTTCGCCGACGTGCCCGGTCGCGTCGCCAAGAACCTCCTGGACCTCGCCCAGCGCTTCGGCCGGCAGACCGACGACGGCGTGATGGTCGCCCACGGCCTCACGCAGGAGGAGCTCGCCCAGCTGGTCGGCGCGTCCCGCGAGACCGTCAACAAGGCCCTGGCCGACTTCGCCTCGCGCGGATGGATCCGCCTCGAGGCCCGGGCCGTGCTCCTGCAGGACGTCGAGCGCCTGCACCGCCGCGCCCGCTGAGACGGCCGCCCTCCGGGGCGGATGCAGCACGAGGGGCCGGTCGCGCGCGAGCGCGGCCGGCCCCTGTCGCGCTCCCGACAGGCGGTGCCGTTCAGGCGATCCGGGCCAGGTGCTCGACCGTGGCCCGGAGGTTCCACTCGGCCGCCTCGCGCAGGGCGTCCGGGAGGTCCGGCCCGTAGACGGCGCGCAGCAGGCGCGGCATGGTCAGGGCGCCTGCCGCTCGCGCCTCGCGCACCTGGCGGATCCGCTCCTCGCGGTGGGCGATGGCCTGCTCGATCGCGCCGATCGCCTCGGTGGGCGAGGTGGCGGCGGGACCGTGACCGGGGTGCAGGCTCGAGATCCTGCCGTCCAGGGCCAGCGCCCGCAGCACGGCGAGGGACTGCAGGTAGGCGGTGAGGTCCCCGCCGTCGCGCGGCACGATCACCGTCGAGGCCCCGCCCAGGAGGGTGTCCCCGGTGAGCATCCTGCCGCCGTCGACCAGCAGTCCGATCGAGTCGTCGGTGTGCCCGGGCAGATGGATCACGTGGGCGACGGTGCCGTGGTCCCCGACCAGCTCGGACGGGACGTCCCGGGCGCCCGGCACGGCCGCGGGATCGGCCGCCCACAGCGGCACGGACCTGCCCGTGCGGTTCTCGAGCTGGCGGCGCAGGGTGCCGGCCGCATCGGTGTGGTCGCCGTGGCGGTGCGTCACGAGGATCCCCGCCGGCTGCACGCCGTGCGCGATCTGCGAACTCTCCAGGATTCGCGCGAGATGCTCGGGGTCGCGCGGCCCGGGATCCACGATCCAGGCCTGCCCCGCGTCGAGCACCACGTAGGTGTTGGTGCCGGTGAGCGTCAACGGGCCGGGGTTGTCGGCCCGCAGAGTGACCAGCCGGGCGGGCACCGCACCCGGCACCCGCCCGCTGTCCTCGTTCACGAGCCGGCGACCTCGACCACGAGCTCGACCTCGACGGGGGAGCCGATGGGCAGGACCGCCACGCCGACGGCCGAGCGGGCATGGATGCCGGCCTCCCCGAAGACCTCACCCAGCAGGGCGCTCGCGCCGTTGACGACGGCGGGCTGCCCCGTGAAGTCGGGCGCGGAGGCGACGAAGCCGACGACCTTGACGACGCGCACGACGTGATCGAGGTCCCCGATCACCGAGCGCACGGCGGCCAGAGCGTTCAGGCACGCGATCCGAGCGAGCTCCTGAGCGCGCTCGGGGGCGACCTGTCCGTCCGCGGTGCCGACGACGCCCGTCTCGGGCAGGGCCCCGTCGACCATCGGCAGCTGGCCGGAGGTCCAGACCTGGTCGCCCGAGCGCACGGCCGGCACGTAGGCGGCCAGCGGGGGCACGACCTGCGGCAATGTCATGTCGAGTTCGGCCAGACGGTCCTCGACGGCGCTCATGTCAGGCGTCCAGGGGGCGCTTGAGGTACGCCACGAGGGACTCGGGGTTGGGTCCGGGGACCACCTGGACCAGCTCCCAGCCCTCGCTCCCGTAGTTGTCGAGAATCTGCTTGGTGGCATGGATGAGGAGGGGCACGGTCAGGTATTCCCAGCGGATCGCAGTCATGGCAGGACTCTACTGGCCGCCACCGGCACCCCTCAGCCCGCCACCCGCTCGATCACCGCCGGACTGCGGGTGCGGGCACGATCCAGCACTCCGAACCAGTCCCTGACCTCGGGGTGCTCCCGCAGCAGCCGGCGCCGCTCGCGCTCGGTCATGCCGCCCCACACGCCGAACTCGATGCGGTTGTCGAGCGCATCGGCGAGGCATTCGACCCGCACCGGGCACTCCGCGCACACGGTCTTGATGCGTTGCTGCTCTGCCCCCTGGGCGAAGAACTCCTCCGGATCGAGCACGCTGCACGCGCCTCGTCCGGCCCAGCTTCCGTCCGTCGCCGTTGCGACGCTCGCGATCGTCATGATCGTGACCTCCCCGAATCCTCATCGACCGGTCTGGTTCCGAGCCATCGTAGGG
This sequence comes from Brachybacterium sp. AOP25-B2-12, assembly GCF_052378625.1. Taxonomy (NCBI): domain Bacteria; kingdom Bacillati; phylum Actinomycetota; class Actinomycetes; order Micrococcales; family Dermabacteraceae; genus Brachybacterium; species Brachybacterium sp. AOP25-B2-12. The sequence continues at coordinate 24,316 of NZ_JBQSXW010000016.1, read as the reverse complement.
TCGAACGGATCACGTGCCAAGCGGGCGGCGGCGGCGAGCCCTCGCACGAGCGCGCCCGCGCACCGTACCCTGGGGCGCATGTCTGCGATCGACGAACTGCGCGGCGACCCCGGGAACGAGCACCGTCCGGTCTCGACCGTCGCCGCCCAGACCCTCATGCTGCTGTTCGGGATGCTGGCCGTGTGCGGTCTCGCAGGCGTGCTCATGGCCGCCTTCTTCGTGCCCGCCGTGACGCTCACCTCGAAGGTCGCCGAGGAGGGGGTCACGATGTTCGACTCCTTCCCCACCGAGCTCGAGGTCGCGCCCCTGAACGAGTCCAGCCGCATCGAGGCGGCCGACGGCTCGCTCCTGGCGACGTTCTACACCGAGAACCGGATCATGGTCCCGCTGGACCAGATCAGCCCGCACATGCAGCACGCCGTGGTCGCCGTCGAGGACCGCCGCTTCTACGAGCACGGGGGCATCGACCCCAAGGGCATGGTCCGCGCACTGCTCTCGAACTCCGTGGGCGGCCCGACGCAGGGCGGCTCGACGCTGACCCAGCAGTACATCAAGAACGCCCTGCTCATGGACGCCGTGCAGAAGGGCGACAAGGAGGGGATCGCCAAGGCGACGGAGCAGTCCTACGGGCGCAAGCTCCGGGAGGCCAAGCTCGCGATCTCCCTCGAGAAGAAGTGGTCCAAGGACGAGATCCTCAACGGCTACCTGAACCTCGCCCAGTTCGGTCCCTCGCAGTACGGCGTGCAGACCGCCTCTCTCCACTACTTCTCCAAGAACGCCGCGGACCTGAACCCGGGTGAGGCGGCGATGCTCGCCGCCATCACCAACGGCCCCAACCAGTACGACCCCGTCAAGCACCCCGAGTCCGGTCAGAAGCGCCGCAACGAGGTCCTGCGCGACATGCTGAACCAGGGATACATCGACCAGCCGACGTTCGACCAGTACTCCCAGCAGCCGGTGCAGGACATGCTCCACGTCCAGAACGTCACGGCGGGCTGCGCCGACGCCGGGGGCAGCGGCTTCTTCTGCGACTACGTCTCCCGGGTGCTCGTGAACGATCCGAAGTTCGCCGCGACCCCCGAGGAGCGCCGGAAGCTGCTGTACGGCGGCGGCCTGACGATCCGCACGACGCTGGATCCCGGCAAGCAGAAGATCGCCGAGGACATCGTCAACCGCAAGGTCGCACCCGATGCCCAGAAGGGCTTCGGGCACTCGATCGTCACCGTCGAGCCGGGCACCGGCAAGATCCTCGTGATGGCGCAGAACCGCACGTTCAACCCCTACCAGGATGCGGGCGTCGGGCAGACGGCGATCAACTTCAACGTGCCCCACCAGTACGGCGGCGGCAACGGCTTCCCGGTCGGCTCGACGTACAAGCCGTTCGTGCTCACCCAGTACCTCGAGACCGGACACTCGATCTACGACACCGTCGCGACCGCCCGTGGCCCCAAGGCGTCGTTCCCCGCACGGTGCCTGAACAGGGGACGCTGGTACCAGCCCTCGGACCCCTGGGATCCCGACAACGCGGTGGGCTTCACCCTGCCCCCGGAGCAGACCGTGCTCGACGCGACCAAGTTCTCGGTCAACACCTCGTACGCGCAGATCGCGCTGCGGATCGACCTCTGCGACATCGGCAGCCGCGCCCGCACGATGGGGGCCGTGCCCGCGAGCTTCAACCGGCTCGCCCAGGATGCCGCGGCCACGCCGATCGAGGACATCTACGGCTCCGGTCTGGCGCCCGCCGCACTCGTGCTCGGCGAGCAGAACATCTCGGCGCTCGACATGGCCGCCGCCTACGCGACGTTCGCCTCGGGCGGCACCTACTGCGTGCCCACGCCGATCACCTCGGTCGCCGATCGCGACGGCAAGGAGATGCCGACCTCCGGCTCCCAGTGCAGCCAGGTCCTCGACCAGAAGGTCGCAGACGCGGTCTCCTGGGTCCTCGAGCAGGATCTCTCGGACCCCCGCGCGACCGGCAAGGGCATGGTCATCCCCGGCCAGACGGCCGGTGGCAAGACCGGCACCTCGTCCCGGGAGTACCACACCTGGTACGTCGGATTCACCAAGCAGTTCTCGACCGCCGTCTGGTACGGCTCGCCGACGGGCAACGTGCCCCCGCAGGGCACCGTGGTGGACGGCCGGACCCTCTCCGGGGACGTCTACGGCAACACCGTCTCGCTGCCCACGTGGCAGGAGTACATGACCGACATCACCCGGGGCCTGCCCAACATCCCGTTCCCGGACCAGCCGCCGGGCGGTTCCCTCGTGGGCGGCGGCGACCCGCAGGGCGACCAGCCCGCCGCTGGCGGGGACACCGTGCCCGACGTGGCCGGGAAGTCCCCGGAGGACGCGACGGCGGCGCTGTCCGGCGCGGGGTACCAGGTCTCGCAGCGCGAGGGGAAGTCGGACCGGGTGCCCGAGGGCCAGGTCATCGGGACGGACCCGGAGGCGGGCAGCCAGCTCGCCAAGGGCGCCCCGGTCTCGATCATCGTCTCGGCTGGTTCGTGACGGGCAGGTCGACGCGGCGCACGCTCGGCGCGGGCATCGCGCTGGCCGGCGTCGCGGCCGCCGGTGCGCACGTCTGGGCGCGCCGGATCGAGGTGCACCGGTACACGGTGCGTCGCGCGGAGGTGCCGGTCCTGCCGGTGACGGCCTCCCCCGTGCGCCTGCTGCACATCTCCGACATCCACCTCCTGCCCGACGACGAGCGCAAGCTGGCCTTCCTGCGATCCCTCGCGGATCTCCAGCCGGACGTCGTGGTCGACACCGGCGACAACATCGCGGGTCCCTGGTCGGTGACGGCCCTGGCCGATGCGATCGCTCCCCTGCTGAGCAGGCCGGGCGCCTTCGTCATGGGCAGCAACGACATGTACGCGCCCTCCCCGAAGAACCCCCTGCGCTACTTCCTGCCGGATCCGCGACCGGAGGGATACACGACGGCCGCACGACCCCTGGACCTGCCGACCCCGGCCCTGGCCCGCGTGCTGTCGGAGCACGGCTGGGTGGACCTGACCAACCGTCGCGGCGAGAGCACCGCGGCCGGCGCCACGATCCGCTGGGTGGGCGTGGACGACCCCCACCTGGAGCGTGACGAGATGCCGGGCCCGGAAGCTCCCCCGGCGGCCGATCGCGACCTCGGGGCCGCCGTCGTGCGGATCGGCGTGGCCCATGCGCCGTACCGTCGCGTGCTCGACGCCTTCGTCCAGGACGGCGCCGATCTGATCCTGGCCGGCCACACCCACGGCGGTCAGCTCCGCGTCCCGGGGTTCGGCGCGCTGGTCACCAACTGCGATCTCCCGCGGCGCCAGGCGCGGGGCCTCTCCGCCTGGCGCGGGGTGCCGCTCCACGTGAGCGGCGGCCTCGGCGCCAGTCCCTACTCGAACTACCGTTTCGCCAATCCGCCGGAGGCGACTTTGCTCACGTTGACCCCGCGCCGCGTCTGAACGGTCGCGACCTGCGGAGCGGTGTTGGTAATGTTGCCTGTCGGCGAGTCGGAACACGGCTCGCGACCGGGGTGTGGCGCAGCTTGGTAGCGCGCCTCGTTCGGGACGAGGAGGTCGCAGGTTCAAATCCTGTCACCCCGACCCACGCTCCTCCGGGAGCACCGCGAAGGGCCGCTCACGTCACCACGTGAGCGGCCCTTCGTGCATTCCATGAGCGGTCGGCCACCGCGGTCAGCATCCGTCACCCAGGTCGGTCGCCGTCGGGCGCCCGCGCCCTCCGTCCGGTCCCCACGGCTCCCGTCGAGGCTCGCGCCCTCCGTCCGGTCCCCGCGCGTCCCGTTGGGCTCCCGCGCCTTCCGACCGGTCCCCGCGCGTCCCGTTCGGCTCCCGCGCCTCCCGTCCAGTCCCCGCGCGTCCCGTCGGGGCTCGCGCCTCCTGACGGGCCGTGGCCCCGTGTCTGCTCAGTGCAGCAGCCAGTCCGGGCGGAGCCGACCGCCGAACAGCCCTCCGTCCTGCTCACCGCGTTCCCCCTCGACCCCGGGGTTCTCACCGTCGGGTGAGAGGAGGGGTCCGAGGTAGGCCCGCGCGTCCTGTGCGGTCCTGCGCTCGATGCCCACGAGGCCCAGTTCCTCCCAGGGCCGTCGAGCGCCCTCCTGGGCGTCCGCAGGTGGCGCCCCCGAGATCCCTCCGCCAGCCGCACCGGCACCGCCTGCCGATCCGCCGCTCGGTGCCCCACCGGCACCCGCTCCGCCGCCGTCCTCGGCGCTCGCCTCGTCCTGGTCCCGCGCCTCGCCCTCGAGCGCCTCGGACAGCTCGATGAGGAGCTCGACGACGTGCCTGGCCTTCTCGATCCAGGACTGCAGGTCCGTGTCGTACTCGTCGGCGTCCGATCCGAACCAGCAGCCCTCGTGGATCGAGCGCCACCTCGCCCCGACACGTTCGATCAGCTCCGTGAGCCCCGCGGCCGCCGTTGCGGCCGCCGTGCCGAACCCGCGCACGTCCTCCGTCATCGATCCCAGGAATCCGTCGGCCCCTGCCACCGTTGCCACCATGTCGCACCTCGTCCCGTCCCACGTCCGTCGGCACCGGCGGAGCCGCTCGCCCCCACTGTGCGGCGATCCGCCGGACCTCGGGTCCGTCGAGGTCCGCCTGGGGATGTACCCGACGTGTGGAGGACAAATCGCCGACGATCGCGCATCCCGCGAATAACAGCGGTGTAATTAGCACATCGGGACTCCCGACGGAAGCGGAAACGCCGAGCGATCGAGGCCATTTGGCAAAATCTTGGTAAAACGCTGTGCACAGACAGGTCATGGCGCCTCGTGAAGACGCTGTGAAGCCCCATAGGGTGGCGGCGTGCCGCCCGGTCGGGGCACCGATCCCCGGGGCCGCTGCCCGTCCCTGTGGGACGCTTCCTCTCTCACCGGACGGGCACGCTGGTCCCCTCGCCCCGCAGCATTCCGCGGCGCCGGGACCCGTCGCGGCCGCGAAGGAGTCCGACGGACATGTTCCGCACAGCATCCCGCAACACCCATCGAGCCCCGGGTCGAGCCGTCATCGACTACCGCGGACTCGCCGCACCGGTGGGCAAGTCCCTGGGCGGCGCCGCCGCCCTCGGAGCGATGACCGCCGGCGCCGCCATCGGCGGCGCCGCCCACGCCGAGACCGGGCCCATCCCGACGGTCAAGACCCTCAAGGGCACGGCCCCCTCCCCCGCGGTCGCGGGCACCACCGCCCGGACCGCCGTGCTCTCGATCGGATCCCGCGGGACCTCGGTGTCCCAGCTCCAGAGCGCCCTCAACAGCCGTGGCGCGTCGATCGCGGTCGACGGCAGATTCGGCTCCGCCACCCGGCAGGCGGTCCGGGACTTCCAGCGCGCGAACGGGCTCGCCGTCGACGGCGTCGCAGGCACCCGCACCTGGGCGGCCCTGAACGGCAGCTCGTCCGCTCCTGCCTCGTCCTCCTCCTCGGGGCAGAGCTCCTCCTCGAGCTCCTCGCGCCCCAAGCTGCGGATCGGCGCCCGCGGAAGTGCCGTCACCGACCTCCAGAACCTGCTGCGCGAGCGGGGAGCCACCTTCTCCGCGACGGGATACTTCGGCTCGTCGACCAACGCGGCGGTGCGCGCCTTCCAGAGCTCGGTCGGGCTCTCCGTCGACGGGATCGTCGGCCCCCGGACCTGGGCGGCGCTCGGCGGCAGCGTCGGCTCCTCGTCCGGCGGCTCCTCGGGGTCCTCCTCCGGCTCGTCGTCCTCGGGCTCCTCGTCCAACGGCTCGTCGGTCTCCGGGAGCTCCATCGTCGAGGACGCGCGCCAGCAGCTGGGCACCCGCTACGTCTGGGGCGCCTCCAAGCCGGGCGACAGCTTCGACTGCTCGGGGCTGACACAGCACGTCTACAAGAAGAACGGGATCTCGATCCCCCGCACGGCCAGTGCTCAGGTGCAGGCCGGCCGCATCATCCCGCGATCCGAGGCGCGTCCGGGCGACCTCGTCGCCTTCACCGCCGGGAACTACGGGCACATCGGCATCTACGTGGGCAACGGCACGATCATCGACGCCGGAACCTCCAAGGGCAAGGTCGTCGAGCGGTCGATCTGGAACGCCCCGCACGTGTTCGTCACCTACCGCTGACGGACACCTCCCCAGGCCGCGTCGGCCTGTCCGACGGGTGACCGTCACAGGGAAGGGACAGGACGCCGCGAGGAGCCCGGTCGGCAGTCGCCGACCGGGCTCCCGTCCGTCCGGGCACCGCCCTCCTGCTGGCGCGCGACAGGGCCGTTCCCGCACGTGGTGTGGAACACTGGCCCGGTCGTCCGGATCGTCCCGGACCCCCGCATCCACCCCGCAAGGAGGCACCGTGCCCGACCCGATCAGCCTGGTCCCGCTCCCCCGCTCCGTCACCTGGTCCAGCGGCAGCTGGCGCACCGACGATCCCTGGGGCGGGCTCTCCGTCGGCGTCTCCGAGGAGCTGCCGCGCACCGAGTACGCGCTGTCGATCACCCCCCAGGGCGCCCACCTCACCGCCGGCAGCGAGGCCGCCCTCGCCGACGGCCGCAACACCTTCGCGCAGATCGTCTCCGACGCCGCCGGGGAGATCCCCTGCGTGACCATCTCCGACGCCCCGCGCTACGCCTGGCGCGGCCTCCACCTGGACGTCGCCCGCCACTTCTTCGCGATCGCCGACCTCGAGACGATGATCGACGCGATGGCCCTGCACCGCCTGAACGTGCTGCACCTGCACCTGACCGACGACCAGGGCTGGCGCATCGAGATCAAGGGCTACCCGCGACTGACCGAGATCGGCGCCTGGCGCGACCGCACCGTGATCGGCATCTACCGCCCCGAGGGCGAGCACGAGTTCGACGACGAGCGCCACGGCGGCTCCTACACCCAGGACGAGCTGCGCGGACTCGTCGAGTACGCGCAGCGGCGCGGGATCCTCATCGTCCCCGAGGTCGACCTGCCCGGGCACATGCAGGCGGCCGTCGCCTCCTACCCCGAGCTCGGCAGCGATCCCTCGCGGCAGGTGGGGGTCCGCGAGGTCTGGGGCATCTCCGACCACGTCCTGGGCGTGTCCGACGAGGCCTTCGCCTTCGTCCGGGACGTGCTCACCCAGGTGGCGGACATCTTCCCCGGTCCCTACGTCCACATCGGCGGGGACGAGTGCCCGCGCACCGAGTGGGAGCAGTCCCCCGCGGCGCGCGCCCGCATGAACGAGTGGGGTCTGACCCGGGTCTCGGAGATCCAGGGCCGCTTCACCGATTTCGCCGCCGATGTGCTGCGCGAGCAGGGCAAGCGGATCATCGGCTGGGACGAGGTCCTCGAGAGCCACCTGCCCGACGACACGATCGTCATGAACTGGCGGCGCGACGAGGGTGTGGAGGAGTCCACCTCGCGGGGCTTCCCCACCGTCGTGGCGACCGAGCGCTTCCTGTACTTCGACCACGCCCAGGCCAAGGGCCACGAGGAGCCGATCGCGATCCCGGGCGGCATCACCACGCTCGAGGACGTGTTCACCGGGCGCCTGGTGCCCAAGAAGCTCACCGAGGAGCAGGAGGCGCTGATCCTGGGGATCCAGGGCCAACTGTGGACCGAGTACATCCCCGACGCCGCGTCGCTGCAGTACATGGCGCTGCCGCGGCTGTGCGCCCTGGCCGAGCGCGCCTGGGGTTCGCCCGAGCAGAGCTGGGCGGAGTTCCGCGAGCGCCTCGCGGCGCACCTGCCGCGTCTGGAGGCCCTGGGGATCGGCTTCCGGCCCCTGGACTGACCTCTCCGATGCCCCCACGGGCATCACGATCGCTGCGACGGCCGTCGTTCCTCACTGGGAGCGGCGGTCGTCCTCCATGCGGGAGCCGATCCACAGCGAGACGGTTCCGGCGAACAGCAGCAGCACCACCATCGACCCGAACACCGCGAACGTCGAGGTGCGGCCCGGCTCGAGCCCCTGCAGGAGGGAGTTGATGCCGCCGGATTCGACGCGCACGGGTGCCGGGGCATCGGGGTCCACGTCCACGGCGATCGGCGCCGCGACGGAGATCCCGGCGGCGTCGGACACCGTGTACTCCACGGGGGTGGCGCGACCCACGAATCCGTCCTCCGGGGTGAACGTCACGACGCCATCGGCACCGACGGTGTAGACGCCCTGCCCGGGGATCGCGACCCGCCGTCCCAGGCCGTCGCGGTCCACGACGTCCGGGGACCGCAGGCGCACGGAGCTCGGGTCCAGGGGGTCGGAGGCACGTCCGGGGGTGTCGTTGGCCAGCAGGTCCACCGAGACCGCATGGCCGGGGGCCGTGCGGAGCTGGTCTCCGCGGGTGACCGGAGGGGTCTCGTCGTACTGGACCGTGAGCCGGCAGGTGGCCGTGTTCCCGGTGTCGAAGAGGCCTCCTCCGGAGATCGGCACGGGGGTCGGGTCGCCCTGGAGGCCTGCACCGGGCGTGAACGTCACCGCGCCCGTGGTCACGTCGATCGCCCAGGTGCCCTCGCCGGGCACCGTGAGGGTCCTGCCGTCCTCGCTCAGCGAGGCGCCCGCGGGGACGGTCGCCATGTCGAAGGCCAGCGAGTCGGCGCGGACGTTCCGCGAGGAGTCCATGACCGGGAACTGCACCGCGGAATCGGGCGCCTCGGCCACCTGGAGGTCCAGCAGACGCGGGTACCCGACCCGCAGGATCCCCGGGGCGGCCGTGAGCCCCTGCGCGTCGGCGCCGCGCACGAGGACCGGATCGACGGCGCGGACGGTGTCGTCCGCGGCGGTGAAGGTCACGGTGAGGCCTGCGCGGTCCAGGGTCCAGGTGCCCTGGCCCTCGACGATCGCGCGGGTGCCGTCGCCCTGGACGTCGGTCGGCACCTCGCCGGCGGGGTCGGCGCTCACGAGCACCAGGGTGGCCGGGTCGATCCCCTGCTGCACCTCGGAGAGCGGGAACACCACGGGGGCGCCGAAGGCCGAGGCACGCACCATGTCGGGGATCAGCGGGATGATGACGGACAGCACGGCCGGGGTCACGCCGTCGCCCGCCCTGTCCCGTGCCGTGTACTGCACGGGGGACGGCTCCCGGCCGATCCGGCCTCCCACGGGCGTGTACGCGACGGTGGTGCCGTCCGGCGAGACCTCCCACGCGCCCTGACCGGGGACGACGGCCCGGCGCCCGTCCGCGGTGAGGGTGGTGCCGGGCGGCAGGCCGTCCAGCAGCAGACGGACGCTGCCCGGCTCGATGTCCTGGGAGCCGTCGAGCACGCTGAAGGTCACGGCTCCGCCCTCGGAGGCCCGGGTCTCGTGGTCGGCGAGCGAGCCTCCCGCGGCGTGGGCCGGCAGGGCCGCCAGGGGCATCGAGCAGGCGAGGAGCAGCGTCGCGGCGAACGTGAGCAGGCGCGACGCAGGCCCAGCGCCGCGATGCCGACGATGTGCGGAGCCCTGGGCGCGCTGCGGACGATCTGCGGACGGCGGGGGGCGGTGCCGACGTTCGGCGGGCCGGCCGGCGCGGTCCTTGCGGAGGGCGGCGCGGAGCGCCCTGCGGGCCAGGGCGCGCGCGGGAACGGGGGCCGTCGGCACCGCCTCACGGTACCAGGGGGGTGCGTCTAGCCTGGGGGGCATGGTCGACACGCCGCCCTCCCCCGCCCAGGCCCCGCTCCCGCCGCTGGTCGAGCTGTTCGACGAGCTCGCACCGCACCTGACCGCATGGATCCGCACCCAGCGGTGGTACACCGCCAAGGCCGCCGGGGACACCCGGCTCACCCTCGCGGGTGCGGTCGTCCTGGCCGGGGACGCGACGCACCGCGTGCTGGACACGGTGATCCGGGTCGAGGCCGCCGGCCGCGTCACCGACTACCAGGTGCCCCTGGTCCTGTCGCTGCCGGACCCCCACGCGGCGCCGGCGACGGATGCCGCCGCGGAGATCGGCGTCCTCGCCGTCCCGGGCGGCCCGTTGCGGGTGGACGACGCCCCGCGCACCGCGATCGGCCGCGCCGCCCTGCTGGACCTCGTGGTCCACGAGCGGCGCGCCGACGACGGCGCCCTGGCCCTCACGGGCCACGACGTGCAGGAGCGTGGACGCGCCGCCGTCACCGCCTCCCGCCTGCTGTCCGGGGAGCAGTCCAACTCCTCGATGATCTTCGAGCTCGACGGGGCGCCCCCGGTGATCGCCAAGCTCTTCCGCGTGCTCCAGGCAGGGGAGAATCCCGACGTCGTGCTGCAGGGCACCCTCGACGCGGCCGGCAGCACCCAGGTCGCGCCCCTGATCGGCTCGGCGACGGTCGACTGGTCCGCGGGGAACGACCCGCGGCGCGGGCATGCGCTGTTCGTCCAGGAGTTCTTCCCCGGCGTCGAGGACGCATGGCGGGTCGCGCTGCGCGACGCCGTCGCGGGCACCGACTTCACGGCCGGCGCCCGGGCCCTCGGCGAGGCGACGGCGCACGTCCACGCCGATCTCGCGGCGGCGCTGGGGACGACGGAGCCGTCGGCGGCGGAGCGGGAACGGATCGTCGCCTCGATGCACGCGCGCCTGACCGAGTCCCGCGCCGAGGTCGCCGAGGTCGATGCCGCCGCCGGTCCCCTCGGCGCCCTGCTGGACACGGCGCTCGAGGTGCCCTGGCCCGCCTTCCAGCGGATCCACGGGGACTATCACCTGGGGCAGGTGCTCGCGGTGCCCGGGCGCGGCTGGGTGCTGCTGGACTTCGAGGGCGAGCCGATGCGCCCGCTCGCCGAGCGCTCACTGCCCGACTCCACCGTCCGCGACGTCGCCGGGATGCTCCGCAGCCTCGACTACGTCGCCGGCGCCGTGCGCCTCGAGCACGCCGGCGCCGCGGCCGTGGCCGAGGTCGACGCCTGGGCCGCGCGGGCCCGCGAGGCCTTCCTCGCCGGATACACCGAGACCGCCGGGATCGATCCCGCCGACCCGTCCTTCGCCGTGCTGCTGGCGGCCTTCGAGGCCGACAAGGCGATCTACGAGGCGCTGTACGAGGTGCGCAACCGGCCCGACTGGGCGCCGATCCCGGTCACGGCGCTCGCGCGCCTGATCGGCTGATCGAACGGCGTTCAGCCCTCGACGGGCACGAACTCGATCGGCGAGACCGAGGAGTAGCGGTCCTCGCGGATCGACACGACGCCCACGCCGCCGATGAACGGTGCCAGGGCCTGCGGGTTCTTGCCGGGGTTGGCGAGGATGACCTGGAAGCCGAAATGGCGGAAGGACTCCATCGCCGCGGTGATGAACTTGCCGGCGCCCTTGGAGAAGGCCTCGTCGATGATGATCGGCGCGTAGCGCGGGACCGCGGTGCCCGTGCCCGCGAGCTGGTAGCGCAGCGCCGCGGCCAGGCAGAACGTCGTCAGCCGCTCGTTCTGGCCGCCCGAGAGCGGTCCGCCGGACTCGTGGGCGTGGACGACGACGCCGTTCGCGTCGATCTCCTCGGCGTGGAAGTGCACGTGGCGCCGCACGTCGAGGATCGCGCGGGAGACCTGGTCGTCGTGCGTGCGGGCCGCGGCAATGATGCCCATGAGGCGCCGCAGGGACACGAAGCGCTCCTCGGCCCGCTCGCGGTCCAGGGTGACGTCGTTGGCGACGGTGTCCCGCGCGGCCTCGTCCAGGGCCTCCTTGAACTCGTCGAGGGCGGCCAGGTGCACGGGACGCATCGAGAGCTGCAGGAAGCGCCCGCGGTGGAACTCGACCTGCGACAGCAGGGCGTTGATGCGGCTCAGGCGCTTGCGGATCTCGACGGGCTCGCGTCCGATCGCGGTCGCGAGCGCCTGCACGTCGCCCAGGGTGTTGCCGGTGAAGAAGGCGAAGAAGCGGTCCTCGACCTCGGGCAGCTTCTCCTCCTCGATGCGGGAGAGGATCGCCAGGTGGTCATCGACCGCGTCCAGCGACGTGTCGGTGTCCCCGGCCTCGGCGGGCCAGCGGCGCCCGAACTCGCGCATCGCGGTGCGCATGTCCTCCTCGGCGCGCGAGGTGCGCCGTGTGAGGTCCATGAGCTCGGCGTCCAGGGTGGCGGCGGTGTCCTTGGTGACCTGGTCGATGGTCGCCAGGACCAGGGTGGGGGCGATCGCGGCGAAGCGCTCGGCGAGCTCGGCCTCGACCTCGGGGGTCAGCTCCCGGGCGGCTACTCGGGCTCGGGCCTGCTCGAGGCGCTCGGCCGAGCGCTCGGACTGCTCGGAGAGGCGCCCGAGGGTGCGGACCACCTCGAGCAGCTCCTCGTCGGCATCGACGATGGCCTGCTCGACGTCGTCGACCTGGCGGGCGAGCTCGGCGAGCGCCTGGGAGCCGTCCTCGGATGCCCGGACCATGTCCCGCAGGTTCGCGATGCGGCGCGCGACCGAGGCGGCGTCGATGTCGTCCCAGGTCACCGAGGCGATGCCCTGCAGGGCGAACTGGCGCGCGCGGCGCACCTCCACCTGGGCCTCGACGTCCTTGCGGCGGGCCTGCGCCTCGAACAGCGCCTGCTCGGCGCGCACCCGCTCCTCCTCGAACACGGTGCGCTTGGCGCGGTTGTCGAAGCCCAGCACCCACTGCGAGCGGTCGTTGATCGCGCGGTCCGCGTTCTTCTCGTGACGGGTCGCGGAGTGCTTGATCTGTCCCGAGCGCAGCACCGCGCGCGGCAGGCGCGTGAACTCCTCGAGGTCCTCGGCGCACACGTAGTCCATGCGGGCGGAGATCTCATGGGACAGCCACGCGTGGAACTCGCCGTCCTTGATGTCGATCTTCGCGGCGAGGGTGCGCTCGTCGATCGACCGGGCGGGACGGTGCAGGTCGGTGTTGACCCGGTTGTAGGAGATGCGGCGCCGCAGCTTCGTGCGGTCGATGACGGCGGCGACCTCGCGGTACACGCGGTCGGGCACGAGGATCGAGCGGGCGAGGCCCCGCAGGGCCTGCTCGGCGGCGGCGGTCCACTCCCCCTCGCCGGCGGCGACCTGCAGCAGCTCCGCGGCGAACGGCAGCGTGGTGGGCGCGACCCCCACCTCGCGGGCGATCGCGTCGCGCAGAGCCACGTCCTCCGAATGCAGGTTCGAGGCACGGGAGGTGAGCGACTGCAGCTCGGCGGTGGCGGAGCGCAGAGTCTCGGTCTGCTCACGGACGGCGGCCTCGGCGTCCCAGCTGCGCTGGGCGGAGGTGCGCTCCTCGTCGTCCAGGGCCCGACGCAGGTCGGTGACCTCACGCTGGGTCGCGAGGAACAGGTCCTCGCTGACGGGCGTGCGCAGCTCGACCGTCGCGAGCTGGCTCGCGAACTCGGTCGCGCGCTCCTTGCGGCGGTCCCGCTCGACCTCCAGACCGGCGATCTGCTGCTTCCAGTCGTCGATCTCCCCGCCGCCGGCGCGGCGGCGCTGCTCCTTGAGCTGGGCGAGGTCGGCGCGGGACTCGGCGACGTCCTGGGTCAGGCGGCGCTGCTGGGCGGCGGCCCGGTCGTGCTCGAGCTGCAGATGTCCCTGGTCCTCGTCGAGCAGGCGCACCAGGTGGCGGGCTGCGAACAGGTCGATGTCGGCCCGGCGGTCCACGAGCTCCCCGCCCCGCTCGCGCATCGCCGACCACGCCGTGTGCGCCTCGGCGAGCGTGCGCAGGAGGTCGCGCTGCTCGCGGGCGGTCACGAGCGCCTCGTAGACCTCGGAGAGGTTGTCGAAGTTGGCGAGAGCCTGGTCGGCCAGCTCGAAGGTGCGCGGCTCGTCGAGCATGTAGTCGCGCAACAGGGTGTTGACGTCCCCCAGCTCCTTGGCGGACTGGATCTTGTGGAGCAGCTGCAGGGCCTTCTCGTCGGGGATCCCGAGGAGCTGGCAGAAGCGTGCGCGGTACTCCCGGAACTGCCGGAAGGTCTCGGTGCCGGGGTGTGCCTGCTCGAGCGCCCGGCCCTCGATCTGCGTGGAGACGAAGGCCCGGAGGTCCGAGACGTCCAGCGGGGTGCGGGCGATGACGTACAGGGACTTCACGTCGGAGTCGGCGCGGTGCCCGGCGTGCAGGAGCATCAGGCGCGAGAGCTGGATCGTGTGGCCCTCGCCGTCGGAATAGCGCAACGTGACCACCGACAGCGTCGAGCGCTCGCGCAGCACCTCCTGGCTGAACTCGCCGGTCGCGGCGTCGTAGTGCATCGCCCAGGCGCCGCGCACGTAGCTGGCGATGGTGCGGCGGCTCTTGGAGCGGGTGGGGCCCGCGTCCGAGGCGGCGGCGTTGAAGTGGAGGGTGCGCGGGGGCGTCAGCAGCGCGCTGATCGCGTCCAGCAGGGTCGACTTGCCCGTGCCGGGGCCGCCGGTGAGGAAGTAGCCCTTGGGGCTGATGGCGAGGTCGTGGGTGCCGTGGAAGGTGCCCCAGTTCGACAGCTGCACGTGCGTCAGGCGCCACTGCCCGGGGTGCGGGTGCTCGGGGTCGACGGCGACGGGGGCCCGCTCGGAGGATTCGGCGGCCAGACCGGGCAGGTCCAGGGCGGTCGAAGAGGTCGGGGCGCTCGCGGATTCCACCCTGAGAGGGTACCGGGAGGCGCAGGGCTCAGTCGGCCCCGCGGGTGCCGTCGTCCTCGGCGTCCCCGTCCCCGGCATCGCCCGCGTCCTCGAGCGGGACGCCCGCCTCGCGGTACAGCCGGATGAACTCCCGCGCCGTATCGGGGTCGATCATGAGGCGCAGCACCGGGGAGACCTCGAAGGCATCGCCCTGCTCGTCGAGCAGGCCTGCTCGCTGGAGCTTGGTGATCGAGGCGCGGATCTCCTTGGTGAAGCCCGCCTCGTCGGTCGAGGAGGTGCGGCGGTACGCCGCGAGGCTCTGCTCGATCTCGCGCTCGGTGGTCACGGCGCGCTGACCGCGCGAGGACTGCGTCAGCAGCATCTGGCGCAGCACCAGCAGCAGCACCGAGTCCATCCGGTTCAGCCCCGTGAGGCGCCGCAGGAGCTTGGGGGCATCGACGTCGTCCTCGCCCTGGCGCACGAACGCCACCTGCGCGTCGTCGTCGACCACGAGGTCCAGGAACAGGTCCGACAGGCGTGCCTCGATCGCGGAGCGGTCCCGCAGCAGCTGCGCGTAGCGCGTCGGATCCTTGCGGCCGTCGAGGAACGGACCCTGCAGGAGGGCCACGAGCACCCGACGGGAGGGATCCACCAGGCGGTGCATGACGATCGAGGTGCCCTCGAGGTCGTCGTCGCGCTCGTCGGGGCGGGTGTCGGCAGAGGTGGTCACGGCGAGCCAGACTACCGGGGCGCGCGCACGTGCCGCATCGGGCCCATGGCACAGTGTCGGCATGACCGACGACGATCAGCAGGATCGGCCCCTGCCGGTGCTCGTGTGCCCCGACGGCTTCAAGGGATCGATCACCGCCGCCGACGCCGCGCGCGCCCTGGGCCGGGGATGGCTCGCGGCGCGTCCCGGGGACGCCGTGGACCTGCTGCCGCTCGCCGACGGCGGCGAGGGGACCATCGACGCGATGGCCGGCGCCGCCCCGGGGGCACGGGAGCTGGCGGTCGAGGTCACCGGCCCCGATGACGCCCCGCACCCCGCGCGGGTGCTGCTGCTGGCCGACGGCACGGCCGTGCTCGAGCTCGCCGAGACGAGCGGGATCGCCCTGCTGGGCGAGCACCTGCGCCCCTGGGACGCCCACACCGTCGGTCTCGGCGAGGCCGTGCGCGCGGCTCTGGACGCCGGGGCCAGACGTCTGCTCATCGGCCTGGGATCCAGCGCCTCCACCGACGGCGGCACGGGCCTGCTGAGCGCCCTCGGCGCGGTGCTCACCGACGCCGAGGGGCGCACGGTCCCCCGCGGGGCGGCAGGGCTGTCCCGCATCGACCACGTCGACCTCACGGGACTCCCGCCTCTGCCTGCCGACGGCGTGCAGATCCTCTCCGACGTCCGCTCCCCGCTGACGGGTCCGCACGGCGCCGCGGCCATCTTCGGCCCACAGAAGGGGCTGAGCTCGGACGATGTGCCCCTCGTCGACGCGGCGCTGGAACGGCTCGCGGAGCTCTACGGCATCGACCCGGCCACCCCGGGATCCGGCGCCGCCGGGGGCACGGCCGCGGCCCTGCTCGCCTGGGGCGCGGAGCTCACCGCCGGGAGCATCGGAATCGGCGGGGCCGCGGGGCTGCCCGCGCGCCTGGACGCGGCCGATGTGGTGATCACCGGGGAGGGGCGGTACGACGGGCAGACGGCCGAGGGCAAGGTCGTGGGCCACGTCGCGGCGCTCGCCGCCGCTGCGCCCCACCGGCCCCGGCTGCTGGTGGTCGCCGGGAGCATCGACGCACCGCTGCCGCCCGGCGCGGCGGGGAGAGACCTGGTCGGCATCGCCGGGAGCGTCGCCGCGGCGATCGCGGACCCCGAGCCGTACCTGGTCGAGGCCGGACGGGAGCTGGCCCAGGCCCTCACCGAGGAGGTCGTCCGGCCCGGTGGTGGGGTCGTCGGGCCCAAGGGCGGGCATGTCCGGCCCGAGGGAGAGGTCGCCCGGCCCGAGGGAGAGGTCGTCGGGCCCAAGGTCGGGCGTGTCCGGCCCGAGGGCGGGTCTGTCCGGCCCGAGGGCGAGCCCACGATGGATGACGGCCGGGACGATGCGGTCCGCGCGGCGGGCGCGGCCGGTGCCGACGGTGGAGCTGTCCTGGACGACGCCCGATGAGCGGGGGCCGCACCGAACGCGTCCCGGCGGACGGGCCGCCGCGCCGCGCCCGCATGGACGACCTCACGATCGAGAAGGTGCTGCGCACCGTCGAGCAGATCCCGGCGGGCCGCGTGGCCGGGTACGGGCAGATCGGCGCGATCGTGGGGGTGGGTCCCCGGCTGGTCGGGAGGATCCTGCGGGAGTGGGGCGCGAGCGTGCCGTGGTGGCGCGTGACCTCCTCCTCCGGCGACCATCCGCTGCTCGCCCGGGCGCGGGAGCACTGGGAGGCCGAGGGCATCGCCCTCAAGCCCAACGGGCTGGGCTGCCGGATGTCGGAGTTCGGCGCCGACCTCGATCGGCTGCGCGCCGACGCCCGGAGCGCGTGGGCCGACCTCGGGTGACGGCGGCGGGCCGGGCGAGGTTCGCACGACGCGGCTCACGCCCGGCCCCCGACCACGACCGGGGTCAGCGCGTGAGCACTGCGGCGACGCCCGGGATCTCGGCGATGTACCCGTCGACCAGTCTCCGGGCGATGTTCACGGAATCCACGAGCGGGTGGAGCGCGACACCGGTCACGGCCTCCCTGCGGGACCCGGTCAGGGCCGCCTCGATGATGTGCTGCTCGACGCTCTTGACCTGACTCATCAGACCGATCTGATGCAGGTCCGGGGGTGCGGTCGTGAGGGGATGCACCCCGTTGGCGTCGACGACCGTCGGGACCTCGACCACGGCGTCGTCCGGGAGCCCGCCGATCGTGCCCCGGTTGCGGACGTTGAGGATCATGGTGGCGCGCTCGTTGCGACTGATCGCCGCCATGACGGCGAGCGCGACGCCCGCGTACCCCTGATGCGCGGGATCCAGCTCGACGTCCCGGGTGCCCGTGGGCGCGTCCTGGGTGCCGCCCTTGGCCTCGGCCATGTACGAGGCACCGCGTCGGTCCACGGTGCGGCGCCACAGGTCGGCGACGCCACCATGCCCGTGCGCCGCCGCCTCCCGGTAGAAGGCCGGCTGGGTGAGCGCGAGGAAGTCTCCCCTGGTCGTCCCGGATGCACGGATGCCCGCGATGGCCTCGCGGTTGAAGTAGTAGTAGTAGAGGTACTCGTTGGGGATGGCACCGAGCGCCTGGATCCACTCCGTGCCGAAGACCTCGCCCTCCTCCATCACCGCCAGCCGGGTGTCGTCGGACAGGACCTCGGGCAGGATGTCGCGTCCCTCGTA
Source organism: Brachybacterium sp. AOP25-B2-12 (assembly GCF_052378625.1). NCBI lineage: Bacteria > Bacillati > Actinomycetota > Actinomycetes > Micrococcales > Dermabacteraceae > Brachybacterium > Brachybacterium sp. AOP25-B2-12. The sequence goes on along the minus strand of NZ_JBQSXW010000016.1, from coordinate 6,612 downwards.
CAGGACCCGGCGCATCCAGCCGAGGTGGTTGAGCCCGACGTAGTCCATCTGGACCTTGGAGTGGTCGAGCCCCAGGAGCCCCGCGACCCTGCGGCCGAGTCCCGACGGGGTGTCGCAGATGCCCAGGACCCGGTCCCCGAGCACACGCTGCATCGCCTCGGTGATGATGCCCGCCGGGTTGGTGAAGTTCATGACGTATGCCTGCGGTGCGACCCTGCGGATGGTCCGGGCGATGTCCACCATCACCGGGACGCTGCGCAACGCGTAGGAGAGTCCGCCCGGACCGGTCGTCTCCTGGCCCAGCACGCCCAGGTCCAGGGCGATGTGCTCGTCGCAGCGGCGGCCCTCGAGTCCACCGACCCGCAGGGCGGCGAACACGAAGTCCGCACCGTCGAGCGCGACCTCGAGATCCTGCGTCGGCTCGACCAGCGGGGCATCGGGGAACTCCGTGGCGAGCTCGGCGAGCAGCCCGGCCATGACGCCGAGCCGATCCGCGTCGATGTCGTAGAGGGCCACGCGGTCCACCCGCGGTGAGCCCTGATCGCGCAGAAGGGCCTGGTAGACGTAGGGCGTGCGGAAGCCGCCCCCGCCGAGAATGCACAGCTTCATGCGATGACTACCTCTCCGCCGCTCTCGCGGCACTGGGACACCGTCTCCTCCGGGGCTCCGGAGGTGGTGATGAGCGTGTCCACGTCACGCAGCGAACACAGTCGCAGCGCGCCGGAACCGGGGAACTTCGACTCGGGGGCCAGCAGCACCACACGATCGGCCGCCTCGATCATGGCCTGCTTGATGGGTGCCTCGACCGCCATGTTGTCCACGACGTGCCCGGTCGGCCGCACTCCGGTGCATGACAGGAGGAGGACGTCGGCACTGACCTGCGCGAGCGCCGCCTCGGTCAGCGAGCCGACCAGCGAGCGGTAGTTCCGCCGCAGCACCCCGCCCAGCATCACCAGACGCACCGACTCGTCGTCCCGCAGCTCGTCGAACACCGCGAGGTTCGAGGTGATTACCGTGATGTCGCGCCCGTGGAGGTGTCGCGCGGTCAGTCCCACCGTCGTCCCGATGTCGCACAGCACCACGCCGCCGTCCGGGACGTTCTGCGCAGCCGCCGCCGCGACCAGGGACCTGCCGGGGTCCGCCGAGTCGAGGTCGAACGGCGCTTCGCTCGCCGTGGCGTCATGGCTCTCCATGGTCTGGCGAGGCGCGAGGACCGCTCCGCCGTACGTCCGGGACAGCTCCCCGTTGCGATCGAGCTGCTCGAGGTCGCGGCGGATCGTCGAAGCGCTCACGTCCAGGGCCCGCGCGAGGTCCAGGACGGATGCCGACCCTTCTTCCTGCACGGTGCGGAGGATGCGGTTGCGACGTTCTCGGGTGATCACGAGAACGACCCTAGTACACGAGTTGCGCAAAGTCGATCACTTGCGCGCACCATAGGCGTCATCACGCGCAAGTAACGCGCAGATAACGATCGAAGTCGCGCGCTTGCGCACACAATCACCCCCGTCTAGCGTCACACTCCACCAGTTGTGCGCATCACATCGCAGTCCCGTGATGCGTGCCGGCGGGCGGGAAGCAGCCTGCCGCGCCACGTCCGTCCCAGGAGGTTCCCGTGACCACGGCCGACGAGCTCCGCACCGAGGGCGCCCTGCTGTTCGCCGGTGACGTCTACTGCGACCTGTACTTCGCCGGGGTCCGTCCTCCGGATCCGGGGACGGAGGTGTTCGCGGACGCCTTCGGCATCGTGCCGGGCGGAGTCGCCAACAGGGCCGTCGCCGCGGCACGTGCCGGGGCGACGACGCGACTGGTGTCGGCGATGGGCGACGACCCGTTGGGACGTCACGTCCGCGGGCTCCTCGCGTCCGAGCCCGACCTCGACCTCTCCGAGGTTCCCGTGATGGCCGGGATGCAGACACCCGTGTCCATCGCGCTCACCGGGGCCGAGGACAGGAGCTTCATCACCTACCAGGACGCAGGGATCGACCACGGTGCCGCCCGGGCCCCGGACCCTGCCCACGGCCCCGTGGCGATGACGCACGTCGGCATCGCCCGGGAGCTGCCGTCGTGGGTGGCAGACCTGCGCTCCACGGGCACCCGTGTGGTCGGCGGCGTCGGATGGGACGACAGCGGAACGTGGTCCGCGGACGTCCTGGACCGGCTCGCGGACGTCGACGTGTTCGTCCCCAACGAGGTCGAGGCGATGCGCTACACCCGGACGCACGACGTCCATGCCGCAGCGTCCGCCCTGTCCGAACGCGTACCCCTGGTGGTGGTCACCCGGGGAGCGCACGGTGCCGTGGGCATCGACGCCGCCCGGGGCGTCCGCATCGAGGTCGATGCGCCGAAGGTCCGCGCCGTCGATCCGACGGGAGCCGGGGACGTCTTCGTCGCGACGTTCATGGCTTCTCTCCTGCGTCCCTGGTCCCTGGACGAGCAGCTGCGGTTCGCCGCGCTGTGCGCCTCGGTGTCGGTGACCGGGTACGGCGGTGCCACCAGTGCACCGCATGCCGCCGATCTCCCGGCACTGGCAGGCCGCTGGGACCCCGACGGCGACTGGACCTTCCTCACGTCACAGCCCTCCCTCCCCGCGCGTGCAGATCGCACCCGCCCTCACGAATGGACGACATCATGACCACGACCCGCAGAACCCTTCTCACCTCGGCCGCGCTCATGGGCGCACTCGGCCTCGCGGCGTGCGCGCCGGGCGGTTCCTCGAGCCCGGCGGCATCGACGACCCTGGGCCCCGTCTCCCGGGACATCGGCGATGAGAAGACGACGCTCACCGTGTGGGACCAGAACACCGATGCCGGCATCGACACCGCCCAGGAGCAGCTCAACGCCGCCTTCATGGCCGCCCACCCCAACGTCACGATCGAACGCACCTCCCGGTCGTTCTCGGACCTCAAGTCGACGCTGAAGCTCGCGCTGAGCGGCGACAATCCGCCCCACGTGATCCAGGCGAACCAGGGATATCCGGACATGGGAGCCTTCGTGAAGGCGGGATTCCTCCGCCCGGTCGACGACTATGCAGAGCTCTACGGCTGGACGAGCTACTTCCCCGAGAGCTTCCTGAAGCTCAACTCGTTCTCCGCCGACGGCAGGACCTGGCAGGGCGACTCCCTGTACGGGGTCTCGCAGACCGGCGAGCTGGTGGGTGTGTACTGCAACACCGCCCTGTTGGGAGCTGCCGGGATCGGCGAGCTCCCCACCAGCCTCGACGAGCTCACCGCGGCGATGAAGGCCGTCCACGCCGCCGGGACGCTCCCGCTCGCGTACGGCGACGTCGAGAAGAGCCCGGGCATCCACCTGTACGGGGTGGTCCTGACGGCCGCCATGGGCCGCGAAGCCGTCAACGACCTCGTGACGTCCTCCTCGGGCTCCTGGACCGACGCGGCCGCCGTCGACGCCGCGTCCACCATCGCCGCCTGGCAGGACGCCGGATACATCACGCCCGGTGCCAACGGTGTCTCGCGCGAGGAGGCCGTGAGCACCTTCGGCGCCGGCGGCGCCGCCTTCCTCATCACCGGCACCTGGTACCAGGCGACGCTCGAGCAGGCACCTGCGGCGGCGGACATCCGGTTCACCGCGCTGACCCCCGAGGGCGCATCCGCCCCGCAGACGATGGGCGGCGAGGGTCTCGCGTGGGCGATCACGTCCAAGGCGGAGAAGCCCGACGTGGCGGCCGCGTACATCGACTTCATCACGGGGGCGCAGTCGGCCACCGCGCTCGTGCAGACGGGGAACCTGCCCACGGTCGTCCCCGAGGGCGACCGGCCGACGACCCAGATCGGCACGGACATCACCACGAGCTACAGCGCGATCTCGACGGCCGACGGCATCTCCCCCTACCTGGACTACGCGACGACGACCTTCTACGACACGCTCACGGCAGGGATGCAGGACCTCGTGGCCGGGCAGGCGACGCCCGAGCAGTTCTGCGACGCGCTCCAGAAGGACTACGCGGCATTCCAGGAGAGCCGGTGACCCCGGTGAGCTCCGGGGCTCGCCGACCGCGCCGCTGGTCCCCCACCGCCTACCTGTACATCCTCCCTGCGTTCGCGCTGTTCGTGGTGTTCCTCGGCGTGCCGTTGGCCCAGACGGTGCAGTACTCCTTCTACGACTGGGACGGGCTGTCGCCTGCCACGTGGGCGGGCCTCGGCAACTACCTCGCGGTCCTGTCGGACGAGGATCTTCGCGGCAGCTTCGTCCACGCCCTCGTCCTGATGGTCTTCTACGCCGGAATACCCATCGTCATCGCCCTGGGACTGACCGCCCTCATCTCGCGAGCACATTCTCTTCCCGGCATGTCCGTGTTCCGCACTCTGCTGTTCCTCCCTCAGGTCATCGCCTCGGTCGTGGTGGCGACGATCTGGGTGTCCATCTACTCGACCGATGGCCTGATCAACCGGACGCTCGAGGTGATCGGCCTGGGCGAGCTGGCACGCGTCTGGCTCGGTGACTACACCTTGGCGCTGCCCGCGGTCGGCTTCGTCGGCACCTGGTTGAACATCGGGCTGTGCCTGGTCCTGTTCCTGTCGGGGGTCGGGTCCATCGAGCCCACCGTGTTCGAGGCTGCACGGCTCGACGGAGCCGGTCTCATCCAGGAGTTCCTGCACATCACCCTGCCCGCGCTGCGCGGCCAGATCGCCGTCGCACTCACCCTGACGGTCATCTCCGCGCTCAAGACGTTCGACCTCGTCTACATCACCACCAAGGGCGGACCGGGGTCCAGCACCACGGTGCCCGCCTTCGAGGCCTACAACAGGGCGTTCAACACCGGGCAGGTGGGGTCCGCCGCCGCAGTCGCGGTGTGCTTGACGGTCGTGATCCTCGTGGTCACCGTGCTGATCGGTCGCATCCAGCCCCAGGAGGACGAGGCATGAGCATCAGCCGGAGCGAGAAGGCGATCACCTACACGATCCTGACGCTCTTCGCGCTCTTCGCGATCACCCCGCTGCTGGGTGTGCTCCTGAGCTCCGTGACGCCGTCGGCGGTCAACGACGGCAGCTTCTCGATCCCCGAAACGATCGACCTCGCCAACTACCCCGATGCATGGAACCGGGGTCGATTCGGGACCTACATGACGAGCTCGGTGCTCGTCACGGCGGGGGTCGTCGTGCTCACGACCGTACTGGGAGTCCTGGCCGGCTTCGCGTTCGCGCGGATGCGGTTCCCGGGTTCGGGTGTCCTGTTCTACGTGCTCCTGGCCGGTCTCATGCTCCCCGCCGAGGCATTCGTGATCCCTCTGTACTTCAACCTGAGGTCCGTCGGGATGCTCGACTCCTACCCGAGCCTGATCCTCCCCCAGACCGCACAATCCCTCGCGTTCGCGATCTTCTGGTCCCGCAACCACTTCCGCCAGTTCCCCGGGGAGATCATCGAAGCGGCACGCCTCGACGGGGCACGCGACCTCCGCGTGCTGTGGCAGGTCATCGTGCCGTCGTCCGTGGCATCGATCGCCACGATGGCGCTGCTCGTGACCATGTGGACGTGGAACGAGTTCCTGCTTCCCCTGGTCCTGATCACCAGCGAGGATCGTCGCACCGCGCCGCTGGGGCTGGCGTTCTTCCAAGGAGAGCACCAGACCGACTACTCGCTCCTGTCGACGGCAGGAGTGATCGTGGCGCTGCCCATCGTGGTGCTGTTCCTCGCGCTGCAGAAGCGGTTCATCTCCGGCATGCTAGGCGGCATCTCCTCACGATGACCGCAGACCCAGGGCCCGCGGGCCCACCTCGATCGCGAAGCTCGACGGATTCTCCACCGCAGGGGCGCTGCGGGCGACCTCGCCTCCATACCCTCGACCCGCGCACACTCGGTCGAGGAATCCGACCACGGCGGCTCCGTGCCGCGCGACCCCGTCGTCAGGAGAGGAAGGTGCCGTCTGATGCACCGCTCTCGGAGGAGTCTGCGGGAAGGGAGCGGGCGCGCGCTCCCTGGGTGTAAGGACCATCGGTTCCGTTGCGCCGCTGGAAGGTGTAGACGTCTCCGTCGATGGTCACGGCCCGCTCCGTCCAGAAGTTCAGCTTCCCGCAGGAATCCGACGGCTGCTGAAACCGGTTCGTCGATGTCTCGAAGTCGCCGAGCATGACCCGCTTGATCCCGTCTGTGCCGACGGTCGTCTCCCGAGGGTTGATCGTGCAGGTGTATGTCCACCGGTAGCCGGTGTACGTGAGGCCGTCCGGCTTCTGCGTCGGCGCGACGCGTACCGGATTGCTCCAGCACTGCGACATGCCGCTGCCCCTGGTCCACGAGATCGACGTGAGTCCTGACGTCGCGTGCACACCCAGGATCCAGTAGGTGAGCGAAGCACTCGTAACCGCGGTGACGTCGTCGGTGTCGTAGAGGTACAGGCCGAACGGTGCGCCGTCGGGGGTCGTCCCACTCCCCCGCGATGTGACCGACAGGGACGACGAGGACGTTCTGCAGCTGCCGGCGTCAGGGTGGTTGCTCACCCACCCGTTGATACCCGGGTCCTTGCGCAACGACGCGGCGAGCGCCGGGGCCGATGCGGAGACGATCACCGTCGGGGCCGCCCAGAGGGCCGCCTTCGCGACGGTCCTGCGGTGGATCTCGGGCGTTCTGCCATGGTCGGTCACGTCGGTAACATTAGCG
>NZ_JBQSXW010000015.1:0-85996 GCF_052378625.1 Brachybacterium sp. AOP25-B2-12 | reverse complement strand
CCGGACCTCTGCACCTCCGCCGCCGATGACGGCGCCGCGGCGCGCCCCCCCCACCCCCCCCCCGGGGGGGGGGCGCGCGGCGGTCCGGAGGTGGTCGACCTCGCGGCGAGGCCGACGAGTGGGGTCGAGGATGCCGTGCGGGGTGCTCGCCGCATCGGACCGCAGGGCGTGGCGGGTGGGTGCGTGGCGTAGCTGGTCGTCTCGGCTGGCTGGGCAAGGCGGCTGGTCGCCTCAGCGGGCCGTGCAAGGCGGGCGGTTGACTCGGCCGGGCTGTGCAAGGGGCTGGTCGTCTCGGGTGGCGGTGTGGCGGCAGGTCGTCTCGGGTCGCCAATCGGGGCGGCGAGGCGCCCCGGGCGCCGTTCTGCTCTTCGGGCCGTCCGCGCCGCGCCGGCACTCGGGCCAGGTGTACACGAACCGGCGTCCAGTGCGATGACGACCGCACCGGTGCACGGGTGATGGCACCTCACGCCGGTCCGTGCACACCGAACCCGAACCCGGCGCAGCCCAAGGCGAATCACGATCCCGCGGAGCAGCTCTGACCCCTCACGGCAGGCACTGCGAGGGTCGCGTCCCGGGCACGCGTGGAGGGTCGGAGAACACCGGGCCGGCAGCGGGAGACGCGGGTGACCGACGGCGGGCATCCCGGTCGACATCCCGCCGTGCCGCCGTGCCGCCGTTCCGCCGTGCCGCCGTTCCGCGGTGCCGCCGTGCGGCGGGCTCCGAACGCGCGCGGCTGGTCCGGACGAGCACAGAGTGCTGCCGAGGTGCGGCCGATCCGATGGGCTCGCCGCTAGGTGTCGGTCCGCTCGATCCCAGGCAGACTCGGGGGAGAGCGAACGGTGAAGAAGGGGCCGAACGGGCCCACGTAGGCGAGGCCGCCCGGAGGGGTGTGCGCCGACCGGCGTCAGGTGCCATCAGGCCTGCACCGGTGCGTGTGTAGTTGCACCTGACGCCGGTTCGTGTACAGCACTCTCGTCGACCACCCGCTTCAGGGGGGTTGGCGCCCTCGATCGGTACCGGCAGCGTGCCGTTGCCCGATCCGGACGGTCGGATCAGGGAGCGTCCGATTCCGAGGGGAGGTCCGACCCTCGGTCATCACCTGATCCAGGCCCGAGCGCGGCTCCGGTCGGTCGATTCCCGGGTCCGTCGGTCCGTCCGCCGGCCGCCACCCCGACGACCAGCCGTAGCCGCCCCGGCGACCAGCCGTACCAGCCCCCCTCAGCGGCCACTCACCGCCGACGGGCCCCCGGTCCGGCCCCGGCTCACCACTCCAGGATGGCCCACCGCTTCTTCTTGGCCACCGAGTACAGGCCCAGGTCGGGGGAGACCGCGCTGGGGGTGCCCACGAGCTCGAGCCAGGAGGCGTCGGCGAGGGAGTCGCCGTAGCCGTAGCTGGTGCGGAGGTTCGCGCCGTGGGAGACGGCGTACTTGCGCAGCCAGTTCGCGCGGGCCTCGTCGACGACGGGCGGGGTGGCGAGGTAGCCGGTCATGACGCCGTCGGCGTCCTCGTCCATGTGGGTGGCGACGACCTCGTCGAAGAGGTCCGCGAGCGGCTCGACCAGCACGTCCAGGGCGCCGGTGACCAGCACGGTCCGGTGTCCCGCCTTCTTGTGGCGCTCGATGAGCTCGAGGGCCTCGGGGCGGATCGACGCGCGGATCCGGCGGCCCAGCGACCCCTGCAGGAGGGTGCGCAGCTCGTCGGCGCGGAACCCGCGGTAGCGGCGGTTGACGGAGCGGATGAACTCCGAGCGGTCGCGGCGCTCGGCCCGCAGGTACCCGGGCAGGGCGCCGAGGAGGTTGGAGATCTCGCCGGGCCACTGGCGCTTGGGCTGGGTGGCGCGCATGACCTCGAGGTACTGCTGGACGATGTTCGTGGCCACGACGGTGCCGTCGAGGTCGAACACCGCGAGGGTGTCGGTGGACTCCGTGAACGCCGGGGCCGGCCGCGAGGCCCGGCGGTCCAGCGTGGCCTTGCGGCGCGAGTACGCCTTGGTCAGCTCGGTGACGGCCGGGATGTGGAGCTCGCGGAAGTACGTGATCCAGTCCAGTCCGGCGATGTCGAAGTCCAGCGGCGCACGGTCCACGCCCTCGACGGCCAGGGCCACGCCCTCGGCGGAGGTGCCGCCGGTGAGGAACCCGGCGGGCAGCTCCTCGCGCAGGGCACGGGTGTTGGCGTCGTCGAAGACCATCTCCGTCTTGGTGTACTGGCGGTAGAGGTCGGTGTACTTCCGGAGCGTCTCCAGGCCCGAGGCGTTGCGGTGCAGCGTCGAGGTCCAGCTGCGGGTGTGCCGCGTCGCGGGGAGGCGGGAGACGACGCTCTGCCCGGCCTTGGTCGCGAGCTCCTTGATCCGGAACCGGGCGTCGATCAGCTCGACCGCCGGGAAGGACCACTCGGGCACGACGATGGGGCGGCCCTGCTCGTCCTCGAGCGGGTGCTCGACGAAGTAGCCGCGCACGGCGGTGACCAGCTCGTGGAAGGGCAGAGGGTTGGTGTTGCCCGAGACCACCTGGAAGTAGGCGTCGTCCCCACGGCGCTCGACGTCCTGGGTCGCGAGCGCGACGATCACGTTGACCACGAAGTCGACGGGGATGATGTCCAGGATCGAGTCCGCGAGGCCGGGGAACTCCGGGAGCAGCCCGCGGCCGTAGGCCATGATCAGGGGGTCGGCGACCTTGTAGCCGTCGATCCAGCCCGGGTAGGGGCGGCGCACGGCGGACTCGATGATCGAGGGCCGCACGAAGGACACACGGTGCCCGGAGCCGGCCCACATCTCCTCGGCGACGCGCTCGGCCATCGCCTTGGTGAAGGTGTAGATATCCGTCCAGCCGACGGACTGGGCGCGGGTCAGGCCGTACTCGACGAGCCGGTCGTGGACCCACGTGAGGCGCTGCTCCTCGGCGGCGGCGGCGACGGCCTTGGGGCCCATCTTCCCGTCGCGCACGCGCGCCGAGAGGATCTGCCCGCGCAGCGTCTCGGGGCGGCGGGACTCGGCCTCGACGCGCTCGCGGGCCGCCAGCGCTGCCTCGTACTCGTCCTTCCAGCTGACGTCGTGGACGAGGGAGCCCTCCTGGCGCAGCCCCTTGGAGATGCCGCCCACGTACGCGGTGGAGACGTGGATGACGTGCGGGTCCTGGCCCGAGGCCAGCAGGGCCTCATAGAGGTTGCGGGCGCCGCCCACGTTGGTGCGGAACGCCTCGTCGATCGGCGGGTCGAAGGACACCGAGGACGCGGAGTGGATGACGGTGTCGAGGTGCTGCTCGATCGCCGGCATGTCGGTGAGGTCGCCCTCGAGGACGTCGACGCGCTCGTCGAACGCGGCCTTGACGGTGTCGGTGCCCACCCGATCGGCCCACGAGGTGAAGACGGGCTTGCGGAGAAGGCCCTCGAGGCGCTTGCGGCCGCCCTGGGTGCCCTTGGGGCGGACCACGGCGGTCACGCGCACGGTGGGGAAGTTCTCGAGGAGGGACTGCAGGACGGCCTGGCCGAGGAAGCCGGTGACGCCGGTCAGGAGGATCTGGCGGGACGCGCCGCGGGCCACAGGAGATCCGGCGACCGGACCGTCGGAGTCCGTGCGACCGTCCTGGCCCTCCTGCGCGGTGGTCCCGGTGGTCGGCTCGTCGGTGGAGTTCGGCATGCTCGGGGTTCCCCTGAAACTGGTCTGGTCGGTGGCCCTCGCCGCACGCCGGTGGGCGGCGGACGAGGGCCCGGGTGGTGGCGTGTCGGCACCGGTGCTCGTGCATCGGTGCCAGGTGCATCGGATCCCGGGGCTCGGCTCGCATCTCTGCTCGCGTCGCGCCGTGCATCCGTGCTGGCCGGGGCGGGATTCGGGACGCCGGGAGGAGTGCCGCCCCAGGGGGCGGCGGGATGGCGTCCCGGCGCAGGTCAGCGCCCCGCTAGTGTACCGTAGGCCGCATGCACAGGGCCCTGATCACCGGTGGGACATCCGGCATCGGAGCCGCTTTCGCGACGGCCCTCGCGCGTCGCGGGGTGGACCTCGTGCTGGTGGCTCGTGACCCGGACCGCCTCGCCGAGACCGCCGCGCGGCTGCACCGCGAGCACGGCGTCGACGTCGAGTGCCTCGCGGCGGATCTCGACGACCGCGCCGATCAGCAGCGCGTCGCCGACCGCCTCGCCGTCGACGGCTTCGACCCCGAGCTCCCCGCCATCGACCTGCTGGTCAACAACGCCGGCTTCTCCGTCCGCACCCCGCTGGACTCGACGGACATGACCGAGCACGACCGGGGCTACGAGGTGATGGTCCGCTCGACCATCCTCCTCTCGGCCGCCGCCGCCGGGGCGATGAAGGCCCGGGGGCAGGGCTGGATCATCAACGTCGGCTCCGTGAGCGCCTTCGTCACACAGAACAACTACTCGGCGATCAAGTCCTGGGTGAACACGTACACCGAGTCCCTCCACGTCCAGCTGCGCGGGACCGGCGTGCACGTCACGCTGCTGGCCCCGGGCTGGGTGCGCACCGAGTTCCACGCCCGGGCGGGCATCAAGGGCTCCTCGATCCCCGGCTTCCTGTGGCTGACCCCGGAGCGCCTCGTCGAGGAGTGCCTGCGCGACGTCGCCCGCAACAAGGTCATCAGCATCCCGAGCCGTCGCTTCGAGGTGCTCGTCGCGCTCGCCCGGATCGCCCCGCGCCGGGCGATCCACCGGATCAGCGCGCTGCTCTCGCACCGTCGCTCGAAGGAGACCTGACATGGCGTCCGACACCCCGGGACGTCGCGACGACCGGGGCGACGGCTCCGCGTCCGCACGCGACAGCGACCTGCACGACAGCACTCTGCACGGTGACGCCCTGCACGACGACGACACGCGGAACGCGGGGCCGGCACGTCGCACGGGACGCGACGGCACCCCGCGGGACACCACCCCCCGCAACGGCACCTCGCGCACGGGGACCTCCCGCGCCACGGGGGCCCAGGGCGCCGCCTCCCCACGCCACGGCGGCCTCGGCCCGGACGCCGCCGACGCCGACCTCGCGATCTACCGCTCGCGCTGGCGCGCCGCCGTCCGCATGGTCCTGCAGCGCGTGCTGTTCCGCGCGCTCGTGCGCTCCCAGGTGAGCCAGACCGTGATCGTGGCCGATGGCGTCAAGCGCCTGACCGGCGCCTTCGTCGTGGTCGCCAACCACACCAGCCATCTCGACGCCCCGCTCCTGGCCGAGGGCCTGCCGCGCCGCCAGGCCCGGTTCGTGTCGACGGGCGTGGCCTACGACTACTTCTTCAAGGACTGGTACAAGCGCTGGTTCGTGCGCTGGATGTTCAACGCCTTCCCGATCGACCGGGACGGCTCGCGGCGCAACGCCGGCGTGTCCCGGCGCCTGCTGCGGTACGGCGTGCCGATCGTCGTGTTCCCCGAGGGAACCCGCCAGATGACGGGTCGGATCGCCGACTTCAAGCCGGGCGCCGCCGCGCTCGCGACCGGTGTGGGCGTGCCCGTCGTCCCGGCCGCCCTGATCGGCGGCTACGAGGCGATGCCCAAGGGGCGCAGCTGGCCCAAGCCCGGTCGCCCGCCCGTCGCCGTCGTCTTCGGGGAGCCGCTGACCGCGGACCCCGACGAGTCGGTCACCGAGTTCACCGCACGCATCCGTGATCGCGTGCGGGATCTGTACACCACCCATCACGACCGGATCCTCGGACCGGCCCCGGAGCCCGGCACGGCGGGCGACGGCACGAAGGCGAGGAAGCGATGACGCACTCGGCAGCACAGAGCACGACGGAGGGCCCCCTGGGCTCGGCGGCAGAGGTCAAGCGTCACAAGTGGTGGGGCTGGGGGCTGGACGACGTCGCCTTCCGCTGGGACAACAAGCCAGCGTTCGCGCCGTTCGCGATCGACAAGATCGGCCTGGACCTCCCCGGCTCGACCCCGGAGCCCGAGCCCACGCTGGAGGGCTTCGAGGTCCCCGCCTCGCGCCTGCCCGAGGACGTCCGCGCGGCGCTCTCAGGCGTCGTGGGCACCGAGAACGTCGTGCTCGACGACGAGCTGCGCGTGGTCCATTCCTTCGGTCGCTCGGTCACCGACCTGTTCCGCGTGCGCACGGGCGACTTCTCCCGGATCGTCGACGGCGTGGTCTACCCGGGCACCGAGGACGAGGTCCGCGAGGTGCTGCGCCTGGTGCTCGAGCACGACCTCGTGCTGATCCCGTACGGCGGCGGCTCCTGCATCTCCGGCTCGGTCACGCCTGACGTCTCCGAGCAGCGGCCGATCCTCACCCTGAACCTGGGGCGCATGCGCCGGGTGCTGTCCATCGACGACACCGCGGGCCTGGCCCGGGTGGACGCCGGCGTCTACGGCCCGGACCTCGAGGAGCAGCTCAACGCGGAGGGCTGGACCCTGGGGCACTTCCCGGACTCCTTCACCTACTCGACGCTCGGCGGCTGGGCGGCGACGCGGTCCTCGGGCATGCAGTCCGACAAGTACGGGGACATCGCCGACATCGTGCGCGGACTGCGCCTGGTGCACCCGCGCGGGGTGCTCGCGCTCACCGCCCTGCCCGGCCAGTCCGACGGCCCGAGCCTGCGCGAGATGGTGATCGGCTCCGAGGGTCGCCTGGGCGTCATCACCGAGGTCACGGTGCAGGTGCACCGCCTGGCCCCCGTGCGCCAGGTCATCGCCTACATGTACCCGGACTGGGAGCACGGGATCCGCGGCATGCACGCGATCGCCCGCTCGACGGAGGTCTCGCCCACCTTCACGCGGCTCTCCGACGGCCCCGAGACGACGTTCTCCCTGGCCATGGTCAAGGCGCCGTCGTCCACGAAGGGGAAGATCGCCGCCACGGCCCAGGACGCGCTGTTCGCGTACCTGCGCCGCAAGGGCTGGGACACCGAGAACGACATGTGCATCTCCTACGTGTGCTTCGAGGGCTCCCAGGAGTCCGTCGCGCGCCAGGAGCGGATCGTGAAGTCCCTGGTCAAGCACAACGGCGGGATCACGCTCGGGTCCGGCCCCGGCGCGATCTACGACCAGAAGAAGTTCGACACCCCCTACCTGCGGGACTTCCTGCTGGGCTACGACGTGTTCGGCGACGTCTCGGACACGGCCACGCCGTGGTCGCGGCTCAACGAGATGCACACGAGCGCCGTCGACGCGGCGCACGCCGCCCTCGCCGAGCTCGAACGGCCCGGCTTCGTGTTCTGCCACATGTCGCACAGCTACCACTCCGGTGCCTGCCTGTACTTCACCTTCGCCTTCCCGTACTCCGCCAAGGAGCAGGCGCTGAGCGAGTACCAGCACGTCAAGAACGCGATCCAGCAGGCGTTCATCGACCACGGCGGCACGCTCTCGCACCACCACGCGGTGGGCACCGAGCACCAGCCGTGGATCGAGCAGGACGTCACCCCGGTGGGCGTGAGCATCCTGCAGGATCTCTTCTCGACCTCGGATCCGGCCCGGAACCTGAACCCCGGGAAGATCGTCTCGCCCTGACCGGGAGCGGGCACGGGACGGTACGCCGTGGTGCGTGCCGATGCGGGAGGGTCGCCCCCGAGCGCCGGGGCCTCGTGACCCCGACGTACGATGGTAGGGGAAGGCTCCCCTTACTCCGGATGTCCGGGTCGGATACGAGCCACCATCGATCCCGAACACTCGAGAGTCCCCGGTCGCACCGGGGAGGAGTCAGGAGCCCCCGTGCCTCGTCCGTCCACCTTCGCCTTCGACGCCTCCGTCGTCGCGATCCAGGACCTCAGCCCCTCGTTCCGCCGGATCACACTCGGCGGTGAGGGACTGGCGGACTTCGGGATCCCGTTCCATCCGCAGGACCTGCGGTTCAAGCTGATCATCCCGCCCGGCGGCAGCGCCGTCGGCCCCGCGTTCGACCTCATCACCTTCCTCGAGCAGCAGGACGAGCAGGGCGTCTCCTGGTACCAGGCCTGGTTGCAGGTCGATCCGGAGGTCCGCGGGGCCATGCGCACGTACACGGTGCGGGCCTGGCGCGACGCCGAGCGGGAGCTCGACGTCGACATGGTGCTGCACACCGACGCCGAGGGTCACTCGGGTCCCGCCTCGCAGTGGGCGGAGACCGCGCGGGTGGGCGACCACCTGCACATCATCGGCCGGTCCCGGGACGGCGATCCCGCCCAGCGCGGCGGCATCGAGTTCGAGCCCGGCGGGGCGAACCATCTCCTGCTCGCGGGCGACGAGACCGCGGTCCCGGCGGTCGCCTCGATCCTCGACTCCCTGCGGGGTTCCGCGGTGACCGGGCGCGCACTGCTCGAGGTCCCCACGACGGGGGACGTGCTCGAGCTCGACGTGCCCGAGGGCATCGAGCTGCAGTGGCTGCCGCGCGACGGCGCCGACTACGGGGTGCGCCTGGAGGAGGCGGTCCGCGAGGCCGTCCGCCACGAGGAGACGGCCGCCCGCGACGGGCAGGACGCCGAGCTCGAAGACGTCGACGTCGACCAGCAGATCCTGTGGGACATCCCGGCCGCGCTCACCGAGGCCGCCCAGGGCAGCTCGACGGCGACCGACGCCGCCGAGCGACCGTTCTACGCGTGGGTCGCGGGGGAGGCCGGAGCCGTCAAGCGGATCCGCCGCTACCTCGTCAAGGACCTCGGTGTGGATCGCCGCCAGGTCGCGTTCATGGGGTACTGGCGTCTGGGCAAGGCCGAGAGCTGAGCGGAACGGGGCCGCGCTGCGCCACCGAGCGCTGCGCGGCCTCGACCACGCGCACCGTGCGCAGACCCACCTCACCGCTGGGCTCGACCGTGATCCCCGAGCGCACGGCGCCGAGGAAGGCGTCGAGCAGCAGGGCGTCCAGGTCGGGGCCGTACGGATGCCATTGGCCGAACCCCTCGACGCGCTCGGCAAAGGGCTCGACCCGCACCTGACCCGCGGTGCCGAGCGCCTGGATGGACACGCCGCCCCAGGTGGGTGCGTCATCGGGCATCGACCACGAGCAGTCGATCGTCGCCACGAGCCCCGAGGGATAGGTGAGGGTGACGAGGCCGCCGGTCTCGGCGCCCTCGCCCGCCCGGTCGGCGTGCAGCAGGCGGTTGCTGACGGCATGGACCGTGGCGGGCTCGCCGAGGACGGCGTCGAGCACCTCGGCCACGTGCACGACGTGATCGGCCAGTGCTCCGCCGCCCGCGAGCGACGTGTCGGTGAACCAGTCGCGGCCGCGCGGCAGCTTGCCGTTGTTGACGCCCGTGATGCCGACGACCTCGCCGATCCGCCCCGACGTCAGCGCCTCGCGCAGCGCCGCGACGGCGGGGGAGAAGTGCACCGGGTAGGCGGTCATGAGCACGACGCCGGCCTCCGCGCATGCGGCGACCATCGCCTCGGCATCGGCCGGGGTGGTCGCCAGCGGCTTCTCGCACAGCACGGCCACCCCACGGCGGGCGGCCTCGAGCACGAGGTCGCGGTGGTCGACGTTCGTCGAGCAGACGATCACCGCGTCGGGCCGGGCGTCCCACGCGGCCGCGTAGGAGTCGACGACCTCCCCGGGGCCGTCGTGGCCCAGGCCGTCGGGGTCCGCGACGAGCAGGCGCACATCGTCCCGGGCCGCGAGCGCCGCGGCGTACCCCGCGGCGTGGACGTGCTGGACCGACAGGATCGCGACGGTCAGCGGGGCCCGGTCCTGCAGCGATGCGGGGTTCAGCACGGGATCCTCCGTCCCTCGGCGATGGACTGCAGGGCGGCCTCGGCGACGGCCACCGCGGCGACCCCGTCGGCCGGGCTCACTCCCGGCGCGCGGCCCGCGGCCCGCGAGCGGACGGCGTCGAGGATCTCGGCGACATAGGGGCTGTCCTCCGCCGCCACCTCCGGCAGGAATCCGTTGCCCTCGGCCTCGGCGGACCGTGCCACCTCGTCCCAGGCCAGGACGGGGTGCAGGGCGGAGTCGTGATCCAGACGCCCCCCGGTGCCGCTCAGGGAGAACGTGGTGCGGAACCGGGTGCCGGGCGGACCCCAGAACCCTCGGCAGTGGGAGATCGCGCCGTCGCGGTGCTCGAGGACGGCGTGGGCGCTGCGCACCCGGCCGTCGGCGCCGGCGTGCTCGGCCGCGTACACCGAGGTCGCGGGGCCGGCGAGCCAGAGCGCCTGGTCGAGGTCGTGGATCATCTGGTCCATGAGGATCCCGCCAGATGCCGCGACGTCGTGGAACCAGGGGCGGTCGGGGGAGGTGCCGGTGCGCTCGAAGCGCAGCACCGCGAGCTCGCCCAGGTCCCCCCGGCGCACGGCCCGCCGGGCGGCCGCGTACTCGGGGAAGTAGCGCACGACGTGGGCGGGGAACAGCAGGCGCCCGGCGCGTGCGGCGTGGTCGACCAGCTCCTGGGCCTCGCACACGGTGCGGGCCAGGGGCTTCTCGCACAGCACGTCGCACTCGGCGTCCAGGGCCGCGTGGACCACGTCCGGGTGGGCGAGGGTGGGGGTGGTGACGTCGACGAGGTCGACGGCGGCGAGCAGGCTCGGGAGGCTCTCGTGCACGGTGGCGCCGTAGCGCCGTGCGTACTCCTCGGCGCCCTCGGTGCTGAAGACGTGGAGCTCGGCGCCGAGCACGGGCCACGCGGGCGCATGCGCGTGCGAGATGCCGCCGGTGCCGACGACGCCGACGGTGAGCGGCGGCGTCATCGAGGTGCGGTGCATGGTGTCGGGGGCCTTCCTGCCGTCCGGGTGTGACGGAGCCATTGTGGTCCGGTCGCGGCGGGCGGGCCAGCCGTTCCGCCGGAGAGGTCCGGATCGTCCGCACGGGTCCCCGGTCGCCCGGTCGCACCCCTACGATGGATGCGCCCGCGATGCCGCGGGCGTTCCCATGCCACCGACCTGCGAGGCCACGCCATGCCTGTCACCGACCGCCCCTTGCGCATCACCGTCTACGGCGAGAATCGCCACGAGAAGCAGGACGCCTCGGTGCAGGCGCTGTATCCCGAGGGGATGCACACCGCCATCGCCCACGGCCTCGAGGCCACGCTCGGCAACCTCGGCCAGGGCACCGAGATCCGTATCGCCCTGCTCGACGACATCGAGACGGCGCTGACCGACGAGGTCCTCGCTGAGACCGACGTGCTCACGTGGTGGGGCCACATGGCCCACGACGACGTCCCCGACGAGGTCGCCGATCGCGTGGTGCGCCACGTCCATGACGGCATGGGGCTGCTGGCCCTGCACTCGGCGCACTACGCCAAGCCCTTCAAGAAGCTCATGGGCACCACCTGCAACCTGCGCTGGCGCAACGAGGGAGACGAGGAGCTGGTGTGGACCGTCAACGGCTCCCACCCGATCGCCGAGGGCGTCCCGCACCCCATCGTGATCCCGGCCCAGGAGATGTACGGGGAGATGTTCGACATCCCCGCGCCCGACGAGCTGGTGTTCGTCTCCTCCTTCACCGGCGGCGAGGTGTTCCGCTCGGGATGCTGCTTCCGCCGCGGCAAGGGCAAGGTCTTCTACTTCAGCCCCGGTGACCAGGAGTACCCCGTCTACCACCAGAGCGAGATCCAGCGCGTGCTGGCCAACGCCGCGCTGTGGGCGCGTCCCGCCGAGCGCGAGCGCACCCCCGTCCAGATCACCAATGCCCAGCGCGACTGGTTCCGCGCGGGCGACCGGCCCGCCGAGGAGTCCCTCCGTGTCATCTGAGACCGTCGTGTCGGCCCGTCCCGGCAGCGAGAGCACCCCTGAGGTCGTCACCGAGCACGGTGCGGACCATGCCGTCGAGCGGACGCCCGAGCAGAAGATCGCGGCCTCGGCCGACGCCCCGCCGCTGCGCGCGGTGATCATCGGCGCCGGCGGCATGGGGCAGTGGTGGAGCGAGGTCGTGGCCGCGAGCGCCGTGGCCGAGCTCGCCGGCGTCGCCGACCTCGTCGAGGGCGCCCCGCAGCGCGTCATCGCGAAGTCCGGCGTGGCGGACCCCGCGTCCGTCGCGGTGGGCACCGACGGCGTGGACCTCGCCCGCGAGGTCGGCGCGGACATCATCATCAACCCCACCGTGCCGGTGGCCCACCACCCGATCACCGTCAAGGCCCTGCATGCGGGGATCCCCGTGCTCGGCGAGAAGCCGGTGACCGAGACGCTGCCGGAGGCCCTCGGCCTCGTCGCGCACTCCGAGGTCACCGGAACGCTGTTCATGGTGTCCCAGTCGCGACGGTTCTTCCGCCAGGTGCGCCAGCTGCGACGCTTCGTCGCCGAGCACGGACCCACCGTGCTGACCAGCGCGTTCTTCCACCTGTTCACCGAGCACGAGGGCTTCCGCGCCCAGCAGCAGCACCCGTTGCTGCGGGACATGGGCATCCACGCCTTCGACACCGCGCGCTACATCACCGGCACCGATCCGGTCGCGGTCACCGCGCACGGCGTGAACCCCCCGTGGAGCGTCTACGCGGGGGACTCGACCGTCTCGTGCACCTTCGAGATGACGGGCGGCTCCCTGTTCGTCTACAACGGCACCTGGAGCGCCCGCGGCCTGCCCACCTACTGGAACAGCGAGTGGCGGATCGGCGCGCAGGACGGCTCGGCCACCTGGGACGGCACCGGCGCGCCGGTGCTGGGCACCGAGGACGAGGCCGAGACGGCGGGCCTCGCGGCCGCGATCGCCGCCGACGCGGATCCAGAGCTCGACCAGATCGACGCCTCGCTCGTGGAGTTCTGCACCGCCCTGCGCGAGGGCCGCACCCCCATGTGCGAGGTCCACGAGAACATCCTCAGCTTCGCGATGGTCGAGGCCGCCGTCGCGTCGATCGACCGGGGCACCCGCGTCGACATCGACGAGATGCTCGAGGAGGCCCGCGTGCAGGCCGTCGAGCAGGAGACCGACGACGACGCCCGCGCGGTGCTCGCCTCCTGGGGGTCCGTGCGCGAGGCGCTCGCCGCGCGCGGCGCCTGAGAGCAGGGACGGTGGCACGCCTCCAGGAGTCCACCCGGCTGCGCCTCGTGCTCGCCGTGCTCGTCGGCGGCGCGCTCGGGGCGGTGCTGTGGGTCCTCGATGACCACACGCGGGCCGTGATGATCGGCGTGACGGTCGGCGAGGCCGTGTTCCTGGTGGCCTCGTGGCTCTCCCTGTGGCCGATGGACGCCGAGCGCACCCGCCGCAGCGCGAGCCGCGAGGACCTGCGCCCGGCCGCCGACGAGGGCATCACGGCGGGCGCCTCGGCGCTCGCCGTGATCGTGACGGTCGCCCTGCACCTCGGGGCGGGCGGATCGGGCGGGGCAAATCCGCTGGGGGCTGTGATCACCCTGCTCGGGGTGTTCGGCGCCTGGGCCTGCGTGCACCAGACCTATGCGATCCACTACGCCCATCGCTACTACGCCGAGGGCGGCGGGCTCGACTTCGGGGACGACGATCCGCCCACCTACCAGGACTTCCTCTACGTCGCGTACGCGGTGGGCATGACCTACGGGGTGACGGACACCGGCGCCGTGAGCCGCCGGATGCGAGGCATCGTGCTGCGCCACGGCCTGGTGTCCTTCGCCTTCGGGCTCGTGATCCTGGGCGCCGCGGTGAACCTCGTGGCGGGGGTGTTCGGGCTCGGCTGAGCGTGACGTGGCGTGCCCGAGGTCACCGGGCGCCGAGGGTCGCGGGCTCCGCGCTCTCGTCGTCGGTCGGAGTACCCGGGGCTCCATGCAGCGTGTCCACGAGCCCCCGCAGCTCCGGGGTCTCCGCGGCCCGCGTCAGCGTCTCCTCGAGCACGCGGTCGTGGGTGGGGCGGGCGGACGCCAGCAGCTCCTGGCCGGCCGGCGTGAGCTCGGTGTAGATGCCGCGACGGTCGTCGGCGCACAGGATCCGGGTGAGCAGCCCACGGTCCTCGAGCCGGGTGACCAGGCGCGTCGTCGCGCTCGCGGAGAGGGCGGCCGCGCGGGCCAGCTGCTGCATGCGCATGTGCCAGCCGTCCTGACGCCCGAGGGCCTCGAGCACCGTGTACTCGACCACCGACAGGCCGTGCTCGGCCTCGAGCGCCATCCCGAGCTCGCCCTCGATGAGTCCGTGCAGCGCGACGAGGCGGCGCCATCCGCGCGCGCGCACCTGCACGGCGTCGTCCCTGATGCCCATGTGCGACTCCTCGTGCTGCTCGTGATCCGTCGTCCACTGTACCGGGGCTTGCGCAGAAAGAGAGCGTCTGCAACCATCTCTCACGATTGCGTGTGCAACTAGTGCGCGCGCGGACTATCGATCGAGGTGGACACATGCCCAAGGCTCTCTACGCCCTCGCGCTCGGCGGCTTCGGGATCGGCCTGACCGAGTTCGTGATCGCCGGCCTCCTGCCGGAGGTCGCAGCGGACCTCGGTGTCACCGAGCAGCTCGCCGGAGGGCTGATCTCCGGCTACGCGCTGGCCGTCGCCGTCGGCGCGATCGCCCTCACGGCGGCCCTGGGCCGGATCGACCGCAAGCGCGCCCTGCTGGGGCTCATGGTGCTGTTCATCGTCGGCAACCTCGTCTCCGCCCTGGCCCCGACCTACGGCCTCATGCTGCTGGGCCGGATCCTCGCGGCGCTGTGCCACGGCGCGTTCTTCGGGATCGGAGCCGTCGTCGCCGCGGACCTCGTCCCGCCCGCCCGCCGTGCCGCCGCGATCGCCCTCATGTTCACGGGGTTGACCAGTGCGAACGTCCTGGGCGTCCCGCTGGGCACGTTCCTGGGCCAGGCGGCGGGGTGGCGCTCCACGTTCTGGGCGATCTCCGGGATCGGCGTGCTCGCCCTTCTCGGGATCGCCGTGCTCACGCCGCGCGTGGCCGCCCCCGAGCGCACCGGATCCCTGCTGGGCGAGTTCCGCGTCTTCGCCCGGCCCCAGGTGTGGCTGTCGGCCGTCGTCACCGTCCTCGGCATCGGCCTGTTCGCCGGCAACCTCCTGGGCGGGCGCGCCGCGGACCGCGACCTCCCGCGCACCCTGATCGTCGTCCTCGCGGCGCTGACCGTCGTGCTGGCCGCCTTCGCACTGCTGGTCGGGAACCAGGTCGCCGCCGTCGCGGGGCTGCTGCTCATGGGCGCCTTCGGCTTCGCGACCGTGCCCGGGCTCCAGATGCGGATCCTCGCGCACGCCCAGGAGGCCCCGACGCTCGGCTCCGGCGCCAACATCGCCGCCTTCAACATCGGCAACGCCCTCGGCGCCTGGCTGGGCGGCCTCGCGATCGCCGCCGGGCTCGGCTACGCCTCGCCCCTGGCCGTGGGGTCTGCCGTCACGGCGCTCGCGCTGATCGTGCTCGTGGTCGCCACCCGGGTCCGCGGCGGGGAGTACGCCCGACGGGCCGTGGCGGCGCAGGAGCCGGAGATGGCCGGCGCGCGGTGAGGCCCTCGGGCGGGGCGACGCGCCCTCCCCGGGGGCCGTGGCCGATGGGGCACGGCGTGTCGTCGGCCCGGGCGC
The DNA here is from genome assembly GCF_052378625.1 of Brachybacterium sp. AOP25-B2-12. Taxonomy (NCBI): domain Bacteria; kingdom Bacillati; phylum Actinomycetota; class Actinomycetes; order Micrococcales; family Dermabacteraceae; genus Brachybacterium; species Brachybacterium sp. AOP25-B2-12. Next base: position 70,701 of record NZ_JBQSXW010000015.1, on the reverse strand, counting down.
CGGTCCTCCCGGTCAGCCGCCGGTGACGGCGGCCCGCAGCGCCCGCGCCGCGGCCTCGGGATCCCTCGCCTGGGTGAGGGCGCGGACCACGACGATCCTGTCGGCCCCCGTCGCGAGCACCTCGGGCACCCGCGCGAGGTCCACGCCGCCGATCGCGAAGAACGGCGTGCCGCCCAGGGCGGGATGCGACGGCGCGGTGACCGCCCCGATCGGCTCGGTGTCCGTATCGGTCCGGGCCACCTCGCGGCGGTGGCGCGCCACGGCCCGGGGCGGCTCGAGTCCCACGGCGGGCCGATCGGGCTTGGTGGGCGTGGGCCAGATCGGGCCCGTGCAGAAGTAGTCGATCTCGGGGTCGTCGTGGGCGGTGAGCGCCTGCGCGAGGGTGCGGGTCGAGCGGCCCAGGATCACGTCGGGACCCACCAGGGATCGTGCATCGTGCGAGGTCAGATCCCCCTGACCCAGGTGCAGGACGTCCACGTCGGCGAGCACCGCGACGTCCGCGCGATCGTTGGCCGCGAGCAGCGCGCCGTAGCGGTCCGCGACCGGGCGCAGCGCCCGCAGCGCCGCCACCTCGGCGCGGGCCTCGGCACCCTTGTCCCGCACCTGGAGGACGTCCACCCCGCCGCGGAACACCGCGTGGGCGAAGCGGACCAACCCTTCGGGGCCTCGCGACAGGTCCGTGCACACGTACAGCCGCGCGTCGGCGAGGCGTGCCCGACGGCGGCGTCCCACCGCGGGACCCCCGCGTCGTCGCTCCCCGCTGCTCCCCCGTCGGCCATCGTCCATGGGGCCAGCCTTCCACAGGTCCGAGCGGTAGGATCACCGCGTTCCGTGGGAGCCCGAGCACCGGGCTGAGAGGGCGCGAGGCGCCGACCACCAGCACTGGATGCGGGTCATGCCGCCGTCAGGAGGATCGCCCGATGCACGTCGTCGTCGTGGGAGCCGGGATCATCGGCCTGCTCACCGCCCTCGAGCTCTCCGAGCGCGGGCACCGGGTCGACGTCGTCTCGACCGGGATCGCCGAGGGCGCCACCCACGCCGCCGCCGGGATGCTCGCCCCGGCCGCCGAGGTCCAGGTGGGCCAGGGGCCCCTGTGGCAGCTCATGCGCGAGGCCGCCGCGGACCACCGCGCCCTCGCCGCCCGCATCCCCGCGCTCTCCCGCGTCCTGGACCACCCGCTGAGCGCGCGGGACGCCGGATACCGCGAGGACGCCACGCTCGTCGTCGGGCGCGACCACGCCGATGTCGCCGGGCTCCGCGACCTCGCGGTCCTGCAACGGGCAGCGGGCTCGGAGGTCGACGAGCTCACCGCGCGCGAGGCCCGCCGCCTCGAACCCGCGCTCGGCCCCGGGATCGCCGGTGCCGTGCGCATCGCGGCCGATCACCAGGTCGATCCGCGCCTCCTGGCCCACACCGTGCACGCGGTGCTGGGCGCCCGGGGCGTGGGCATCGAGCTGCGGAGCGTCGAGGACCTCGACGCGCTGCCGGGGGACCGGATCGTGCTCGCCGCCGGGCTCGGCGCCCCGGGAATCGCCGGACCGCACCGCGCCCTGGACCTGGCCCTGCGGCCCGTGCGCGGCGACGTGCTGCGCCTGCGGGTACCGCGGGAGATCCTGGCGCCCGGGGAGGAGCACCTGCTGACGGGCACCGTGCGCGCCGTCGTCCGCGGGCGCCCCGTCTATCTCGTGCCGCGCGACGGCCTGGGTCTTGTCCTCGGCGCCACCAGCCGGGAGGACGCGCTGGCGGGGACGTCCGCCGGGGGAGTGCTGCAGCTCCTGCAGGACGCCGCCGAGATCCTGCCGGCGATCCGCGAGACCGAGCTGGTCGAGACCACGACCCGCGACCGCCCCGGCACCCCCGACGACCTCCCGCTGCTGGGCCCGGTGCCCGGCGATCCGCGCGTGATCGTCTCCACCGGCTACCACCGACACGGGATCCTGCTGTCGGCCTGGGCCGCACGGCGCACCGCCGACCTCGTGGACGGCCACCCCGATCCGCTGCCCGGGGCCGTGCGCCCCGAGCGCTTCACCAAGGAGGACGCATGAGCATCGCCCTGACCGTCAACGGCGAGAGGGCCGAGGTGCCCGGGGGCTGGACCGTCCGCGACCTCGTCGCCGACCGCCTCGGCCACGAGATCGGCGAGGACGGCCTGGCCCTGGACGGCACCGCCCTGGGGGTCGCCGTCGCCGTCGACGACGCCGTCGTACCCCGCAGCCGCTGGGCCGCACGACCGCTCGAGGCCGATGCGCGGTGCGAGCTCGTGACCGCGGTGCAGGGGGGTTGAGGATGAGGACGACGCACGATGCCGCTGTCGGGGAGGGTGTCGCCGGAGCCGGAGCCGGAGCCGGAGCCGGAGCCGGAGCCGGAGCCGGAGACGGTGCTGGAGCCGGTGCCGGTGCCGGCGGCGGGGCGGCTCCGATCGAGGCGGGCGGGCCGGATGCCGCGCGCGCACCGCGGGATGCGGAAATGTCGGGCCGGGGCGAGGCCACGGCCCGTGTCGACCCCGAGGACGATCTGCTGGTCGTCGCCGGCGACCCGATCGCCTCCCGGCTCGTCATGGGCACCGGCGGTGCCACCGACCTCGCCGCGCTGGAGCGCGCGCTCGTCGTGTCCGGGACCGCGCTGACCACCGTCGCGATGCGCCGCTACAGCGCCGACGTGGGCACGTCGGTGTTCGGCCTGCTGCGGGACCTCGGGATCCGGGCGCTGCCCAACACTGCCGGCTGCTACAGCGCGCGCGACGCCGTGCTGACCGCGGAGCTGGCCCGTGAGGCGCTCGGCACCGACTGGGTCAAGCTCGAGGTGATCGCCGACGAGGACACCCTCCTGCCCGACGGGCCCGAGCTGCTCGAGGCCACCGCACAGCTCGTGGCGCGCGGCTTCACGGTCCTGCCCTACACGAACGACGATCCCGTGCTGGCCCGCCGCCTCGAGGACGTCGGGGCCGCCGCGGTGATGCCGCTGGGTGCGCCGATCGGCACCGGGCTCGGGATCCTGAACCCCCACAACATCGCCCTCATCGCCGAGCGCGCCGCCGTGCCGGTCGTGCTCGACGCCGGGGTGGGCACCGCCTCGGACGCGGCGCTGGCGATGGAACTGGGCTGTGACGCCGTGCTGGTCGCGAGCGCGGTCACCCGCGCGCAGGACCCCGCCGCGATGGCCGAGGGGATGGCGCTCGCCGTGCGCGCAGGCCGCCTCGCGGCCCGGGCGGGACGGATCCCGCGACGACGCCTGGCCCGGGCATCATCGGCTGTCGACGGCCTGGTCGAGACCGCCGGGTCCTCCCGTGAGGCGGAGTCGCTGTGACCGGGGACCGGGCCGGGATGCCGGGTGCCCCTGGGTCCCTGACGGCGGCATCGGCGTCCGGGAGCCCCGGGACCTCCGCGACCTCCGTCGTCGCCGAGAACACTGCGGTCCCTGCGGTCCCTGCGGTCCCTGCGGTCCCTGCGATCCCTGGGGTCCCTGCGGCCCCTGGGGTCTCTGGGAACCCGAGGAGTGGCGCGCCCTCGGCTCCCGCCGTGACCGCGGCACCCGTCGGGACACATGGATCCGACCTACCGCCCCTGGTCGCACCGGGTCCCGAGCTCACCGCGGAGCAGATCGCACGATATCGGCGCCAGATCACGCTGGCGCAGATCGGCCTGCTCGGCCAGCGTCGCCTCCGCGCCGCCTCCGTGCTCGTCGTGGGAGCCGGAGGCCTGGGCACCCCTGCCCTGCAGTACCTCGCCGGGGCCGGCGTGGGGACCCTCGGCATCATCGACGACGACGTCGTCGACGTGACCAACCTGCACCGGCAGGTGATCCACGGGACCGACCGACTGGGTGTCGCGAAGGTCGACTCCGCGGCGGACGCGGTCACGCGGCTGAACCCCGAGATCACCGTGCACCGTCACCGGGAGCGCCTGGCACCCGACCGGGCCGTCGAGCTGATCGGCGGCTACGACCTCGTGATCGACGGCGCCGACAACTTCGCGACCCGGTACGTCGTGGCCGATGCCGGGGAGCTGACCGGTGTGCCCGTCGTCTGGGGCGCGGTCCTGCGCGGGCACGGGCAGGTCAGCGTGTTCTGGCCCGGGCACGGCGCGCTGTACCGCGACGTGTTCCCCGAACCGCCCGCACCGGGCGCGGCGCCCTCCTGCGCCGAGGCCGGGGTCCTGGGGACCCTCCCGGGGGTGCTCGGCACCATCATGGCCGCCCAGGCGATCCAGCTCATCACCGGGACGGGGGAGCCGTTGGTGGGGCGTCTGCTCCTGTGGGACGAGGCCAGGAGCGCGTCGCGCACCCTGGGCATCGAGCCCGATCCGGGACGCGCGCCGACGCTCAGTGTCCAGGTCCCGGCGGCTCTCGACCCGGCGTGCCGCACGGGGGAGCCGACCCCCGAGGAGACGCTCGATGCCGAGCAGCTCCAGAGCCTGCTGGACACGGGGCCGCTGCTGGTGGACGTCCGGGAGCCGTGGGAGTTCGCAGCAGGGGCCGTGGCCGGCGCTGTCAACGTCCCGCTCGACGAGGTGCTCGCCTCCGGCGCCGTCGCCCTCCCTGCCGGAGACGACGTCATCCTCTACTGCCAAGGCGGCGCGCGCTCGGCACGGGCGCTGCGCCGACTGCGCGAGGACTGGTCCCTGCGCGAGGGCAGGCTCCGCCACCTCGACGGCGGGTACGCAGCATGGGAGTCGCGCCCGGGGAGCTGACCGGTCGTCGCCAGGCGTGGCGTGGCGCGAGACGTGGGCCCGTTGGTCGGGGTGGTGCGCGACGGGGGCTCGTCGGTCGGGGCGGCCGTGGCACCGTGCCTCTGCCTCTGCCTCTGCCTCTGCCTCTGCCTCTGCCTGTGACCGTGCCCGGAGGCGCGGAGCATCGCTTGCTCTCGTGTCCGAGCTCGGTTTAGGTCCACGTCCGGTGCTGATCCGCGTCGAGGCAGAATCTCCTGCTCTGGTGATCCGACTCGATCAGGCCAGTCGACCTGCTGTGGTCCGTCGCTAGTTCTGGCCTGTCGACCTGCTGTGGTCTGTCGTCAGTTCTGGCCAGCTGATCTGCTCAGGTCTGCCGACGTGTTTTGGTCTGTCGCCTGTACTGGCCTGCTGACCTGCTCTGGTTTGTCGCCTGTACTGGCCTGCCGACCTGTCCAGGCCCGCTGACTTGCCCGGTCCGCCGACGAGTTCGGGCTCGATGGCCCGAGACGCGGAGATCGGGCCTTTCTCGTCCCGTTCTGCGTTGCTCATCGGGGAGGCCGTACACTCACCGGCGTCCAGTGCACCCAGGTCTGCACCGGTGCAGGGGTGACCTCACATGACGCCGATGTGTGTACACCCCGTCCTCGGCCGGGCCCCGCTCAGAGCAGTCGGCACGCTGCAAGTCCGTTCCCGGCTCCGCCCCCGCCCATGACGAGAAAGGCCCCGTGACCAGTGGTCACGGGGCCTTTCGCGATCGGTGCGCCTGAAGGGATTCGAACCCCCAACCTTCTGATCCGTAGTCAGATGCTCTATCCGTTGAGCTACAGGCGCCCGCCGGCCGACGCCGACCTCATAGATAGTAGTCGGCGAGGCGAGGACGGGCCAATCGACCCCGCATGAGGATGCTCACACGGGGTCGATCGGGGTCAGCTCGGGGGACGGTCCCAGGGGTTGCCGCCCTGCTGAGGGGGGTTCTGCTGTCCGGGCTGATACGACGGGCCGGGCTGGTTCGGGTCCTGCTGGCCGGGGTATGTCTGTCCAGCCTGGTTCGGGTCCTGCTGGCCGGGGTGTCCCTGGCCGTCGTAACCACCCTGCTGCGCGGGGGACCCGTAGCCCTGGCTCTCGGGCTGTGCGGGTGCACTCGCACCGCCGTAGTTCGGGCCGCTCGGCTGTGCGGATGCGCCGTAGTTCTGGCTGCCCGACTGTGCGGGTGCGCTGGGGTTCCCGTAACCCTGTCCGCCTGCCGTCTGACCGGCACCGTTGGGGCTGCCGTACGCGGGGCTCCCGTAGCCCTGTCCGCCGAAGCCCTGGCTCTCGGGCCCTGCGGGCTCGTTGGAGCTTCCGAACCCCTGACCGCCATAGCCCTGGCCTGCCGTCTGCCCGGCGCCGTTGGGGCTGCCGAAGTTGGGGCTCGCATAGCCCTGTCCGCCAAAGCCCTGGCTCTCCGGCTGTGCGGGGGCGTTCGGGCTTCCGTAGGTCTGCCCGCCGTAGCCCTGGTTGTTCTGCGACGTGGCGGCGTTCGGGCTGCCGAAGCTCGCGCCGGCCTGCGGCTGCTGCGCCGGGTATGCGGCGCCGCCCTGGCCGGAGCCGTTGGGGCCGCCGGTCGGACCGCCGTAGCCACCCTGACCGCCGTAGCCACCCAGTCCGCTGTAACCGCCCTGACCGCCGAACGCCGCGGCACTGGCGGCCGCCTTCGCCTTGTTCTTGCGCGAACGGACCAGCAGGAACACCGCGATCGCGGCGATGAGCAGCAGCCCGCCGCCGACCACGACGATGATCCCGACGACCCAGATCCACGTGGGGACGCCGCCGGCCTTGGCGGTGATGTCGACGCCGTCGATGAAATCGTCGAAGTTCGTGTAGGTGACCTTCTTGCCCTCGATCTTCCCGCCCTGGTCCGCGGAGATCACGTCACCCGGGAACGAGAAGGAGATCGAGGTCTCCAGGCCGACCAGCTGGCTCGAGGAGCCGCCCGTGTTCGACGGCTCGATGACGAGGTGGAGGTTGTTGCCCTCCTTCGTGACGGAGGCGTCCTTGGAGCTGTTGAAGTTGATCGGGATGTCCTTGGCGCGGCACCCGAAGTACTCACCCTCCTCGTAGGGCGTGAACTCGGCGCCGTCCGCGCCGGTGCCGGACTCGGAGCCCTCCGCCTCCGTGCAGAGCGCCTCCGCCGTGGAGTAGCCGAGGCTCCGGGCGGTGTCCTTCTCGACCGCGACGTCGATCGTGGCCTTCGCGCTGTTGACGCCCGTGATCTCGAAGTCCATCTGGACGCGGCCGCAGCCGGCGAGCACCAGCAGCAGGACCGGCAGCGCGAGCAGCGCGCCGAGTCGGCGTCGCCAGGAGCTGGAAGTGGTGGTCGGCACGGTGACATCCCCCGAGGTGTGGTCCCTGGACGCCTCCCCTGGGCGTCGTCCACGTCACCCTATCGGCAGGTGCGCGCGCCGTGCACGCTCCGCGAACCCCGATGGCACGCGCCCCGCGAACCCGCGAACCCCGATGGCGTCCGCGCCACGCGCCCTCCGCGAACCCCGATCGCACACCCCGCACGGACACGGCCGCAGATCGCCGACCAGCCCGCCACCCGGGCCTCCCGACGGGGCCGGCCCCGGTCAGTCGTGCTCGAGCGGTGCCGAGCCCGTGGGCATCGGTCGGCCGAACACGGGCGAGGCCTCCGGGCGCTTGGGTGCGAGGTCGTCCCCCGAGGAGCGTCCGCGGACCCGGCGCATGACCCACGGGCCCAGGTGCGTCCGCGCCCACTGCAGGTCCTCCTGGCGGGCTGGCCGCCAGGTGCGCTGCGGCGGGGCGTCGGGATGGGCCGCGTGCAGCTCGTGCTCGATGCCGAGGGTGTCCAGGACGTCGATCGCGACGCTCTGGTGGCCGGCCGCGCTGAAGTGGAGGCGGTCCTCGGCCCACATCGACGCGTGGGTCAGCGTGCGCAGCGCCCAGAGGTCCACGATGATCGCGCCGTGGCGCGAGGCGACGGTCCGCATGTTCTCGTTGTAGATGGCCTCGCGGCCGCGGATCAGGTTCAGCACCGGCGTCGAGCCGACATCGGCCGCCGTGAACAGGACCACCGTCGCGCCGGTCGCGGCGAGGTCGCCCACGGCGTCGTCGAGGTCCGAGGCGATCTGGTCGGGGTCCCCGAGGCGCAGCACGTCGTTGCCGCCGGCGGACAGCGTCACGAGGTCCGGATGGAGGGCGATCGCCGGCTCGAGCTGCTCGTCGATGATCTCGCGGTACAGGCGGCCGCGAATCGCGAGGTTGGCGTACGAGAAGCCCTCGACGCCGCGACCCAGCTCCTCGGCGACACGATCCGCCCAGCCCCGGTACCCGCCGGGCACCGTCGGATCCGGGTCGCCGATCCCCTCGGTGAAGGAGTCCCCGAGCGCGACGTAGCGCGTCCAGGGGTGGCGACGTGAGGAGTGGCCCCCCGGATCGGGCGCGCCGCGCGCGCCGGGTCCGGGGGCCACAGGGGCGCTCCCGGTCACGACGTCACTTCCAGCGCATGAGCAGTCCGCCGCCGGCGATCATGATGCCGAAGCCCACGAGGAGGTTCCAGTTCTGGATCGGCAGGGGCAGCTGCCCGGAGGAGAGGTAGAACGTCACGAGGTAGACCAGGCCCACGATCAGCAGCGTGACCGCCGTCGGTGCCAGCCACTCGGGGTTCGGGGCCTGTGCGGCCACGCGGCGTCGGGGGTTGCGGGCGCGCTCGGCCTCGGCGGAGCTGCGGGCCCGGGCCTTGGACGTCGCGGTCGAGTCCTTCGCGGCGGCGGGGACGCTGGCGCGGGTCGCGGCCCTGCGGTTGCGTCGGCGGCGGGGGGAGTCGATCTCGTCGTCGTCCTCGTCCTCCTCGGGGTCGGCCAGGGCCGTGGCCTTCGAGGTCTTGCCGCCGGAGGTGGACTCAGGGCGGCGCTTGCCGCGCTTGACCGGGTCCTTGGCACGGGTGCGGCGCGAGGAGCCGATCTCGTCGTCGAAGCCGTCGAAGTCGTCCGCCTCCGAGGTCGCGTCGTCCGTGGCGTCGTCGATATCCGCGTCCGTCGTCGGGTCCTCGTCCCGGGCGTCGAGCTCCGTGGTGGCGTCGGCCTTCTCGGCCGGCTCCGTGCTCGCAGCGGCCCGGGTGCCCGAGGGCTTCCTCGAGGCCGATGAGGGCTTCCGCGTTCTGCGCGCCATGCGGGGGTGCTCCGTTTCCGTCCACTGGCCCCGTGCCGGTCCGACAGGGGCATGGTCTAGCGTATAGCCGCTGTCGGTTCTGGCGAAGCGGAGGTCACATGGCGCGCGGATCCACGCATCGTGGTCCCCGGAAGGGGCCGGGCATCATCGGTGGCACGGTCGGTGCCCTCGGCGAGCTGCTCATCACCGCGGGCCTCGTGCTCGTGCTGTTCATCGTCTGGCAGCTGTGGTGGACCGACGTGGTGGCCGATCGCGAGCAGGACGCCGTCGTCCGGTCCCTCGAGGACGAGTGGGGCGTCGAGCCCCACGGCACCGACGGCGCCCAGCGCATCGCCCCGCACCAGGAGGGCCCTCCGCCCACAGCCCCCGTCGTGGGCAACGCGCAGGTGTTCGCCACCATCCGCGTCCCCGCCTTCGACCGGCCCGTGGTCCCGGTCGCCGAGGGGGTCGGCCTCCAGGACGTCCTCAACGTGCTCGGCGCCGGCCACTACCCGGGCACGGCGATGCCCGGGGAGGTCGGCAACTTCTCCGTGGCCGGTCACCGCACCACCTACGGCAAGCCCTTCCACGACATCGACCGCCTGCAGGAGGGGGACCCGATCGTCGTCGAGACCCGGGACGCGTACTACGTGTACACGGTCACGAGCCACGAGATCGTGCTGCCCCATGAGGTGTCGGTGATCGCGCCGAATCCCGCGGATCCCACCGCCCAGCCCACGGAGCGCACGATGACGATGACCGCCTGCCACCCCCTGTACTCCGCCCGGGAGCGCTACATCGTGCACGCCCGCTTCGCCTACTGGACCCTGCGGTCCGAGGGGATCCCCGAGGCGCTGGCCGGGACGACGGAGGGCTGAGGCGTGTACGGATGGTTCTTCCGCCACCTGCCGGGGCCGATCTGGCTGCGGGTGTTCATCGTGCTCGTGCTGGCGGCCGCCGTCGTCGCGGTGCTGTTCGTGTGGGTGTTCCCCGAGATCGCGCCGTACATGCCCTTCAACGACGGGACCGTCACCGAGGGGTCCTGACCGGCCGCGGGGCACCGCGCCCCGTCGTCAGCTCGAGGCGAGCAGCGGCGCAAGGCACTCCGAGCGCGCGGCGGCATCCCGGCCGTCGCACAGAGCGAGGAAGTTCGCGAGGATCCGGTGCCCGTGCTCGGTGAGCACCGACTCCGGGTGGAACTGCACGCCGTGCAGCGGCAGCTCCCGATGGGAGAGCCCCATGACCACGCCGTCGTCGGTCCAGGCCGTGACCTCGAGGATCTCCGGCACGGTCTCGGGGACCACCGTGAGCGAGTGGTAGCGGGTCGCGACGAACGGGGAGGCCACACCGGCGAAGACGCCCTGCCCACGGTGGTGGACGATGCTCGTGCGGCCGTGCATCAGCTGCGGGGCATGCGTGACGGTGCCGCCGTAGAACTGCCCGAGCGCCTGATGCCCCAGGCACACCCCGAGCATCGGCGTGGACGTCGCGGCGCAGGCCCCGATCACGTCGAGGGAGCGCCCGGCGGTGGTGGGGTTGCCGGGGCCGGGGGAGACGAGTACGCCGTCGAACCCCGCGAGGTCCACGGCGCCGTCGGCGTCGAGGGGCACCTCGTCGTTGCGCACCACGGTGCACCGGGCGCCCATCTGCCGCAGGTACCCGACGATCGTGTAGACGAAGCTGTCGTAGTTGTCGACGACCAGGATCCGGGCGCCGTCGTCGACGCGCGTCTCAGCCATTGCCGTTGCCGTTGCCGTCGCCGGGCGTGGTGGTCGGCGCACCGGTCGTGGGGGCCGGGGTGGTCGTCGGGGCGTCCGTGGTGCTCGGCTCCTCGGTGGGAGCCGGCCCCTGGGACACGATGACCGTGACCTTCGACCCCGGGGCGACCTTCTCATTGGCGCCCGGATCGGTGTCGATCACCGAGCCCGCGGGCACGGTGTCGCTGAAGTCCTGCGCCCGTTCGACAGTGAGGCCGAGGGCCGAGAGCTGCGTCGAGGCGGCATCGGCGTTGGACCCCTGGAAGTTCGGGATCGTGACCTGCGCGGCCTTGGCCACGGTCACGATGACCGTGGAGCCCTTCTCGATCTTGTCCCCGCCCGGGGGATCGGTGCTGATGACCGTCCCGGGCGTCTGGTCGGACTCCTCCTCGGTGAACGACACCTTGAAGCCGGCCTTCTCGAGCGTTGCCTGCGCGGCGTCCTTGGGCTGGTTGGAGACGTCGGGCACCTCGACGGTGCCGTCGGAGAGCCAGACCTTGATCGTGTCGCCCTTCTTGGCGGCCGAACCCGTGGTGGGCTCGGATCGCGTGACGCGGTCCTTGTCGACCGTGCCGGAGCTCTCGCTCCCGGCGACGCTCATCTCCAGCCCGGCCGATTTCAACGCCTGGGAGGCCTGATCGGTGGTCATGCCCTCGAGGTTGGGCACGGAGACGGCGTCGGGGCCGGCCGAGATGTTGATCGTGACCGTCGTCCCCTTCTGGGCCGAGGTGCCCGCCGTGGGATCGGTCGAGATGGCGTTGCCCTGGGCGACCGTGTCGTCCGGGGTCTCGACGATCTTCGGCGTGAAGCCGGCGTCCTTGATCTGCTGGGACGCCTGCGCCGCGGTCTGCCCCGCGACGTTCGGGACGGCCGTCTCGCCCGAGGTGTCGCTCAGGAAGTACGCGAGCGCGCCGCCGATGATCGCGAGCGCCGCGATGACGATCAGCACGATGGGCCACACCTTGCGCTTGCGCTTGGGCTCCTCGACGGCGGTGTGGGTCCCGGTCTCCGCCGGGGCGGCGGCCGGGCTCGAGATCGCGGGGGACCCCGCGACGGGAGCGGCACGGCGTCCGGTGGCGGGCAGCACGGTGGTGGCCTGGTCGTCGACCGCGCCGAGCACGGTGGTGGCCTGGTCCTCGCCACCGGCGGAGATCGCCTCCGTCGCCGCGGTCCCGGCGGCACCGGTGGCCAGCAGCGGCTGACGGCCGGCCACGACGGCCGCGATGTCACGGGAGAACGCGACGGCGCTGGAGTAGCGCTCCTCGCGGTCCTTGGCCAGTCCCTTGAGCACGACGGCGTCCCAGCCCGCGGAGAGCTGCGGGTTGTAGGTCGACGGGGGGACCGGAGTCTCCCGCACGTGCTGGTAGGCGATCGAGACCGGGGACTCGCCCGTGAACGGGGGGCAACCGGTGATCAGCTCGTAGAGCACGCACGCCGCGGAGTAGATGTCGCTGCGGGCGTCGACGAGCTGGCCGCGGGCCTGCTCGGGGGAGAGGTACTGCGCGGTGCCCATGACGGCCTGGGTCTGGGTCATGGCGCTCGTGGCGTCCGCGACGACGCGGGCGATCCCGAAGTCCATGACCTTGACCTGGCCGGTGTCGGTGATCATGACGTTGCCGGGCTTGATGTCCCGGTGCACGATCCCCATGTGATGGGAGTACTCGAGCGCCGACAGGACGCCCACCATGATCTCCGCGGCCTGCCGGGTGTCCATCGGGTGGCCCTCGCGGATGAACTCCCGCAGGGTGCGACCCTCGACGTACTCCATGACGATGTACGGGATGGTGATCTCACGACCGTGGGGGTCGGTGCGGTGCTCCTCGCCCGTGTCGTAGACGGCGACGATCGACGGATGGTTCAGACCGCCGGCGCTCTGGGCCTCGCGGCGGAACCGCTCCTGGAAGGAGTCGTCGCGCGCGAGGTCGTGACGCAGCACCTTCACCGCGACCGTCCTGTGCAGGCGCGTGTCGGTACCGAGGTAGACCTCGGCCATCCCGCCGTGTCCCAGGAGGCGGCCGAGCTCGTACCGCCCGCCCAGGATCTCCGGTGCATCGCTCACGTTCCAACCGTCCTCACGTCGTGCCGGGGCCGACAGCGGCCCGTCCGGACATCGTAGGGGGCAAGTCCCCCAGGGCGTTCAGCTGACCGCCGCCGACCACCACGGCGACCACCACCAGCGCGACCACGACCACCACCAGCAGCAGCACCCACAGCGCGCGACGGCTGCGCGCCGGAGCACGCTCCTCGCGCGGGGCGTGGGCGGCGTGCGCGGCCGCCGGACGGGCGTGCACGGCGGGCGCATGGTGCGCGGCGGCCTCGGGATGCGCGGGCGCGGGGCGCCAGGCGCCGGTGCCCGCGTCACGCCCATGGCGCGCGGTGTGCGAGTCCGCAGCCTCGGGGGCCGAGGAGGCGCTCGAGGCCGACAGCGCCGAGCTGGCCGAGGCCGCCGACGCGCTGGAGCGGTGCCGGATCCCGCGACGGCCCGAGGTGCGCGGCAGCGGCATGGCGGCCGTGCGCGTCCCCGCGGGGCCCGCCTGCCCCGGGGTCTGGTCCCGCGACGCCTGATCCGGGGGCGAGGAGCTCTCGCCGCCGCGCGGCAGCGACGGGATCGCGCCGGTGGTGAAGTGCGGGGTCTCGCCGCGCTGGATCGCCTCGAGGATCCTGGCGACCGCCGCCGCCGACCGGGGGCGGTTGGCCGGGGCCTTCGCGAGCGCCATCGCCACGAGCGTCCGCAGGTCGGGGTTGACCGTCGCGGGCAGCTCGGGGGCCGGCTGCTTGACCTGTGCCATCGCGATCTCGACCTGGCTGGCGCCCGTGAACGGCCGATGCCCCGTGAGCATCTCGAAGGCCACGATCCCCAGCGCGTAGATGTCCGAGAGCGAGGTGGCCTGCTTGCCCATCGCCTGCTCGGGGGAGAGGTACTGGGCGGTGCCCATCACGAGGCCGGTCTTGGTCAGCCGCGCCTGGTCGGTGCTGCGGGCGATCCCGAAGTCGGTGATCTTCATCCGCCAGTCGTCGTCCTCGTCGACGAGGATGTTCTCGGGCTTGACGTCGCGGTGGACCACGCCCTTGGAGTGCGCGGCGTCCAGCGCGCGGGCCAGATCGATGAGCACCAAGATGACCCGGCGCTCCGGGAGACCGGCGATGTTCTCCTCGATGATCTCCGACAGCGGCCGTCCCTCGACGAGCTCCATGACGATGTAGGCCCGGCCGTCGAGCTCGCCGTAGTCGTAGAGCCCGGCGATCGTGTCGTGCGAGAGCGCCGCGGTGTGGCGCGCCTCGGCCCGGAAGCGCTTGAGGAAGCCCTCGTCGCCCGCGTACTCCTCGCGCAGCACCTTGACCGCGACCTCACGGTCGAGATCCTGGTCGGTGCCCTTCCACACCTGGCCCATGCCGCCCGTCGCGATGAGCTCGTCGAGTCGGTAGCGGCCTTCGAGGACCAGTCCGGATTCGGTCCTCATCCCGTGACCACCGCCTCCATCACGTCGCGGGCGATGGGTGCCGCGGCCTCGGCGCCATAGCCGCCCTCCTCGACGACGACGGCCACGACGACCTTCTTGTCGCCGGCGTTCGCGTAGCCCACGAACCAGGCGTGGGGCTCGCGGCCGTCGCCCCACTGGGCGGTGCCGGTCTTGCCGCCCACCTCGACGCCGTCGATGGCCGCCGCGGTGCCGGTGCCGTCCTGGACGGTGGCGACCATCATGTCCCGCATCTGCGAGGAGTTCGCGGCCGAGAGCGGCTGGGAGAGCTTCTTGGAGGAGTACGGGGTGACCTCCTGCAGGTCGCTCGTGCGCACGGACTTCACGAGCTGCGGCTGCAGCAGCACGCCGTCGTTGTCGATCGCGGAGGCCACCATCGCCATCTGCAGCGGGGTCACGCGGTCCTCGTACTGGCCGATGGAGGACGTCGCGATCTGCGCCCCGTCGAGGTCGCTGCCGATGGTCGAGGGCGTGACGCCCATCGGGATCGAGAGCTTCCTGCCGAAGCCGAAGTCCTCCGCGGTCTTCGTGAGGTCCTCCTCGCCGACCTCGGTGCCCAGCAGCGCGAAGGACGTGTTGCAGGACTGCTCGAGCGCCGACTGCATGCTCGACTGGTCGTCGGGGCCGCACGGCTCCTGGCCGCCGCCGGAGTGGTTGTTCATGACCGAGGACGAGTTGGGCAGGGTGTACATGCCCGGTCCCGGGATCACCGAGTCCTTCGTGTACTTCCCGGAGTTCAGCGCGGCGGCGGCGACGACCAGCTTGAAGGTGGAGCCCGGCGGGTAGAGGTTCCCGCCGATCGCCCGGTTGGTCAGCGGCTTGGCCGGGTCGTCGTTGAGAGAGTTCCAGGCCGCGGTGACGTCCTTGCTCGAATGCCCGGCCAGCTGGTTGGGGTCGTAGGAGGGCGCGGAGACCATCGCGAGGATCTGCCCGGTGGTCGGATCGATCGCGACGGCGGCGCCGCGCTTGCCCTGCAGCCCGTCCCACGCGGCCTTCTGCGCCGCGGGGTCGATGGTCAGCTCGACGGTCGCGCCCTGGGACGGGCGTCCCGAGACGGCATCGGCGATCCGCTGGTAGAACAGCGCGTCCGCGTCCCCGGAGAGCGTGTCGTTGAGCGACTTCTCGATGCCCGAGAAGCCGTAGACCACCGAGTAGTAGCCCGTGATCGGCGCGTACATCGCGCCGGGATCGTAGGCGCGCTGGTAGCCGTAGGAGTCGTCCGAGGGGGTCGAGGAGGCGATCGCGTCGCCCGCCACGACGATCGGGCCCCGGTCCTTGCCGAACTCGTTGTAGATCGTGCGGGCGTTGCGCGGGTCGGCGTTGAGGGACGTCGCCTGCAGGACCTGGATGTAGGTCGTGGATCCGAACAGCAGCACGAACAGCACCGCCACCACCAGGGAGACGTGGCGCAGGGGTTTGTTCACTCAGCTCACCTCCGCAGGGACGCCGGCCGGGGTGCCCGCGCGGCGGGCCGCGGGTCGCCGTGCGGCATCGGACAGCCTCACCAGCAGGCCCACGATGATCCAGTTCGAGATGAGGGAGCTGCCGCCCGCCGCGAGGAAGGGCAGCGTGAGCCCTGTCAGCGGGATCACCCGGGTCACGCCGCCGACGACGACGAAGACCTGCAGGGCGATGACGAACCCGAGGCCGCCGGCCAGCAGGGTGCCGAAGCCGTCGGAGATGCCGACGGCGGCCCGCAGGGCGCGCTGGACCAGGAGCAGGTACAGCAGCAGCACCGCGAAGGCGCCGACCATCCCGAGCTCCTCGCCGAGCGAGGTGTAGATGAAGTCCGAATGGGCGAAGGGGACGATCGCGGGGCGCCCCTGCCCGAGCCCGGTGCCGACGATCCCGCCGTTGGCCAGGCCGAACAGGCCCTGGTCCACCTGGTAGCAGCGGTCGTAGTTGGCGGCGGCGAGCGGGTCCAGCCAGCAGGTCAGGCGCGTGCGCACGCGGGCCACCTGCGTGACGGCGAAGACCGCCGGGGGCACGAACATCGCCGCCCCGATGATGAGCCAGCTCAGGCGGTCCGTCGCGACGTACAGCATCACCACGAACAAGCCGAAGAACAGCAGCGAGGTCCCGAGGTCCGCCTGGAACACGAGCACCGCGACGGAGAACCCCCAGGCCACGAGGATCGGCCCGAAGTCCGACCAGCGCGGCAGGTGGATCCCGAGGACCTTGGGGCCCGCGAGGGCGAGGGAGTCGCGTCGGCTCACGAGGTAGCCGGCGAAGAACACGGCGAAGCAGATCTTCGCGAGCTCGGCGGGCTGGAAGCTGAAGCCCGCGATGCGGATCCAGATCTGTGACCCGTTGATCGAGCGTCCGATGCCGGGGACCAGGGGGAGCAGCAGCAGGAGGGCACCGAGCACGGCGGAGATCCAGGTGTAGCGGCGCAGCAGGCGGTGGTCGCGCAGGCCCACGAGCACGACGCAGGCCAGCACCACCCCGAGCGCCGTCCACATGAGCTGACGGTCCGCGTAGTGGGTGGCGGTGCCCGAGGCGGCCTTGGCGCCGTCGATGCTCGAGATCACGGCGATCCCGATGAGGTTCAGCAGCAGCACGATCGGCAGGATCACGGGGTCCGCGTACGGCGCGCGCCACATGACGACGGACTGCAGGGCGACCGCCAGGACGGTCGTCACGATCGCGATGGTGGTGAGGTGGGCGGGGAGCTGCTCGTCACGTCCCAGGGAGGCGAGCGCGACCGCCGACAGCCCGATCACGAGGGCGCTCAGGAACAGGAGCGCCTGGGTGCTCCGTCGGGTGCGCGCCGTGTACGAGACGACGGTCGCCACTACGTGGGTCCGTCCGTGGGGGTCTGGGTCGTCGGGGTCGCCGCCGGCGGGGTCGGCTGCTGCGACTGCGCCGCCGCGGCGGCGGCCTCCGCCTGACGCTGCTCCTCCTGGGCCTGCCGGGCCTGCTGGTTCTGCTGGGCCTCGGCCTCGAGCCGGTCGACGATCTGGTCGGCCCCGGCGCGGTCGCTCGCGGGGAGGGTCTCGTCGACCTGTCCGCGCGTGACCGAGGACAGGTCGGAGACCAGGACGTCCGTCTGCTCGACCTCGTGGGACAGCCCGATCGGGCCCAGATCCTGCGAGACGCCCTGATAGACGACGACGCGGCCGTCCCGGGCGGCGACGTAGTACTGGGTCTGGGTCCAGGCGTAGCCGGCCCAGAGGCCGCCCGCGATGACCGCGGCGATGAGGGCGGCCACGACCAGGGCGGGCCAGCGGCTGCGGCGCGGCAGCTCGTCCTCGCTGAAGTCCTCGTCCTCGAACGGGACGTCCCGCTCGGGGCGGGTCAGGGCGGCCGCCTTGGCAGCGGGGCCCGAGGCGCTCGTGGGGCGGTTGCGCGAGCGGGCGGCGGAGCCGACGATCTCGGGGCTGGTCGAGGGGGCGTCGACGCCCTTGGGGAGGTCGTCGAGGTCCACGACGTCGGCGATCACGCAGGTGATGTTGTCCGGGCCGCCGCCCTTGAGGGCGAGCTCGATGAGCGCGTCGGCGCACTCGCCCGGGTCCTCGATCTTCACCAGGGTGCGCTCGATCGTCTCGAGCGAGACGAGGCCCGAGAGCCCGTCGGAGCAGAGCATCCAGCGGTCGTCCACGCGGGCGGGGCGCAGCGAGAGGTCCAGCTCCGGCTCGGAGTCGACGTCCCCCAGCACCCGCATCAGCACGCTGCGCTGGGGATGGCGCTCGGCCTCCTCGGGCGTGAGGCGCCCTTCGTCCAGCAGGCGTTGGACGAAGGAGTGGTCCTTGGTGATCTGGGTGGCCTCGCCGTCCCGCAGGAGGTAGGCGCGGGAGTCGCCGATGTGGGCCAGGGCGAACTTGCCCTCGGCGCGCAGCAGGGCCGTGACCGTGGTGCCCAGGCCCGCGAGCTGGGGCTCCTCGCGCGCGCGACGCAGGATCGCCTGGTTGGCGTCGAGGATCGCCTCCTCGAGGGCCGCGACGATCTCGGTGGCGGGGGTCTCGGAGTCCAGCTGGGCCAGGCGGCCGATCGCGATGGAGGACGCGACGTCCCCGCCGGCGTGCCCGCCCATCCCGTCGGCGACGGCGACGAGATGCGAGCCCGCGTACCCGGAGTCCTGGTTGTTGGAGCGGACGAGGCCCACGTCGGAACGGGCCGCGAAACGCAGCGCGAAGGTCATCGGGGACCTCGCCTCAACTCGATCTCGGTGCGGCCGATCTTGATCCGTGCCCCGGACTTGAAGGGGACGGTGCCCTCGATGCGGCGGCCCGACAGCAGGGTGCCGTTGGTGGATCCGAGGTCCTCGACGAACCAGTCGCCGTCGCGCTCGAAGATCCGGGCGTGCCGGTTGGAGGCGTAGTCGTCGTCCAGGACCAGCGTGCACTCGGGGGCGCGGCCGATCAGGACGGGCGTCGCGCCGAGGCTCAGGGTGGTCCCGCGCAGGGGGCCGGCGGTGACGACGAGGTTGGTGGCGGTCACGGCCGGATCGGTGCGCAGCGCCGCGGCGGCCGCGGGGTCGATCGACGGGCGCTGCTCGCGGCGGGGGTCGGGCTTCGTGCCGCGGGTGACCACGGTGGTGCCGAACAGGTCGCTGCGCAGGACCAGGAGGACCACGACGACGAACACCCACAGGGCGATGACGAAGCCGATCCGCAGGACGACGATGGTCAGTTCGCTCACGGGCGCCTCACCAGTCCGCCGCGCCGGGCGCCGCGGGCAGGATCACGGTCATCCGGGTGCGGCCGACCGTGAGCAGCGAGCGGTCGTGCAGGGCCACGGGGGTGCGGATCCGGTCGCCGTCGACGAACGTGCCGTTGGTCGACCCCAGGTCGGTGGCGACGACGCCGCCGTCCTCGGCGCGCAGCTCGAGGTGATGGCGGGAGACCCCGGTGTCGTCGAGGATGATGTCGGAGTCGCCGCCGCGGCCGATCACGGTGATCCGGCCGGTCAGCAGGTACTGCTGGCCGTCGATCTCGAGGATCGGGTCCCCGGCCGCGCCCTCCTGGACGCCGGTGGCGGGGGCGACGGTGCCGCGCTCGGTGCGGGACTCGGTCTCGAAGCGCCCCTGGCGCACCTCGTCGTCGGACTGCAGCTCGACGGCTACGGCGCCGACGAACATGTAGGCCTGCTTCTCGGCATGCTCGACGAGCACGCGCTCGAGCTCGTCGACGAGGGTGTCCTGCCACGAGGAGAAGCGCTCGAAGTCGACGCTGTTGAGGAAGACGGTGTAGACGTTGGGTGCGAGCGTGCGGGTGCGGTCGAGCACCTGGATCTGGTCGTCGCATTCGCGACGCAGACCCTGCGCCAGGTCGAGCGGCTTGATCTGGCCGCGTCCGGGCGAGAACACGCTCGTGACCCCGCGGTCGAGGCCGCGTTCGATGCGCTCCAGGATCCCCACGTGTGGTCCTCCGCTGTCGTGACGTCGTGCATCGGGCAGGTGCCCGTCGAGGACGACGGACACCTGCCCGAGCCTACCGTGCGCGGAGCGCCGGTCGGAGCGGAGGCCCTGCGGGGCATGTGCAGGTCCGGTGAGGATCAGATGGTCAGTAGACCAGCACCCGCGTGCCGTGGGCGGCGAACCCGGAGGCCCACAGCAGGTTCATCATGTTCACGGTCACGCGCGCGCAGCCGTGCGAGGCCGGGTAGGCCGGGACCGAGTTCGAGCCGTGGAAGGCCCACCCCTTGAAGAAGTACGCCGGGCGGTAGAGCCGCCCCAGCGGTGCGGTCTGCCATCCCGCGCTGTGGGTGCGGAAGACCGAGAAGTCGCCCCGGGGGGTGGTGGCCGTGGCCCAGGAGCCGCCCGAGGTCCTGTAGCGCTTGCCGCTGCCGGTGGACGTGTTGATCACGTACCCGAGCTTGCCCAGCGAGGTGACGATGAGCAGCTGGCGGGCGAGGTCCACCTCGATCCCGTTGCCCTCCTGGATCCGGCGCTGGGCGCGGTGGCCCGCGTCGAGGGCCTGGCGTGTCTTGGGGCCGACGAAGCCGAGCCGGTCCAGCCCTGCCGCTTTCTGGAGTGCGAGGACGGCCTGCTTGGTGTCGTTGCCGAAGGAGCCGTCGGGTGCCCCGCAGGGGTAGCTGAGCTCGTTGAGGCGGTTCTGGAGGTCGGTGACCTCCTGGCCCTTGGATCCGACCTTGAGATTGCCCGCGGCGAGCGCGGGGGTCGCCCCGAGGGCGACGGTCGCGGCGATCGTGCCCGAGCCGAGCAGCAGGTCCCGACGTCCGACCGGGCGCCGGCCCCCACCGGTCGTCCGGGCGTCGTCCGCGCTGTACGCGCGCGGTGTGCTGAACATCGTCGTGCTCCCCCCGTTCCATGTCGTCCCCGATGGGTCACCGGGCATCCGACGCCGGTCATACCGACTCCCCCATCGTGTAAAGGAATGGCAAAGTCGCACAACCGGCATCCGGGATGTTTCCGGGACATTCCCGGACGGCTTGCGCGGGTACGACCGCAAAGAGTGGTTCGACGGGTATCTCGGTCACGGGGTGAGCAGATCGTGCGCAGAGACCGAGCGGAGTCCCCATGCAGCGGCGGCGGCGCGACGGGGCGAGCCGCCCGGAGGAGCCTGTGTGCCATCCTGGCGCCGTGGACGACTCCCGGCTGACCCCCCTCGATGCCTTCGACTTCGGCTGCGCGATCGGCGTCACCGATGTCGCGGGCGACCTCCTCCTGCAGGGCGAGGACGTCGAACGGGCCCTCATGAGCGTCTCCAAGCCCGTGACGGCCCTGGGCGCGCTCGTGGCCGTGCGACGCGGACTGCTCGACCTCGACGAACCGGCCGGTCCCGAGGGCGCCACCGTGCGGCACCTCCTCGCCCACACCGCCGGGTACGGCTTCGACACCCCGCGCGAGAAGCTCCTGGCCGGCCCCGGGGAGCGTCGCATCTACTCCAACACCGGCTTCGAGGTGCTCGGCGAGCACGTCGCCGAGGCCACCGGCTACGATCTGCCGGACTGGCTCGAGGAGACCGTCGTGACCCCGCTGGGACTGCGGAGCCTCGACGTGCAGGGGTCCCCGGCCTCCGGCTACCGGGGCACGGTCTCGGACCTCCTCGTCCTCGCGCGCGAGCACCTCGCGCCCACCCTGGTGCCCGGGGAGCTCGCGCGCGAGGCCCGGAGCGTCCAGTTCCCAGGCCTCGCCGGGATCCTGCCGGGCTACGGACGCCAGGCGCACAACGACTGGGGCCTCGGCGTCGAGCTGCGCGACCACAAGGACCCCCACTGGACCGCACCGAACAGCGCCCCGGAGACCTTCGGGCACTTCGGGCAGTCGGGATCCTTCTGGTGGGTGGACCCCACCCGGGGCATCGCCGCGGCGTTCCTGGGCGACGAGCCCTTCGGTCCCGTGCACGTCCAGGGGTGGCCGCCGCTGACCGCGGAGATCCTGCGGCGGGCTGACGCGCGATGAGTGCCGGGCGCGGCGGGGTCCAGACGCGATGAGTGCCGGGCGCGGCGGAGTTCAGGCGCGATGAGTGCCGGAGCCGGCGGGGCCGGGGCGCTCGCGGCCCTCGAGGTGTTCTCCTGCGAGACCGCGGGGATCGTGCTCGGGCCCGAGGGTGTGCGCGAGAACCGCGGGGACCTGCACCGAGAGCGTCCCCTGCGCAGCGTCACCAAGTCCCTCACCGGATACGGCATCGCGATCGCCGTGGATCGAGGGCTCGTGGATCTTGACCAGCCGGCCGGCCCCGAGGGGTCGACCCTGCGGCACCTGCTGGCCCACGTCTCCGGGTACTTCTACGAGTCCGACGGGGTGCTGATGGCGCCCGGCAGGCGCCGGCACTACTCCAACTTCGGGATCGACGAGGCTGCGCGGGCGGTCGAGCGGAACACCGGGATCGACTTCGGGGAGTGGATCCGGCAGGAGGTGGCCGAGCCCCTGGGGGTGACCGCCCTGCGCTGGGACGGCTCCCCGTCCGTGGGCGGCTTCGCGCCGCTCGCGGACCTCGCGCTCTTCGTGGGGGAGCTGATGCGACCCACCCTCGTCGGCGCGGAGACGTTCACGACGTTCACGACGCCGCAGTTCCCCGCACTCGTTGGGATCATGCCCGGCTTCGGCAAGCAGGACCCCAACCCCTTCGGCCTGGGATTCGAGGTGCGCGGGGACAAGACGCCGCACTGGACGGGCCGCACCAACGCCCCGAGCACCTTCGGTCACTTCGGGATGCTGGGGACGATGTTCTGGGTGGACCCGGCCGCGCGGCTGGGCCTGGTGGTGGGGACGGACCTGACCTTCTGCGACGAGCACCGGGAGGTGCTGCCGGTGGTGTCCGATGCGGTGGTGGCCGCGTACGGGCACACCTCGCATCGTCAATCCCGGCAGTGCACCTGAGTGCCGGCGCGATAGGTGCGGGTCGTCCAGTCCGCGAAGCCGATCTCCACGGTCTCGATCGTGCCGTCCGGGAACGCGGGCGTCCTCCATCGTCCGGGGCCGTCGGCGTCGTCCTCGGCGGGATCCCACTCGACGTGGTCGACCTCCGCGCTCCAGCTCTTCCCGTCCTCGCTGATGCGTGCGCCCTCGGGGACGTCCCCGACCATGACGAGCCGGTGCGGGTCGGGACCGGAACGGTCCGACCCGAGGGACCGCGAGGCCGGTGCGTCATCGTCGGCGGAAGGTGTCGGCGTCGGGTCGGCGGGACGTCGTCCGCGGCGGAACAGCGGAGTCATGGGCGCTCCTTCGGGTCGTGCGGTGATCGTAGGCGCGACCCCGGGCATCTCGCGTTCATCTGCGAGCGCGCGTGGGGGGCAGGGCGCCGCGTACCGTGGGAGCGACCCCGCTGAGGATGCCCGAGGCATCGTCGTCCGCCCCCACCAGGAGGAACCCCGACCATGAAGATCGTCGTCGCCGGCGGAGACGGATTCTGCGGCTGGCCCACCGCCTTGCATCTCTCCGACCGGGGGCACGAGGTGACCATCGTCGACAACCTTGTGCGCCGCCGGATCGACGAGGAGCTTGGTTCCAACTCGATGACGCCGATCCTCCCGCTGGACGAGCGCGTCGCCGCCTGGAAGGAGGTCAGCGGGCACGACATCGCCGTCCGCATCGCCGACCTCACCGATTACGACGCCGTGACCTCGGTGTTCGAGGACGTGCGGCCCGATGCTCTCGTGCATTTCGCCGAGCACCGCAGCGCCCCGTACTCGATGATCGACCGTGAGCACGCGATCGAGAACCACCGCAACAACGTCGAGGGCACCCTGAACGTGCTGTGGGCCATCAAGGACCACGCGCCCGACTGCCACCTGGTCAAGCTCGGGACGATGGGGGAGTACGGCCAGCCCAACATCGACATCGAGGAGGGGTGGATCGAGATCGAGCACAAGGGACGCACCGACCGCCTGCCCTTCCCCAAGCAGCCCGGCTCCTTCTACCACC
This sequence comes from Brachybacterium sp. AOP25-B2-12, assembly GCF_052378625.1. NCBI lineage: Bacteria > Bacillati > Actinomycetota > Actinomycetes > Micrococcales > Dermabacteraceae > Brachybacterium > Brachybacterium sp. AOP25-B2-12. The sequence goes on along the minus strand of NZ_JBQSXW010000015.1, from coordinate 47,318 downwards.
TCACCAAGGTGCACGACAGCGACAACATCATGTTCGCGTGCCGCATCTGGGGGATCCGCGCGACCGACCTCAACCAGGGCGTCGTCTACGGCCTGGGCACCGAGCAGACCGACCGGGACCCGCGCCTGGTCAACCGCTTCGACTACGACGCGGTGTTCGGCACCGCGCTGAACCGCTTCCTCATCCAGGCGGCGATCGGCCACGACCTCACCGTCTACGGCGGCGGCTCGCAGACCCGCGGCTACCTCAACATCGCCGACACCGTGCGCTGCCTCGAGATCGCCTGCGAGAACCCCTCCGAGCGCGGCGAGTTCCGCGTGTTCAACCAGTTCACCGAGTCCTTCTCCGTCGAGGAGCTGGCCGAGAAGGTCCAGCGGGTGGCTCGCGCCGAAGGCCTCGATGCCGTGATCGAGCACATCGACAACCCCCGCGTCGAGAAGTACGACCACTACTACAACGCGGTCAACACGCACCTGCTGGACCTCGGCCTCGAACCGCACCTGCTGACCGACGAGGTGCTCGCGCAGATCCTGGCCGTCGCCCGCGCCAACACCGACCGGGTGCGCCGCGAGCTCGTGATGCCGACGGTCACCTGGCGGTGACCCCTCCCGTCGGAGTCGGGGAGCAGCGGCACGATGTCGGTGATGGGGCGTGAGGACGCGGGGTTCGTGGCGCAGACGTCGTTGCCTGGTATTCGGCGGCGTCGCGTGAGGATGGGGATCGTGACCGAGGCGTCGCCGCCGGGATTCGACGGCGCAGCGTGGGGATGCGGATCGTGACCGAGGCGTCGGCGCCGGGCGGCGGCGGCGCATGAGGATCGCCATCGTGACCGAGACGTTCCTGCCGAGCGTCGACGGGGTCGTCACCCGGCTCACCCACGCGGTCGAGCACCTCACGGCGCGCGGACACGAGGTGCTCGTCCTCGCCCCGGATCTGGGAGTGCGCGAGCACTCAGGGGCGCGGGTGATCGGGATCCCTGCGGTGACCCTGCCCTTCTACCGGGATCGTCCGTTCTCCCTCCCGCACCGCGCGGTCGACCGGGCACTGCGGGAGTTCCGGCCCGACATCGTCCACGCCGCACAGCCGATCCTCCTCGCGAGCTCCGCCGCGCGCGCGGCGCACCGCCGGGGTGTCCCGCTCGTGGCCAGCTACCACACCCATGTGCCGCGCTACCTCGACCTGTACCGAGGGACGCGGTGGGCGCGGCCGCTGCTGTGGTGGTGGATCCGCCGCAACCATGGTCTCGCCGACCTCAACCTGGTCACGAGCGCGGCCATGCGCGACGAGCTCGCCGCGCATGGGATCCCCCGGCTGCGCGTGCTGCGACGCGGGGTCGACACCGAGGCGCGGAACCCGCGGTTCCGGTCGGCGGCGATGCGGGAGCGGCTGCTGGGAGGTGCCGTCGATGGGATGGGGACGGGTGGCCGGGAGCCTGCCGTGCTGCTCTACGTCGGCCGGCTCGCCGCAGAGAAGTCGATCGACACCCTGCGGCCGCTGCTGGATCGTCGCGCGGACGTGAGGCTCGCGATCGTCGGCGATGGCCCCGACCGGACCCGGCTCGAACAGGTCTTCGCGGGGACGGGCACGGTGTTCACGGGCTTCCTGCGCGGCGACGAGCTCGCGGCGGCCTTCGCCAGCGCCGACGCCTTCATCTTCCCCTCGGTCACCGAGACCCTGGGGCTCGTGATCCTCGAGGCCATGGCGTCGGGCCTGCCGGTGGTCGCCGCCCGCTCCGGGCCGACCGTCGAGCAGGTCGAGGACGGCGTCACGGGGCGTCTCTACGAATCCGGGGACGTGGCGTCGATGGAGCGGGCTGTCCGTGGGGTCGTGGGAGATGAGGTCGGCGACGCGGCGGGGGTTGGGGATGATCTTCGGCCGGAGCCCGAGCCCGAGCCCGAGCCCGAGCCCGAGCCCGAGCCCGAGCCCGGGTCCGGACCCGGGGGCGGACTCGGGGGCGGGGATGGCGACGGGGATGGCGACGGGGGAGTCGACCGGGACGGCGGGAATGCAGCTCCCGGTGCTGACGTGGGGCGCGCGGCGCGCGTCGAGGCGCTGAGGTTCTCGTGGGACGCCGCCGGGGACGACCTGCTGGACTGCTACGGGCAGGCCATCGCCGTGCATCGGGTGCGGAGGGACAGATGAGGTGTGGGGCTCCGGGGGTCGTGAGCGAGTGAGGTCGTGGCTCGTGGCCAATGACCATTGGCCAATGGTTCTTGGTGTGCGACGCGGAGGTCGTGGCTTCACGCCCCAGGAGTCATTGCCTCCTGGGGCAGTGGCCACGTGGCTGGGGGCTGCGGGGCGCGATGGACAGGTGCACTCGGGCCGGCCGGGAGGAGCCGAAGGGGATCAGACCACTGCCGGCCTCGGGGTGTCCACGGAACGGCGCTCTGAGTGACGACCCCTGCACCGGTGCAGTCCCTTTGGCACAGAGCGCCGGTGTGTGTACATCCGCCCAGTGCCGCGCCTGTCCGACGCGGGGTGCCGCGTGCGGTGAACGGCTCGGGGAGCGACGGAATCCGAGGCTGTTCCGGGCAGGGGTGTGCACTGACCGGCGCTCCATGCGACGACCCCTGCACCGGTGCAGCCGTGCCCGCACATGACGCCGGTCCGTGCGCACCCGGGTCCGATCCCGGCGAGGACGACCTCCGCTCCGGTCGCGCGGCGGTGCTGAGCGGGTGGTGTCCGGGCCCGGGTCACCGGGAGCGGTGGAACAGGCCTCGGAACCCGCGGCGAGGTGACGTGCGGCGGGACGAGCGGGAATGCCGAGGGTCCGTGGGGGTGACGGGGACCTCGTCGTCAACCGGGGCGCGCGACGTGTGGTCAGAGCCGAAGGTGCGGGTCTTCCGGTCAGAGGCGGAGAATTCGGTATCGGTATCGGTATCGGTATCGGTGTCGGTGTCGGAATCCGCCCCCGCGTCCAGGTCCGCGCCGTGTTCGTCCGGGTCGGGATCGTCGTCGTCCTCGATCCACTGGTCGGTCCAGCCGATGTCCTCGGCGTCCCGGGGGCGGTAGGCGGCGCGGGCGGGGAGCTGGTCGGCGACGTCCGCGAGCTCGATCTCCTCGGGGGCGGTGACGTTCGAGGCGCGGTGCGGCACCGGGCAGGTCCAGAAGTACGGGCACCCGGGGCAGCCGGCGAGCTCGTCGTCGGGGGCGGCCTCGCGCTGCATCTGCACGCTGTCCTGGTTCTCCAGGATGCGCAGGCGGGCCAGGGAAGGGTTGATCTCCATCGTGGGGTGCAGGGTAGTCGGTCACGATGGGGATCGGGATCGACCACACGCAGGATGGGTGCCGCGTGATCCGTGGGCGTCCGTGCACCGGCCAGGGTGCCCCGCCCGCCGTGCTCGGCCAGGGTGCCCCGCCCGCGGTGCTCGGCCTGCAATGCTCCGCCCGCGGTGCTCGGCCTGCAGTGCTCGGCCCGCGGTGCTCAGCCTGCGGTTCCCCGCCCTCGGTGCTCGCCCCGCGCTCAGCCCTTCGCCGTGCGGGCCGCCTTCAGGATGTTTCGGGCCATGGCCGGGAAGACCAGGGCGTGGAACGGGAAGATCGCCCACCAGTACAGCCGTCCGATGAGACCGTCGGGGAAGTAGACGGCCCGCTGGTGATAGGTGGAGCCGCCGCCCTCTGCCGGGGTGACGCCGAGCTGCAGCCAGGCTCGCCCGGACATGCGCATCTCCGCCCGCAGGGTCAGGCGCTCGCCCGGCTCGATGGCCTCGACGCGCCACCAGTCCAGGGCGTCGCCCACCCGCAGGCGGCGCGGGTCACGGCGGCCGCGGGCCAGGCCGTAGCCCCCGAGCGCGCGGTCCATGACGCCGCGCAGCCACCACAGAGTGGGGGTCGAGTACCAGCCGTTCCTGCCGCCGATCCCCTCGATGACGGTCCACACGGCCTCCGGGGTCGCCGCGGGGTCGGTGCGCTCGCGCTCGTCGGTGTAGACGGTGTGGCCGGCCCAGTCGGGGTCCGGCGGCAGGGGCGCCGCGGGGTCGGTGTCCATGGTGTCGTCGTCGTCCCAGGTGGAGGCGAGGTCTCCCGCCTTCTGGGAGGCGATCGCCGCCCGCACCGCGTCCTCGTAGGACGTCGCGCCGCCCTCGGGGGCGGGGACGACGTCGCTGAGCGGACGATCGTGGGGGACCGCCTCGTGCTGCATCGACTGGGCCAGCGGGATCGCGGTGCGTGCTGGCACGGGGGTGACCACGCCGATCCACAGCCCGGACAGCAACGGCGCGGGCACGGGCAGGGGGATGACCCGGCGACGACGCAAGCCCGCCACCTCCGCATACCGGGTGAGCAGGTCGCGGAACCGCAGCACCTCCCCGCAGCCCACGTCGTACGTGCCGGCGATGTCGTCCGGGGCGGTCGCGGCGGCGGTCAGGTAATGCAGGACGTCAGCGATCGCGACCGGCTCGATGCGGTTGTCGACCCAACGGGGTGCGGGCATCACAGGCAGCCGCTCGGCGAGGTGGCGGATGATCTCGAAGCTCGCGGACCCCGCCCCGATCACGGTCGCCGCCTGCACCACCACGACGGGGGTGCGGCCCTCGCGGAGGATCCGCGCCACCTGTTCGCGCGAGGCCATGTGCTCGCTGAGCTCCTCAGTCTCCGGATGGATGCCAGAGAGGTACACGATGCGCCTGACCCCGGCCCGCGCGGTCTCATCGGCCACGATCCGCGCCATGCGGGCCTCGCGGTCCGCGTAGCCCTTCCCGCCGCCCATCGCGTGCACGAGGAAGACGACGACGTCCATGCCCTCGACGGCGCGGCGCACAGCCATGCGGTCCGAGAGGTCCGCCTCGGCGATCTCGACCCGGTCGGACCAGTCCCAGGCGCGCAGGGAGTCGGCGTGACGACCGGTGACGCGCACGCGGGCCCCGGCCTCGAGCAGCTCGGGCACCAGGCGCCCGCCGATGTAGCCGGAGGCGCCGGTGACGAGCACGCGGGGATTCTCGGGGATCTGGGGCACGGGGGCTCCTCCTCGTCGACGATGCGATCTCCCGGACACGCCATCCGAGGTGCCCTCGATGCTAGCCCCGCGGCCTGCGCGACCACCTGGTCGGCCCCGCCGTCTGAGGGCGGCCGGCCACCGGTTGCGTGCTGTAATGGTGCAGGTCGCCCCAGGGAAGAAGGTCGCCATGACCGCTCTCGAGACCCGTGCCGCCCGGGAGTACACCGAGGCCGCCGCATTTGCCGCAGATGCGGTGATCTCGCGCTACTCGACGTCGTTCGGCCTCGCGACCCGCCTCCTGCAGGGACCGGCCCGTCGCCGGACCCGCTCGGTGTACGCGATGGTGCGGGTGGCCGATGAGATCGTCGACGGCGCAGCCGCCGGCTGCGGACTTCCGCCGGCCGAGATCGGCCGGACCCTCGACGCCTACGAGGCGGAGATCGAGAGCGCCCTGACCTCGGGTTTCAGCACCGACCTGGTGATCCACGCCTTCGCGAGCGCGGCGCGGGCCACCGGCATCACGACCGAGCTGACCCGCCCCTTCTTCGCCTCGATGCGCGCGGACCTGACCACCTCCACGTACTCCGCGGAGGCCTTCGAGGAGTACGTCTACGGCTCTGCGGAGGTGGTGGGCCTGATGTGCCTGCACGTCTTCGCGACCGATCGGTCGGTCCGGCCCGTCGCGCCGGACGACGCCCTCGTGGCGGGGGCCCGTCGCCTGGGCGCGGCCTTCCAGAAGGTCAACTTCCTGCGGGACCTGCGGGCCGACGACGGCCGCGGGCGCGCCTACTTCCCAGGGGTGGACCCCACCCACCTCACCGAGGCCGACAAGCACGAGCTGCTCGACGACATCGACGCCGACCTCGCCGCATCCCTCGGCGCCCTCGCGGCCCTGCCGGCGTCGAGCCGTGCCGCGGTGCGCCTGGCCCACGACCAGTTCGGCGAGCTCTCCGCACGCCTGCGGTCCACGCCGGCCGACGTGCTGCGCACCACCCGCGTGCGGGTGCCCGGGCACCGGCGGGCCGTGATCGTCGCCCGGGTTCTCGCCGAGCGCGCGACCGGGCGCCGCCTGCCGTCCCGGAGCGTCCGATGAGCCGCGCCGTCGTCATCGGCGCGGGCGTCGCGGGTCTGGCGACCGCGGCGCTGCTGGCGCGCGACGGGCACGACATCACGGTCCTGGAGCGCAACGACACCATCGGCGGCCGTGTCGGCTCCTGGGAGGCACAGGGGTTCCGCTTCGACACGGGCCCCTCGTGGTGGTTGATGCCGGAGTGCTACGAGCACTTCTTCGCCCTGCTCGGCACCCGCCTCGAGGACCACTTGGAGCTCGTGGACCTCGACCCCGCCTACCGCGTGTTCGGCGAGCGGTACGAGGGGCCGCTGGACGTCCGCACGGGCCGCGCCGCCGTGATCGACCTGTTCGAGAGCGTCGAGCCGGGCGCGGGGCGCGCGATCGCCGAGTACCTCGACTCCTCGCGCGAGGCGTACGACCTGGCCATCGGATCCTTCCTCTACACGACGTTCTCCCGGGTCCCGCTGCGGACCCTGATCCGCGTGCTGCCCCACGCCGGGCGCCTGGCGAGGCTGCTCCTGGAGTCCCTGCACGACCGGGTGGCCCGCACCGTCACCGACACCCGGCTGCGGCAGATCCTGGGCTACCCGGCGGTGTTCCTCGCGGCGACGCCCCGGACCGCACCGAGCCTGTACCACCTCATGAGCGCGATGGACCTCGAGGACGGGGTGCGCTACCCCCAGGGTGGCTACGCGCGGTTCGTCGAGGTGCTCGGCGAGCTGGCCCGCGCGCAGGGCGCGCAGCTCCGCACCGGCGTCGAGGTCACGCAGATCCGCACCGCCCCGATCGGCCGCACCGGGAGGCGCGCCCGCGCCACCGGCGTCGTCGCCCGCACCGCCGACGGTGCCGAGCTGCGTCTGGACGCCGACATCGTCGTCTCCTGCGCCGACCTCCACCACACTGAGACGGTGCTCGTCGAGGAGGGGCTGCGCACCTATCCCGAGCGACACTGGCGCCACGTCAGCTCCGGGCCGGGCGCCGTGCTGGCCCTCCTGGGCGTCGAGGGTGAGCTGCCCGAGCTCACGCACCACAACCTGTTCTTCACCGAGGACTGGGACGCGAACTTCGCACAGGTCTTCGGGTCCGAGCCCGTGGCACCGGAGCCCGCGAGCAGCTACGTGTGCATGCCCTCGGCCACCGATCCGCAGGTGGCGCCCGCCGGGGACGAGAACCTGTTCGTGCTGATCCCCGTGTCGCCGGATGCCCCGGACGGGCGCTCGGTGGGCGCAGGCGGCGTCGACGGCGCCGGGGACCCCGCGGTCGAGCAGGCCGTGGACCGGGCGATCGCCCAGATCGCCGACCGCGCCGGGATCCCCGACCTCGCCCAGCGCATCACGGTGCGCCGCACCATCGGCCCCGCGGACTTCGCCCGGCAGTACCACGCGTGGCGCGGCAACGCCCTGGGGCCCGCGCACACCCTGCGTCAGTCCGCCTTCCTGCGCGGCACCACCCGCAGCCGGCACATCCGCGGGCTGCTGTACGCCGGGGCCACCACGGCGCCGGGCGTCGGCGTGCCGATGTGCCTGATCAGCGCCGAGAACGTGCTCAAGCGGGTCCGCGGGGACACGAGCGACACGCCGCTTCCCGTGCCGGGTCCCACCGGCGGGGCCCGATGATCGCCTTCGCCTACCTCGCCGCGCTGCTGGTCAGCGCCGCGTCGATGGTGCTCATCGACCGCCGCTGGCGCCTGTACCTGTTCGCGGCACCCGGCCGGGTACTCGTGGTCCAGGCCGTGGGCGTCGGGTTCCTCCTCGCGGCCGACCTCGTGGGCATCGGCGCCGGGATCTTCCAGCGGGGCGAGGGACCATACCTCTCGGGTCTCGACCTCGCCCCGCACCTGCCCGTCGAGGAGCCGATCTTCCTGTGGTTCCTGTGCCACCTCACGATGCTCGTGTTCTGCGGGGTGCGCCGCGGGCTCGACGCCCTGGCCGACCGCTGCAGCGCACGGGACGGGGGCCCGGCATGAGCTACGCGATCCTGGCCAGCGCCGTGGTGGGCATCGCGGGTCTCGCCGCGGCCGGGATGCTGGTCATCGCGCGCGGGCGCCACCTCGGGCGCACGCTCGGGGCGATGGGGATCACCGCGCTCGTGATCGGCGTGCTGACCGCCGTCTTCGACTCGATCATGATCGCCGCGGGCCTGTTCCAGTACGTCGAGGAGCACCTGCTGGGGCTGTACATCGGCCTGGCCCCGATCGAGGACTTCTCCTACGTGATCGCGGCGACGCTGCTGCTGCCGGCGCTGTGGCTGGCTCTCGGCGGCAGGCGAGTGCGTGGCCGGACCGCGCAGGGGCCGGAGGCTCCGACGCACGGCGCGCTCGCCGGACGGGAACGTCTCGGGACGTCGGAGGGCCGGGGATCACGGACGGCGGGCTCACCGGCCGACCTCGGCCCGGACCCCACCGCACCACACCCCGACACCGATGGACCGCGCTCGTGACTGCCCGCCGCCGCTCCCTGCTGGCCGAGCTCGTGCTCGTGGCCCGGCCTCTCTCGTGGGTCAACACCGCCTACCCCTTCGGCGCCGCCTACCTGCTGTCCGGCGGCTCCCTCGACGCGACCTTCGTGGTGGGCGCGCTGTTCTTCCTCGTCCCCTACAACCTCGCGATGTACGGGATCAACGACGTCTTCGACTACGCCTCGGACCTGCTGAACCCCCGCAAGGGTGGCGCCGAGGGCGCGCTCGCCGACCGCTCGCGCCACCGGGCGATCCTCGTGGCCGCCGCCGTGACCTGCGTGCCCTTCCTCGTCTGGCTGTACGCGGCGGGGACCTGGGCCTCCGCGATCGCCCTCACGGTGACGATGTTCGCCGTCGCCGCCTACAGCGCCCGCGGCCTGCGGTTCAAGGAGGTGCCATTCCTGGACTCGGCGACCTCGGCCACCCACTTCGTGGGGCCCGCCGCCGTGGGACTGCTGATGTCGGGCACGCCCGTGCCGCTCGGCGCCGTCCTCGCGCTCGTCGCGTTCTTCGCCTGGTCGATGGCGAGCCAGGCCTTCGGCGCGGTGCAGGACATCGTCGCCGACCGCGAGGGTGGCCTGGCCTCGATCGGCACCGTCCTCGGCGCGCGGCGCACCGTCCGCACCGCGATCGGGCTCTACGTGGTGGCGGCCGCGGCGATGCTCGCGGTGCCCTGGCCCGCGACGGTCCTGGCCGTCGTGCCCCTCGTGTACGCCGCGAGCATCTGGCCGTTCCGCTCGCTGTCCGATGCCGAGGCCGAGCGCGCCCACGCCGGGTGGACCCGGTTCCTGTGGCTGAACTACGTCGCGGGCTTCCTCGTGACGATGGTGATCCTCTGGGCACGCCTGGGATGAGCGGCGACACCCTCACCTGCTCGGTGGTCGTGCCCGTGCTCGACGATGCCGCGGAGCTGCGCGGGCTGCTGGCGGCGCTGGCCGGGCAGACGGAACGTGCCCTCGAGGTGATCGTCGTGGACAACGGCAGCCGGGACGGCAGCGCCGAGGCGGCGAGAGCGGCGGGCTGCACCGTCGTCGACGAGCCACGCCCGGGCATCGCCGCGGCCGCCGCGACCGGCTACGACCTCGCCCAGGGTGATCTCATCGTGCGCTGCGATGCGGATTCGCGGCCCCCGCGCACCTGGCTCGCGGCGCATCGCCGTGCGCACGAGACCGCGCGCCCCGGGACCGTGGCCGTGACCGGCCCGGCGATGTTCGCGCTCTCGACACCGCTGCTCCCACTGGGGCCGGTGGTCTCGACCGCGTACCTGGGCGGCTACGTGCTCGCCTCCGGGGCGGCGCTGGGCCACGTGCCGTTGTTCGGGACGACGATGTCGATGCGACGGGATTGGTGGCAGGAGGTGGGCCTGGACGCCGCCCGAGGGTCGGACGTGCACGACGACATGGATCTGTCGTTCCGCGTCCGCCCCGGCGAGCGGGTGCGCCTGGCACCCTCGGTGCGGGTGGGCATGTCGCCGCGTGCGCTCCGGCCGGGTGCCGATGCCGCTCGTCGCTGGCATCGCGCGACCGCGACCCTGCGCCGCAACTGGCGCCGGGAGACCCCGTGGATGCGCTGGCACGCACGCCTGTGCCCGGAAGGAGAGGGCCGATGAACCCCGTCGAGATGCTCGTGATCCGGTGGACCGGGCTCATGCTCGCGGTGGTGTTCGTCCTGCGCGGACAGTGGGTCGAGGCCGCCGTGAGCATGCTCGTGGCCTTGGTCCAGGTGCTCGCCTGGCGCACCCGGCTGCCGCGTCCGTGGGAGGTGTACGCCTCGCTGACGAGCCTGCTGGCGGCCGTCAGCTCGTTCTTCCTGCTCTACGAGCGGATCGGCTGGTGGGATGTGCCCGTGCACATCCTGACGACCGGCGCCGTCGCCGTGCTCGCCGGGTGGGTCCTGCGTCGGGAACGTCTGCGGGGACGGCTGATCGTCGCGTGCGGGATGGTGCTGTCCCTCGTGTGGGAGGGCCTGGAGCTGTGGGGCCACGTCGTCGTGGACCCGAGGGTGTACGTCGCCGTGTGGGACACGGTGGGCGATGTGGCTTCGGGGGCGCTGGGATCGGTGATCGCCGCGTGGGTGTGGACGCGGTGGATCGAGCGGTCCGCGGTCGGGGCCGTGCTCCGGGGGAGCCGGGAGCATCGGCTGGATCGGTGACCCGGTGACCCGGTGATCCGGTGATTGGGCGACCCGGCGACCGAGCGACCCGGTGACCGTGGCCCAGGGTGCTGGGGCGCTAACGGCCAGGTCTCAGTGCGTCAGATGCCGCGCCGCCCGCCACCCCGGATCCGGGGCTGTCGCGAGTTCGCTGTGCACCGACTCCGCGAGCGCGGCCAACCGTCCCTCGACGTCCCGGTCCTCGCTGTCGGTGTAGACGAAGAACGTGGCCACGCCGTCGATGAGCTCGCGCCCCAGGTAGATCCCGGCGTCGCCCACGGCTGCGGCCAGCTCGTCGTCGATCGCGGTGATGCGGTCCAGGGCCTCGCCATCGGGCGGCCCTGCCGGGGCGTAGCGGATCGTCAGCTGGTGGCCCCGGTCGAGATGCGGCGCATCGACCCAGCGGACGTCGGAGCGGCACAGCCCGAAGATCGGCGTGCCGTCGTGCTCGCCGCCGAGGATCGACCAGGCGCCCGGGTTCTCGCGCCGTTCGCGGTCGAAGCCCTCGACGGCTTCGAGGACGGCCGAGGTGGGCAGGGCCGGGTCGGGTCGCGCGGCGAGGGGCTCGAGGGCTCCCACCCAGCGCTCGACGGCGTCCTCGCCCAGCAGCCAGTCGACCGCCAGGAAGCTGACCTGCCCGCGAAGGCCTTCGGAGATGGTGGGGAAGGCGGGGTGGAACACGCCGACGTGCACCCGGCGCACGTCCGGATCGGCCTCGACCGCGAAGACGAGCTCCGACAGCGACAGCTGGACGCCGTCGATCTCGAGGGAGTTCGCGAGGGCCGAGGTGTCCGCAGGTGTGGACGCGGAGTACTCCCAGCGGGTGTCGCCGTCCTGGGCCAGGCGCAGCCAGCGCTCGGCCTGGACCCGACCCTCCGGTTCCCCTCCCGCGCTCAGCACCAGGCGGTGCTCGGCGCGGTCGCCGGCCGTGAAATGCCAGCTCAGCGAGGGATGGATCGCCTCGGCGTGGTCCGAGAGCTCGTCGACCCAGCGTCCGGGCTCCGTCGGGTCGAGGCCGCGGCCCGAGGCCTCCCACCAGGTCCAGAAGTCGACGGTCGGCGGGGTGGGCAGGGTGGCGTCCTTGCGGCGGCGGAAGAGCGGCATCTGGTCAGTATGGGTGCCCTGGACCGAGAGGACCAGGCCCGCGCGACCTCAGCCCGCAACCGCCGCCCGCGCCGCCCCCGGCAGCGCCTCGGCGATCCGATCCAGCACATCGGCGTCGTGCGCCGTCGAGACGAACCACGCCTCGAAGGACGACGGCGGCAGGTAGACCCCGGCATCCAGCATCGCGTGGAAGAAGCGTCCGAAGGCCGCTGTGTCCTGCTCCTTGGCCTCGGCGTACGTGTGGACGGGCTCCTCGCGGAAGAACACGCTGAACAGCGTGCCCGCCGTCTGGATCACGTGGGGGACGCCCGCCGTGGTCAGCGCATCGGCCACGAGGCCGCGCAGCGCGACGGCGGTGCGGTCGATCGCGGAGTAGGCGGCGTCGTTCAGGCCCTCGAAGGTGGCCAGGCCCGCGGCGGTCGCCAGGGGGTTCCCCGACAAGGTGCCCGCCTGGTAGACGGGGCCGGCCGGGGCCAGCAGGTCCATGAGGTCGGTGCGTCCGCCGAAGGCGCCCACGGGCAGTCCGCCGCCGATCACCTTGCCGAAGGTCATGAGGTCCGGGGACCAGCCGCCGCCGTCGATCCCGTAGTAGCCCTCGCGGGAGGCGCGGAAGCCCGTCAGCACCTCGTCGGTGATGAGCAGGGCCCCGGCGCCGTGGGCCACGGAGGCCAGGAAGGCGTTGAAGCCCAGGCCGTCGCCGTGCTCGGTGCGCGAGGGCGGGACCACGCCCATGTTGGCGGGCGCCGCCTCGGTGATGATCGCGGCGATCTCGTGGCCGCGCTCGGCGAACAGGGCGCGCACGGCATCGCGGTCGTTGTAGGGCAGCACGACGGTGTCGCGGGCGGTCGCGGTGGTCACCCCGGCCGAGCCCGGCATGGCGAAGGTGGCGACGCCGCTGCCGGCCTCGGCCAGCAGCGCGTCGACGTGCCCGTGGTAGCAGCCGGCGAACTTCACGACCACGTCGCGGCCGGTCGCGGCACGGGCCACCCGCAGGGCGCTCATGGTGGCCTCGGTGCCGGAGTTGACCAGGCGCAGGGAGGAGACGGGCCCGATCCGTGAGACGACCTCCTCGGCGAGCGACACCTCCCCGGGCTGCGGGGCACCGAAGGACAGTCCGCGCCCGGCGGCCTCGCGGACGGCCTCGACGACCCGGGGGTTGGCGTGGCCAAGGATCATCGGCCCCCATGAGCCCACGAGGTCGACGTACTCGCGGCCGTCGACGTCACGCAGCAGGGCGCCCGCCGCGGACTCGATGAACGGCGGGGTCCCGCCGACGGAGCCGAAGGCGCGGACGGGGGAGTTCACGCCCGAGGGGATGACGCGGCGGGCCCGCTGGAACAGCTCCTCGGACAGGGCGCCGGTGGGCACGGCGGGATCGGCGGACGGGGTGTGCGAGGTGGTCATGGGTCCTCCTCCTCAGGATGCTCGGCCCCGAAGGGGCGCGGCACGGGACAGCGGATGCGGTGGGCGGTCGGGGGGGCAGACCGGGCGCGACGGCGCCAGGCCTCCCGGTCGGCTCAGACGAACTCGCGCAGGTGCGCGGGCAGGCCGTCGTGCAGCCAGGTCGCGACCTCGGTCGCGTAGTACGTGAGCACGCAGGTGGCGCCGGCCCGGCGGAAGGCGAGCAGGGACTCCAGGACGGCGCGCTCGCGATCGAGCCAGCCCTGCGCGCAGGCGGCCTCGATCATCGCGTACTCGCCGGAGACCTGGTAGGTGCCGACGGGCACGGGGGACGCCTGGGCCACGTCCCGCAGCACGTCGAGGTAGGGCAGGCCGGGCTTGACCATGACGAGGTCGGCGCCCTCGGCGAGGTCGAGCGTGAGCTCGCGCAGCGCCTCGGCGCCGTTGGCGGGGTCCTGCTGGTAGGCGCGGCGGTCCCCGGTCAGGGAGGAGTCGACGGCCTCGCGGAAGGGGCCGTAGAACGCGGAGGCGTACTTCGCGGTGTAGGCGAACAGGCCCACGTCCGTGAACCCCTCGGCGTCCAGCGCTCCGCGGATCGCGGCGATCTGCCCGTCCATCATCCCGGATGGGCCCAGCAGGTGAGCGCCGGCGCGGGCCTGGGAGAGCGCCATCTCCTGGTAGCGGACGAGCGTGCGGTCGTTGTCGACGCGGCCCTGGTCGTCGAGGACTCCGCAGTGGCCGTGGTCGGTGAACTCGTCGAGGCAGAGGTCGGCCATCACGAGGACGGAGTCCCCGAGCTCGGCGCGCAGGCGGGCGATGGCGCGGTTCATGATGCCGTCGGGGTCGCTGGCCTGGGATCCGGTCGCGTCCTTGGTGGTGGGCACGCCGAACAGCATGATCCCGCCGACGCCCACCTCGGCGGCCCGCCGGGCGGCGGCGACCAGGGAGTCCTCGGTGTGCTGGACCACCCCGGGCATCGAGGAGATGGGGGTGGGCTCGCCCGCCCCCTCGCGCACGAACATCGGCTCGATGAGGTCGCCCGCGCGCAGGGTGTGCTCGCGCACGAGGGAGCGCATGGCGCCGGTGGTGCGCAGGCGGCGCGGCCGGATCACGGGCGGGGTCAGGGGCAGGTCGGTGCGGGGGGTCGCGCTGGAGGTCATGTCTCTCCTTGCTGTCCCGCGGCGGTGGGCCGGGGGCGATGGGTGGTGCGGCGCCCGGACGGTGGCCCGGGTGGTTCGGGTGGTCAGAGGCTCCGTGGGCTCCGTGGGCTCCGTGGGCTCCGTGGGCTCCGTGGGCTCCGTGGGCTCTGTGGTGCCGGTGGCGAGCCGATCGATCGCCTCGCGGACGGCGACCGTCATGCCTGCGGCGGTGGGCTCGGCGGCCTGCGCGTCGACCCGCAGGCCGGCCTCCTGCGCGGCACGCGTGGTGGGCTCGCCGATGGTGACGACGGCGGTGGACAGATGGATGGGCAAGGATGCGGCCAGGCGCGCGATCATCCCGCTGGTCAGGACGATCGCCGCGTAGTTCCCGTGCATCAGGTCGCGCGGCACCTGCGGGTCCAGGGCCACGGACACGGGTCGGTAGGCGACCTCCTGCCGCACCCGATAGCCCGCGCCCGTGAGGCCCGCAGGCACGGTGTCCGCGGCGGCCGAGGACGCCGGGAACAGCACGGCTTCCCCAGGCACAGCGGGGGCGGGCAGCTCCTCGACGAGGGCGGCCCCGGAGCCGTGCGCCACGAGGTCCGGGGAGACCCCCGCCTCCCGCAGCGCCGCTGCGGTCCCCTCGCCGACGACGGCGATGCGAGTGCCCTCGGGCACGGCGAAGAGCACGCCACGACGGTCCTCGGAGCCGTCGAAGGCGCTCAGCGCCGTGACGGCCGCAGGGCTCGTGAGGACCAGCCAGGCGAAGGCGCCGTCGGCGAGGTCCTGGACGGCCTCGCGCAGATCCGTGTCGGCCTCGGGCAGCAGCTCGAGGAACGGATGGTGCTCCGGTGCGAAGCCCGTGTCACGCAGGCGCTCGACGAGGTCGTCGGTGCGCCCCGCGGGGCGGGGGAGGAGGACACGCGGGGTCGCTGTCATGGGCGCGCGTCCCCGTGCGGAACCACGGCGCCGGGCGTCTCGACGGCGGCGCCCTCCTGGGCGGCGTGGCCCGCCGGCTCGCGGTCCTCGTTCCCCGTGAGCACGGCGGCGGCACCGTCGTCCAGCAGCAGCGCGGCCAGGCGCGTGCCCAGGTCCGCGGCGATCACCGCGACGGCGGCGGCCTCGGCGGCCAGGTCCACGCGTGCGGCGAGCGTGCCCTCGAAGACCTGGGCGCCATCGGGGGAGATCGCCAGGCCCCGCAGGGTGAGCTGGTCCCCGTCGAGGTGCCCGAGGGCGCCGACGGGGGCGCTGCAGCCGGCCTCGAGGGCGCGCAGCAGGGCCCGCTCGGCGGTGACGGCCGCGCGGGTGGCGGGGTCGTCGACGGCCGCGGCGGCGTGGGCCAGCGTGATCCCCGCGAGCTCGCCGTGGAGGTCGGCGCTGCGGCACTCGACCGCGAGCGCGCCCTGCGCCGGGGCCGGGAGCATGACGTCGACCTCGAGCAGCTCGGTGATCGCGGCCTCGCGGCCCAGGCGCTGCAGGCCCGCGGCGGCGAGCACCACGGCGTCCAGATCCGCGTCCGGGCCCTGGGCGCGGGCGAGGCGGGTGTCGACGTTGCCGCGGATCCCGACCACGCGCAGGTCCGGGCGGGCCCGCAGGAGCTGCGCGGCCCGGCGCGGGGAGCCGGTGCCCACCTGCGCGCCGAGGGGGAGAGTCGCGAGCGTGGCGCCGTCGCGGGCGCACAGGGCGTCGCGCACGTCCCCGCGGGCGGGGATGCACGCGAGCTCGATGCCCTCGGCCGGCTGGGTGGGCAGGTCCTTGGCCGAGTGCACGATCGCATCGACCTCCCCGTCCAGCAGCGCCTCGCGCACGGCGGTCACGAACACGCCGGTGCCGCCGATGCTCGCGAGCGGGCTGATCCGGTCGCGGTCCCCGTGGGTGGAGACGTGGACCAGCTCCACCTCGAGCTCGGCGCGGCCCGCCGCCTCCGCGAGCGCGCGGCCCACGAAGCGGGACTGCACCTGGGCCAGCTCCGAGGCGCGGGTGCCGATCCGCAGCGCGGTCACGGCGCCGCCAGGTACTGCTCGGACGCCTCCGGGCCGACGGCGGTCGCGATGTCCGCGGGGGAGTCGACGGCCGAGGTGGTGGGCACGATCGGCCCCCGGGCGGTGCGGCAGCAGTTGACGCCGCAGATGTCGGCGCAGGCCGGGAAGTCGGTGACGACCTCGCGGGAGTCCCGGACGCCCAGACGCTCCTCGATGAGGTCCACCAGACCGGCGACGAAGCGCGGGTCGCCGCCCGCGGTCGCGACGCGGCGGAACCCCAGGTGGTGCTCCTCGGCGGACTCCTTGGCCTCGTTGTCGAGGTCCCAGACGACCTCGACGTGGTCGGTCACGAAGCCGATGGGCACGACGACGACCGCGTCGGTCCCGCCGTCGGACGCCAGGCGCTCGATGACGTCGTTGATGTCGGGCTCGAGCCACGGGATGTGCGGGGCCCCGGAGCGGGACTGGTACACGAGCTCCCAGGGCGAGGCGGTGGCATCGGCCCGATCGGCCCGGGCCGCGAGCTGCTCGATGACGTACCGGCAGGCGGCGAGGTGCTGGGCGACGTACCAGCCGCCCGAACCCTCCTCACGGGTCTCCTCGGGGCCGGAGGCATCGGCCATCGTCAGCGGGATCGAGTGGGTGGAGAACAGGATGCGGGTGCGCTCGGGGGCGTGGCCCTCGGCGGCGAGCTCGGACAGGGCCGCGGCGACGCCGTCGGTGACCGGGTCCAGGAACCCGGGCATGTTCATGTAGACGCGCACCTTGTCGATGCTGAGGCGCCCGAACAGGTCGTTCTCCGCGAGGGCCTTGCCGAAGTCCTCGCGGTACTGCCGGCACGAGGAGTACGAGGAGTACGCGCTCGTGACCAGGCCCAGCACCCGCTCGTGGCCGTCGGCGTGCATCTGGGCGACGGTCCGGGCGGTGTACGGCTCCCAGTTGCGGTTGCCCCAGTAGACGGGAAGGTCGATCCCGCGGGAGGCGAGCTCGGCCTCGAGCGCCGCGATGAGGTGGCGGTTCTGCTCGTTGATGGGGGAGCGGCCGCCGAGCGCGAGGTAGTGGTGGCTGACCTCCTCAAGGCGCTCGTCGGGGATCCCGCGGCCGCGGGTGACGTTGCGCAGGAACGGCATGACGTCCTCGGGGCCCTCGGGGCCGCCGAAGGACGCGAACAGCACCGCGTCGTAGGCATGGGGCGGGGCGTCGACGGGGCTGGTGCCCGCCGTCGGCGTCGCGCTGCGGGGCGAGGTGTGGGCCTGCGTGCCCGGGGCGGCGGTCACAGCAGGATCTCCGCGACGTCACCGGTGGTGGCCAGGCGCCGTCCGACGTGGAAGGGCAGCTCGTCGCGCACGTGCAGGCGGGCGTCGGAGTAGCGCAGGTGGCGCATCATGTCGACGAG
This sequence comes from Brachybacterium sp. AOP25-B2-12, assembly GCF_052378625.1. Taxonomy (NCBI): domain Bacteria; kingdom Bacillati; phylum Actinomycetota; class Actinomycetes; order Micrococcales; family Dermabacteraceae; genus Brachybacterium; species Brachybacterium sp. AOP25-B2-12. Next base: position 29,680 of record NZ_JBQSXW010000015.1, on the reverse strand, counting down.
GTCGTGGAGCTCCTCGGCCTCGAAGGACAGCAGCCACTCCCAGTCGCCGAGGGCGAAGGAGGCGACGGTGTTGGCGTGCACCTGCGGGAAGTCGCGGCCCAGCATGCCGTGCTCGCGGAGCATGCGGCGGCGCTCCTCCTCGGGCAGCAGGTACCACTCGTAGGAGCGGGTGAAGGGGTAGACGGTGATCCACTCCCGCGGCGTCGCGGACTCGCTCATGAACGCGGGGGCGTGGGAGCGGGAGAACTCCGCCTGACGGTGCACGCCGACGGCGGCCCAGGCCCGTACGAGGCCCTCGGCGGCGGGGGACCGCTCGAGGATCCGCAGGGCGTGCTGGAGGGACTCGGGGCGCTCGGCGTGCATCCACACCAGCAGGTCGTCCTCGGGGCGGAAGCCGCTGGCGTCGTAGATCCCGCGCACGGTGACGTCGATCCCGGCGATCTCGGCGAGCACCCGGTCCAGCTCGGCGGCCAGGCCGTCGCGGTCCGCGATCGCGCCGTCGGCGGCGCCCGGGGCGCCCGTGCGCGTGAAGACCGTGTACGAGGTATAGCGGAAGATCTCGCGGCCGCCCTCGGCGGCGGGGTCCTGCGCGGGCCCGGGGTGGTGCTGCTCGGTCATCGGGACTGTCCTTCCATGACAGGGGTGGTGGGGCGAAGTGGACGGGCCGGTGCTGCCGTTGCCGCCGCCGGTGCCGCTGCTGCGGACGGGGCGGCGGCGGTGCGGCGGCGGTCGGCGGCGGCGAGGGCGTCGATGCCGGTGCCGTCGCGCCAGGAGCCGACGAGCTCCAGCGGAGGGTGCGGGGCCTCGGCGGCGAGCACCGTCGTGAGGCGGTCGAGGGCGTCGCGGTGCCCGGGACGGCTCTGGCGCATGGCGTTGTCCCAGCTCACGACGTGGACGCCATGCAGCTGCGTGCGATCCAGGGGGACGCCGAGGATCGCCGAGGCATCGGCCAGCGCGAGGTCCGGCAGGGCGTCGTCGTCGGCGGGCAGGGTCTCGCCGGGACGCCCGTAGGACAGCCGCACGATGTGGTGGGGCGCGGCGGCGTCGGCCAGGTGCGGCCACTTGGCGGTCATGTGCGTGAGGGCCTTGGCGCGGATCCCCGGGGTGCCGGGGGCCACGAGGGCGCCGGTGCCGACAGGGGCCCCGTCCAGCGCGGGGGCGTCCAGGACCAGGGCCACGAGGCGCACGGGGGTGGGCGGCGCCTCGGGGATCGCGGCGGCCACCTCGGGCGCGGCCACCGCGAGCAGGGCCGCGGCGACGTCGGGCGGGGTCGCCAGGATCAGGGTCGTGGCGCTGAGCTCCGTGCCGTCGGCGAGGGTGGCCTGCCAGGTGCTGTCGCCGTGGCGCAGGGTGCGCACGTCGGTGCCGGTGCGCAGCTCGGCACCGGCGGCGCGCAGCTCGCGGTCCAGCGCGCGGGGCAGGGCGGCCATCGAGGGGCTCAGCGAGCGCACGGCCGTGCCGGTCCCGGCGCCTGCAGGGCGCAGGGCCCGCACGGCGGCGGCGAGCGAGCCGTGGGTGCGCACGGCGGCCTCGAGGCGGGGCAGCAGGGCGCTCAGCTCCAGGGTCTCGGGATCGCCCGAGTGCACGCCGCCGACGACGGGCGCCACGAGGCGCTCGGCCACGCGGCGGCCCATCCGGCGGCGCACGTAGCGGCCGATCGGGACGCCCGGCTCCAGGGCGTAGGTCGCGGGCAGGAAGCGCTCGGCCCAGGCACGCAGGGCACCGAGGGTGCCGACGACGTGGCGGACGTCGGCCGCGAGCGGCCGGCCCGGGATGCCCAGCAGGGCGCCCCGCGGTGCGCGGCGCACCCCGGCGGCCGAGACGAGGCGCGAGCTGCGGCCCGGATCGGGGGAGACGATGTGCTCGGCCAGGCCCAGGGCGGCCATCAGCTCCGTGGCGGCGCCCGTGGCCAGGCCGAAGGACTCGGCGCCCGCGGCGACCTCGATGCCGTCGGCGTCGAGCGCGGCGATCGCGCCGCCGAGGGCGTCGGACGCCTCGACGAGCGTCACCGCGGCCCCGGAGCTGGCGTGGCGTCGCGCGGCGAGAAGCCCGGCGAGGCCGCCGCCGATGACGAGCGTGCGGTCGGTCATGCGCGCGCGGCCTCCGCGGGGGCGGCGGGGGCGTCCGCGACGGGCAGCGCGCCGGTCGCCCGGGGGGCCGGCTGCTCGTGCAGGAAGGCGACGAGGTCGGTGAGGACCGCGGCGTCGGTCTCGGGGGGCACCCCGTGGCCGAGGTTCACGACATGGCCCGGTGCGGCGGCGCCGGCGGCCAGCACCGACAGGGCCTCGGCCTCGCGCGGGCCCGCGCCCGTGAACAGCACGGCGGGGTCGATGTTGCCCTGGACCGGGACGCCGGGACCCAGCAGGTCCACGGCGTGGTCCAGGCGGATCCGGTGGTCGACGCCCACCACGGTCGCGCCGGCGTCGTGCATCGCGGGCAGCAGGTGGCCGGTGCCCACCCCGAAGTGGACGCGGGGGACGGGGAGGTCGGCGACCGCGCCGAGCAAGGCGCGCGAGTGGTCGATGACGTGCTCGCGGTAGATCTCCTCGGAGAGGCTGCCCACCCAGGAGTCGAACAGCTGCACGGCGCTCGCGCCCGCGAGCACCTGGGCGCGCAGGAAGCGGCCGGAGAGCTCGGCGACCCAGGCCGCCAGGCGCGCCCAGAGGTCGGGACGGTCGCGCATGAGCGCACGGGTGCGCAGGTGGTCGCGGCTGGGGCCGCCCTCGACCATGTAGGAGGCGACGGTGAACGGCGCCCCGCAGAAGCCGATCAGCGGGGTGGTGCCGAGCTCGCCGACGGTCAGCGCGACGGCCTCGCGGATCGGGGCCAGGGCCGCGTCGAGGTGCTCGTCCAGGACGGGCAGCGCGTCGATGTCGGCCTCGGTGCGGACCGGGTGGTCGAAGACGGGGCCGCGTCCCGGCACGATCTCGACGGCGAGACCGGCGATCCGGGCGGGCACCACGATGTCGGAGAAGAAGATGCCGGCATCCACGCGGTGGCGGCGCACGGGCTGCGCGGTGATCTCGGCGACGAGGTCCGGGGTCAGGCACGCGTCGAGCATGGCCGTGCCCTCGCGGGCGGCACGGTACTCCGGCAGAGAACGCCCTGCCTGGCGCATGAACCAGACGCTGGGCGGGGCGTCGGTGACCTGCCCGCGGTAGCGCCGGATCAGGGGTGCGTCGGCGGTCCCTCCTGCCGCGCCCGCCCGCCGCAGCGGGTGGTCCTGCGGGAGCAGGGATTCTGACGTCGCGTCGTGAAAAGTGGCCTCTGACGTGCTGTTCTGTTCCATCGCCCGTCCATTGTGCACATGTCTCCTGGACGATGCCGGGACATGGGCCCCGAGCGTGTGCGACGACTCACCGCCCCCGCCTGAACGCCCCGCGGGCGGGGGCCGATGCCTACCATGGGCATCATGCTCGCCGCCCTCCGCGCCACCCACGAGCACCTCGATCTCGGGGTGCTCGATGCTCTCACCCGCGGCGCCGAGCACCTGGACCACGTCATCGAGCGCCTGAACGTCCGCGCCGGCGAGGCCGCGGGGGAGGACGGGCCGCCGCTGGCCGGCTGGGCCGTCGTCTCCACCTGCAATCGTCTCGAGGTCTACCTCGATGCCCACCGCTTCCACGACGGCGTCGAGCTGGTGGCCGCGGCCGTGGCCCGCACCAGCGGCCTGGAGCCCGAGCACGTCGCGATGTGCCTCGAGACCGCGACCGGCGCGCCCGTGGCCGAGCACCTCTACGAGGTGACCGCGGGCCTGCGGTCGATCGTGATCGGCGAGGCCGAGATCGCCGGGCAGATCCACCACGCCTTCGAGACCTCGCGCGCCGCGGGCTCGACCACCCCGATGCTCAACGATCTGTTCCAGATCGGGTTCCGCCACGCCAAGCAGGTCACGGCCCGCACGCCCGTGGGCGCCGCCGGCCGCAGCGGTGTGGCGATCGCCCTGGACCGTGCGGCCCGCGAGCTGGGGGACCTCCGCGAGCGCAGCGTCCTGATCATCGGCACCGGCGCCTACGCGCGCCTGGCGGCCGCCGAGCTCACCCGCCGCGGCTGCCGCGCCGTCCACGTCCACTCCGCCTCCGGACGCGCCGTCGACTTCGCCGCCCGCCACGGCATCGATGCCGTCGGGCCCGGCGAGCTGCCCGGCCGCCTCCACGACGCCGACCTCGTGCTCGCCTGCTCGGGCCGCGGCACGAGCCTGTTCCCCGAGCACTTCCTGCACGCCGGGCCCACGCTGATCCTGGACCTGGCCCTGCACTCGGACCTGCACCCGCTGCTGCGCCACCTCGCCGACGTGCGGATCCTGAACCTCATGGACCTCACCGTCGCCGTCGACGACTCCGCCGCCGAGCCCCTGGCCGACGCCGAGCGGATCGTGCTGGACGGCGTCGAGTCCTTCCGCCAGAAGCAGGAGTTCCGCCGCATCGACCCGGCGATGGTCGCCCTGCGGCGCTCCGTCTCCGAGGCGGCCGATGCCGAGATCGCGGCCCTGCGCCGCCGTCCCGATGGCGTCGCCGAGGAGGTCGAGCGCGGGATCCGCCGGATCCTGGCCAAGGTCATGCACTCGCCCACCGCCCGCGCCCGCCGCCTCGCCGAGGAGGGCATGGCCGACGAGGTCGTCGACGCCTTCCACACCATCTTCGGCATCGAGATCGCTGACGACGAGGACGCCCCCACCGCGATGGGCGCCTCCGCCGGGTGGATGCGCCTGGACCGCACGGTCCCGCCGCGCCTGGACGCCGACGCCCCCCGCCGCGACGACGCGCAGCTCGAGGCGGAGCTGGCCCGCATCGCCGCGGTCGCGCCCTCGTGCCCCATCGGCGTCGCCGCCGTCCCCAGCACCCCGGAGGTCCCCGCATGAGCGAGCAGACGCCCCCGTCGACCGAGGACGCCGAGGCCCGCATGCGCGCCGCCTACCAGGCGCTGCCGCTCGTGCTGGTCGAGCACGACGCCGATGACGTCGAGGCGCTCTCGGCCCGGCTCGAGCTGGTGCGCGCCTGCGCCGAGGCGGGATTGCTGGACGATGCCCTGCTCCAGGTGCGCGAGCTCCACAAGGACGCCGGTCGGCGCCATGGTCGGGAGCACCCGATGACGCTGGAGGCCCGGGCGCTGCACGAGGAGCTCGAGGCCCGGGCGGATGCGTCCGTGGGCTAGAGGGTTGCCCGAGCACGCAATGAACTTTGAGCAAGTGCCTGGCCAGTGCTGACTTCAAAAGGTGCAAACAGCAGGACGTTCGCATTTGGGGTTAGTATCCCCTGTCTGGATGGGGCCCTGACAGGGCGGCCGGTTTCGAGAGATGATGTCGATTGCCGAGTGGTCTGGCCCGCGCTTTGGAGCGCGAATAACGGAGAAGCGAAGGGCTCGGTAGTGATTCCCGGGTCATACACAGGTCATTGCGATACCTGATTGATGTCTATCCGGTGTTGACTATTGCAAAGAAGTGTGTCACGGTGAATTCATGTCGCACGATCGTAGCGATCGAAGGCCTCCGAGGTGACGCTTATGGATGTGGATCGAAAACGCTCCGACGATTTGAACACAAGGTCTGCTGCGGCAGTGCTCGCGGAACTTTTCGCGGTGAGTGTCGCCGCACTCGTGCTGGCATTCTTGATTTTATCGTTGGCGACCCCGAGGTCGACAGATGGGTCCATTGATGTATTGCGAGTTCTTTCGTTGGCCGGCGCATTGGGGAGCGACCTCAGTTCGAGCCTCCTCGATGGTCTGGTCGTTCTTGTAAGTGTACTGGCCGGCATTTACATACTTGTTCTCAGCGGTGCTTATATCTACAAGGATCCCGATAGAGTGTTTGGCCTGCGAAGAAGGCTGGGGGTTCTCGGGGAAGCGTTCTTCGCTGCGATGTGCATCCCCATGACGTTCTCGCTCATTTGGTATATCGGGAATGGTTCGATGCTGGGCAGGCTTACCGTGATCGTTCCTGTGTTCTTGGTCGCATTTTCCCTGGCGATGGGCCTCGGGGTGTTCGTGTCCAATCCGCCGGCCAAGGAGAAGGAGATCGCGGAGAATTGGATCGAATGGCGCGATAATCGGATTTCGTCGATCCTTGAACGCGGGGGAGGCGTGAACGAGCAGAAATGGGGCTGGCTCACTTCGATTCTCGGCACAGCTGGCGTTTCCTCCGTGGTCGGTTCTCTCGCGTTGTGCACACTGGTTTTGCGAACGAATTCGTGGATTGCGTTGATGGTTGTTGCGGCTCCAATTTGTATCGGCACGCTGCCCTTTTGTGCAGTTTCTGCAATGTGGGTCGTCACCCGTAACGTCGAACGGGATGTCTTCACCCGCATAATATCCTGGATCGCCGTCGTTCTTGGGTACCTGTTTGGAGTTTTCGTGATGGTGGCCGTGTGGCACCAATTTGGCTCAGGTGCTGGGGTCTCTGCGGCTTTTATTCTACTGACAACGCTCGGATCTACGCTACTGCCGCCTAAGCGCCTCGGAATTTTATCAAGATTCACCGTAAGTGGCGGCGGGGTCGCGTATTCACTATTTCGTCTACGTAAGCAGTCCGATAAGGATCGTGCGACGATCAACCGAATCTCTGATTCGGTGTGAGTGAGGGGTTACGGCCGCCAGAACGCCCCCGCCACGCGCGACAGCGCGATCGGGTCCGCGACGGCGCACAGCTCCCGTGCGGAATGCATCGACAGCAGGGCGATCCCGGCGTCGATCGTCGTGATGCCCAGGCGGGTCGCCGTGATCGGGCCGATGGTCGAGCCGCACGGCACCGCATTGTTGGAGACGAACTCCTGGTAGCGGACGTCGGCGGCCTCGCAGGCGCGGGCGAAGATCGCCGTGCCCACGGCGTCGGTCGCGTAGCGCTGCTGGGCGTTGAGCTTGAGCAGCGGGCCCGCGCCCAGCCGCGGCCGGTTCACGGGGTCGTGGCGGTCGGGGTAGTTGGGGTGCGCGGCGTGCCCGGCATCGCACGAGAGCACCGTCGAGGAGGCGAGCACCTGGCGCAGGCTCGCGTCGTCCCCGCCGAGCGCCGCGTGGATCCGCACCAGCACGTCCTCGAGGAACGGGCCGCCGGCCCCGGAGCGGGACGCCGAGCCCACCTCCTCGTGGTCGTTGGCCACGAACAGCGGCAGGGGCGAGCCCGCCGGTGCGTCCTCACCGGCCGCGAGGTCTGCGAGGGCGCGCACCCCGGCATGGGTGGAGGAGAGGTTGTCCAGGCGTGCAGAGGCGAGGAACTCCTCGCGGGCGCCGATCACGGCGGGCTCCTGGGTGTCGACGGTGACGACGTCGTAGCCGAGGATCTCGGAGCGGTCGATCCCGGCGGCCTCGGCCAGCAGCGCCAGCGGGTCCAGAGGGCCGCCGCCGGTCAGCGCGAGGATGGGCTGCAGGTGCCGCTGGGGGTCCAGGCGCAGTCCCTCGGCGTTGACGCCGCGGTCCAGGTGCACGGCCAGCTGAGCCACCCGCGCCACGGCCCCGGTGCTCACGAGGACGCTGGAGCCGTCGCGCAGGGCGAGCCGCCCGGCCAGGCGCAGGTCGCGGTCCAGCCAGGAGTTCAGCAGCGGCCCGCCGTACACCTCGACGCCCGCCTGCTCGAAGCCGTCCGCGGAGATCCGCGGGTGGGGCTTGAGCTTGAGGGCGGGGGAGTCCGTGTGCGCGCCGACGATCCGCACCGCCGTCCCGGTGCCCAGGTCCGAGGGGGCGCTCCACGCGATGATCGACCCGTCCCGCACGACGTAGCGGTCCCCGGAGACGGCCTCCGCGTCCCACGCCTGCGTCTCCTCCAGCGGGGTGAAGCCCGCCGCGGCCAGGCGTCGCGCGGACTCCGCGGCGGCGTGGAAGGACGACGGGGAGGCGGTGACGAACGCGCCGAGGTCCTCGGCGAAGGCGCGGGCGTCGGCGGTGGGGGCGGTCGTGGCGGGGGAGGTCATGGTGCCATTCAAGCACCGGCGGCCGCGCGACCGGGATGCCCGGGCGAGGAGCGGAGCTGCCTCTCAGCCGTCCGACGGCGCCCCGGCGCCGAGCACCTCGTCGATGCGTGCGCCGAGCCACGGCGCCATCGTCGCGGAGAAGTCGGCGGTGAGGTGGTCGTCGTCGCGGTAGACGTACACGTTGCCGATGATCGGCGAGCAACGACCCCTGGGGCACAGCACCGCGGTCGAGGGGTCCGCGACCGCCACGCGGCGCGCGGGGTCGGTGTTGGCGAAAGCCAGGGTGGGGTCCTGGGCGGCGAGCTTCTCGGTCAGCGGGGCGCCGCAGGCGGCATCGGCGGCCTCGGGGTCGCCGCCGGCACGCAGGGCATCGAAGGCGCAGGCGTACTCGTCGACGGGCCAGCGCGGGTTGTCCCGCAGCACGAGGGCCGGGATCCCCCGGTCCTGGACCAGGGCGAGCGCCGCCGGGAGATCGGCCCGCGCCACCTCCGGGGTGCCGTCGGAGGCCGAGTGGCTGCCCAGCGTCACCACGACGTCCGGCTTCAGGGTGTCGAGCACCGCAGGCCAGATGGTGTCGACCGTGGCGCACTCGGGTTTGCCGCTGCCGGTGCTGAAGGAGCATCCCGGCTTGCCCACGTAGTACACGGTCCACCCCCGGGATCGTGCGGCCTCGGACACGGCCGAGGAGTACTGGGCGCTGTGGGAGTCCCCGGCGATGAGGATCGTCGCGGTGGCGGTGCCCACAGCGGGTGCGCTGCGGCACGTCACGGCCTCGGCCGGCCCGTACCGGCCGCCGCAGTCCTCGGGCAGCAGATCCTCCGGGGCGTAGCTCTGGTCGGCTCGGGGGACCGGCGCGACGCCTCCGGCCGTCAGGGGCGAGCCCGTCCACGCGGCACCCGGGTGCTCGGCATCGGCCGACTGCGATACGGTCGAGGACCCCGTCGCGCCCGGCGTGGGGGTTCTCGCCGTGGGGCTCCCGGAGCCGGTGCCCTCGATGACCTGAGTGGTCACGGCGGAGAACCCGACCGTGGAGCCGGCCGCGAGCACCACCAGGCACACCGCGACGGCGGCGAGGGACCGCAGGCGGCGCGCGGCGAACCAGGCCGAGCGGTGCAGCGGCCGGTCCACGAGCACGGTCAGGCCCCACGCCACCACGAGGGATACGGCCAGCAGCACGAAGCCGTCGACCAGACCGGCGCGCCCGGCGCCGTGCCACGCCAGCCACCCCACGAGCAGCGGCCAGTGCACGAGGTAGAGCGCGTAGGAGATCGATCCCAGCCCCTGGACCGGTCGCAGGCCCAACAGACGGTCCACGCCCCAGCGGGTCCCGGAGTGCCCGGCGACGATCACGAGAGCCGCGGCGGCCAGCGGCCACAGGGCGATCCAGCCGGGGAAGGCGGTGCTGACGTCGAGCACCAGACCGCAGGCGATGAGCGCGCCGACGCCGGCCCAGCCCAGCAGGGCACGCAACGGGCGCAGTCCTGGCCTCTCCTCGGCGTCCGGGCGGCGAGCACGCAGCGCCCGGTCGATGGCCGGCAGTGCGAGTGCCAGCAGCGACCCCGCCGCGAACTCCCACAGCCGGGCGCCCGTGTCGAAGTAGGCGACGGTCTGGTCGCGCGAGGTCTCGAGCACCGACCACGTCAGCGATGCGGCGCCCACGAGCCCGAAGACGATCCCCAGCACGGGACGGACGGCGCGAGGCCGGCGTCGCAGGCCCAGCAGCGCCAGCAGGCCGATGAGCAGGGGCCACAGGAGGAAGACCTGCCCTTGGATCGACAGGGACCACATGTGCTGCAGGGGCGAGGCGGAGGAGGCATCGTGCTGGTAGTAGTCCACCGAGTCCAGGGCGAGCGCGACGTTCTGCACGTACAGGCTGCTGGCCACGGCATGACGCTGGATCATCGGCCAGGACGTCACCGGCAGCACCGTCACAGCCAGGGCCAGCGCACCCAGGATCACGATCGTCACGGGCGGGTAGAGGCGCTGGAACGTGCGCGCCCAGTACGCCCGCAGCGCCAGCGGGCGCCCCTGTTCGAGGCGCCGTGCGAAGGCGCCCGTGAGGAAGAAGGCGGACAGGAAGAGGAAGACGTCCACCCCGCCGGAGACGCGCCCGAGCCACAGGTGGTAGACGACGACCAGGAGCACGGCGATGCCGCGGAGGCCGTGGATCTCGGTGCGGAACGACGTCCGGGGAGCCGCCGGGTCCGGGGGGCGCTCGCCGTCCGGCGCCCCGGGGGCACCGGGAGCGTCCGGCGCGCTCCCCGCGGACGGGGCGGTCTGCGGGAGCGATGGGGGGTCGACCGCCCGCGATGCCGTCGACGCGGCGGAGGGCGGGGTCTCCCCGGCCGGATCCTCGGTCCAGTCGGACACCTCGGAGGCGATGGAGGTCTCGGTCCTCGGGCCCGATGCGGCGTCCGCGTGCTCCGAGGGTGCGGGGGGCACGGGGGACCAGGGCTCGAACTCGGAGGTGATCTCTGCGGGCGGGGTCGAGTCGTCAGGGCCATCGGTGGGGGGGAGGTCCCGCCGATGCGACGGGTGGGTCCGCACCGCGCGCTGTCCGGGGGCGGCGGTCGATCCCGCCCCGGGTTCGGTCCCGGGCCCGTGGGACGGGTCCGGCGTGGTGGTCCGCGCGACCTCGAGGGCCCCGGCGACCTCGGAGCCCGAGGCCGTCGCATCCCGGTCCGAGGCCCAGGGGTCCTGGGGATCCCACGTCGCCGAGGTCAGCTCGCCCCTCAGGGACAGGGGGTCCTGCAACCACGGGTCGCTCGACGGCGAGGCCGTGGGGTCCGGTGCACCGTGACGGCGGCGGTCCGGGGCATCCGGTGCCGGAGCCGGTGCTGGTTCCGTGTCGGCGGTCCACGGGTCGTCGCCGTCCGCGGCGGACGCCCGGCGCCGCCCGGGGACTGCGCGTCGCCGTCCGCTGCGGGGCGCCTGCTCGCGGGCACGGGCTCGGGCCGCCTCGGCCTCGGGGGAGAGGGGCGCCGCGCGACGTCGGCCGCCGGAGGGGGTGTCGGGCTCGTCCATGGCGTCTCCCCGTCCCCTCCCGTCCTCGTATCGATCCCCGTCCTGGTCACGGCTCCGTGGAGGCCGTCGTGATCGCCGCGGCCCCGGCACGGAGGCCTGCCGGGCGGCTTGCGGCCCCGGTGCGGGCACCGGACATCTTCGCAGAAGACCCCCTCGGCGGCACGGCAGCGGCCGTGGCCACGGGGAGCAGCGCTCACGCCGCGACGACGAGCACGCTCCCCGCCGGAACGGGGACCCGCCTCGAGGCGCTGGTCGCCTCGTCTCCGTGACCCGGCGCCGATCAGCGCGACGAGCAGGGCGTTCCGCGACTCACGGCGTCAGGGGCGGCACGTCCGGCTGCTCCTCGATCCACGCGGTGAGCCGGGACACCCCGGCCTGCAGGTCGAAGCGCGGACGCCAGGGGGCGAGGACCTCGGTGGCCGCCGTGATGTCGGCCCAGGCATGCCGGACGTCGCCCTCCCGGAAGCGGCCGGTGACATGGGGCTCCGGGGCGCCGTAGGCCGCCGCGATCGCGCGGGCCGCCGCCCCGATCGTCTGGACCTCACCCGAACCGATGTCCAGCGGGGTCTCGGACACGCGAGGCACCAGCGCGGCGGCGACGATCGCGTCCGCGACGTCGTCGATGAGCACGAAGTCCCGGCGCACCTCGCCGTCCTCGTAGAGCGGGATCGAGCGGCCCTCCCGGGCGTAGCGGCAGAACAGGGTCATGATGCCCGTGTACGGGTTCGCCATCGCCTGCCCGGGGCCGTACACGTTCTGCAGGCGCACGATCGCGGGTTCGACCCCGAAGGACGTGGCCCAGATCCGCAGGAGGTTCTCCTGCGCGAGCTTGGTCGCGGCGTAGACGCTGACCGGGCGCGGCTCGACGGAACGGGCGTCCATGGCCAGGGGCACGGCGCCCGGCACGTCCCACTGCCCCGTCGCGAGAGAGGCGGCCGTGCGCTGGCGGGGATGGAAGGCCTCGCCGTCCTCGCCCTGCCAGGCGCCCTCCCCGTACACCGCCCGTGAGGACGCCAGGACGATGCGCCGGGGACGGATGCCGCGGGAGGCGAGGGCGTCCAGCATGCGGGTCGTGCCCACCACGTTGGCCAGGGCGTGACGCGTGGACTCGGTGAGGGACTGGCCCGTCCCGGTCTCGGCGGCGAGGTGCACGACGACCTCGGGCTCGACCCTCGTGAGGACGTCGTCCCAGGTGGCAGGGTCCGCGATGTCGCCGACGACCAGCTCGACCGCGTCCGGGAGCGCCGCCGGGCGTCGCCGCCGGGGGTGGATCTGGGGATGCAGGCTGTCCACGACGACGACCCGCTCGAAGGCCGCGAGGAGGGCCGGGGCGATCGCGCAGCCGATGAAGCCTGCGCCTCCGGTGACGAGGACGGTGCGGGGCATGAGGTGCCTTTCGGTGCGGAGCAGGGCAGGGCCACGAGGGAACCTGCGACGGAGGGGGACAGGGGGCGGACGCGGACGGGACCGACACGGGCGGCAAGCGCGGAGGCTCCGTGCGTCGGGGTCGGGTCCGCACGGGTCGATCCCGTATAGTCGGGCCGCGTGGACGCCCCTGCACAGCCCGCCGAGAACGGCCTGAGGACACTCGTCATCATGCCTGCCTGGAACGAGGAAGCGGCCATCGGCGGCACGATCCGCGAGCTGCGACAGGCGCTGCCCGACGCCGAGCTGCTCGTCGTCGACGACGGCTCCAAGGATGCCACCGCCTCCGTCGCCGAGACCGCCGGCGCCCGGGTCCTGCGCCTGCCCTACAACCTCGGCGTCGGCGGCGCGATGCGCGCCGGCTACAAGTACGCCAAGCGCTTCGACTTCGATCGCGCGATCCAGGTGGACGCCGACGGCCAGCACGACCCCAAGGACATCCTCGACGTGCTCGCGGGGCTCGAGCACGCGGACATCTCCATCGGCGCCCGTTTCGCCGAGCGGGGGAGCTACCGTGCGACGGGACCTCGGCGCTGGGCGATGATCCTCCTCGCCTCGATCGTGTCCCGCCTGGCCAAGGTCCGGCTGACCGACGTCACCTCGGGTTTCCGTGCCGCGGACCGGCGGGCGATCGCCCAGTACTGCGAGCACTATCCGGCCGAGTATCTCGGCGACACCATCGACTCGCTCGTCGTGGCCATCCGGTCGGGGCTGACCGTCGTCCAGGTGCCGGTGGAGATGCGGGAGCGCCAGGCGGGCACGCCCTCGAACAATCCCGCCAAGGCCGCCGTGTACCTCCTGCGCAGCGTCTTCGCGCTGTTCATCGCGCTGACCCGGCGCCCCGTGCGCTGGGAGAGCGGAGAGCCGGCATGAGTCCCCTCTTCTTCCTGGCCATGGCGGCGCTGATCGTCGTCGTGGTCCTCCTGCTCCTGCGTTCGCGACGGCTGCGTGAGAAGTACGCGGCGCTGTGGATCGTCGTGGGGCTGGCGAGCATCGTGCTGGCCGCGTTCCCCGCGCTCCTGGAATGGGCCGCGCACCTGGTGGGCTTCGCCGTGCCCTCCAACCTCATGTTCACGCTCGCGATCGTCCTCCTGCTCGGCGTGTGCCTGCACCTGTCGCTCGAGCTGTCGCGGCTCGAGGACGAGACCCGCACGCTCGCCGAGGGCGTCGCGGTGCTCGACTCGGAGGTGCGGGAGCTGCGCGCTGCGGAGGCGATCCGCAGTGCCCGGACCCCGGTCGTCGAGGATGCCGCCGCGCGGGAGCACGCTCCGCGTCCCCGGGACGTCGTGGAATGAGCACGCCCCGGGCCTCGATCGTGATCATCGGCTACCGCGCCGAGGGGACGATCGCCGCCGCGGTCGAGAGCGCCCTGGCCCAGACCGTCCCCGACGTCGAGGTCGTCGTCGTCGACGACGGCTCGGACGACGGCACACGTCGGGTCGTCGAGGAGATCGCGTCCCGCACCGCCGATCCGCGCCTGGTCATCGCGCCGCCGGCGCCCAACGGCGGCCCGTCCGCCGCGCGGAATCGCGGGCTCGCCCTGAGCCGCAGCCCGTGGATCGCGTTCCTGGACTCCGACGACACCTACGAGCCCCAGTTCGTGGCCCGCATGCTGGCGGCCGCGGAGGAGACGCCGAGCGCGCACGTCGTGGTCTGCAGCCACATGATCGTCCCGGTGGACGGGCCGCGGCGTGTGCGCACCCCTGCATGCGGCGTCGGGGTCATGACCGGCCGCGACGCCGCGATCACCTTCCTCGAGGACCGTCTGACCCCGTACGTGTGGGACAAGCTCTTCGCCCGGGAGGTCCTAGGCGATGACCCCTTCCCCACCGACATCCATCGCGCCGAGGACGCCGTGGTCGTCCTCGGTGCCTGCCTGGCCGCCGACCGCGTCCGGGTGATCACCGATGCGCTGCAGATCTACGTCGTCTCGACGACCTCGCTGACCTGGGGTCGGGTCGCGCCGATCGCCGAGAGCGCCGCCCTCATGGAGCGGCTGCGCGAGCTCGCCGCCCCCGTGCTCGACTCGGCGCCCGGGCGGCGTGCGCTCGACGTCTCGACCGTCCTGACCTACCTGAACACGGCGCACCAGGCGATCATCCGGCTCCCGGGTGCCGAGCGGGCGCCGTACGTCCGTGCATGCGCTCGTCGGGTCCGCTGGTCCGAGATCGTCGGGGCCCTCCGCGCGCGGCCCGCCCTCGGCGCCGCGGCGGTGCTCCTGAAGGCCGCGCCCTGGGCGTACCGCCGGGCCTATCGCGCGTACGTGCGGCGTGCCTACGCCATCACGGACTGAGGTCAGGCGCTCGACGCGGCCGGGTCCGTCGCCGCGGCGGGCGGCCTCGAGAGCAGGATCGTGACGACGTGGACGGCGACCCCCAGCAGGGGCCCCACGATGAGCGCCACGACCGACCGCACCGGGAGGTCCCACGGCGTCAGCAGCAGGGCGAACGCAGAGACCGAGGCGACGACCCAACCCAGGGAGTACCCGAGGTGGGCGCTGACGGCGATCGTCGCGGTGCCGGTGAGGGTGAGCAGCGCGAGCGAGGCCGCGGCGATCATGAGGCCGGCGAGGGTGGCCCCGGCGACCTCGTAGCGGTGGCCCGACAGCAGCGCGATGATCCAGGGCCCGAGGAGGTAGGCGCCGATGGCGCCGACGATCCCGAGCAGGCAGAGGCCGAGCGCGGGCGTGGCCAGGGCGCGCAGCGAACGCCCGCCGGCGCGCAGGAACGCCGTGATCGCGACGCCCTGGAAGGCCTGCAACGGGATCATGATCGGCGAGCGGGTCAGGGAGATCGCGAAGATCGTGGCGACCCGCACGGCGGCGTCGGCGTCGGTGCTGGTGAGCTTCATGAGCACCGGGAAGCCCGCGATGAGCGCCGCCGAGGAGGCCGAGGAGACGATCGCGAACAAGTGGTGGCGCAGGAGGCGCGGGAGGGGGACGTCCGTGCGGGCCCCGGCGGCCGAACGTGCGGCGGGGGAGAGGAGGACGAACAGCAGCCAGATCCCGGCAGGCGCCGCGATCGCGAGCTCGACGGGGCCGATCAGCGCCACGGCCGCCATCGCCACGGCCCACAGCACGAGCCGTCCCGCGGACTCCGCGGCCATCAGACCCGAGAACAGGCCCCAGTTGCCGCGGCCGGCCAGGGACCCTGACAGGGTCGCATGGCAGGCGTAGAGGACGACCCCGACGGCGACCAGAGGGACCGCCCACAGCGCGGAGTGGGGGACGACGCGCGAGGCCCACAGGGGGCTGCTGAGCACCACCGCGACGGCTGTGATCCCACCCAGCACGAGCGCCGCTGTCATGGCGCGCGCGCCGTCGCGACGCCCCAGCTCGGCGGAGCCCACGGCCCGCGTGGTCTCGTTCTGCGTGCCCGAGATGACCCCGAACACGCCGAACAGCAGACCCCAGAACGCCAGGAACTCGTCGGCGAAGGTCGCCGATGACCAGCGCACGACCAGCCACTGGATGATGAACGCGGAGATCGCCGCGATGCCCGAGGCGCCGATGATCCCGATGGCGCGGGACCGGGTCACTCCCCGTCGCGGCGCATCGGGCTCGGCGGCGGGGGTGGAGGGGGCAGGGGATCCATCACTCACCGGGGGATCCTACCGGTGGCCCCGCAGGGGATGTGGTGTGATGGTCCCCAGCCGACCGACCGACCCGGAGGATCCATGACCGTCGACATCCTGTTCCCCTACTACGGGGACGTCGATCTGATGAAGCTCGCTGTCCAGTCCGTGCGGCAGCAGACCGTGACGGATTGGCGGATGGTCGTGATGGACGACGGGTACCCGGACGACTCGATCCCCGGCTGGTTCGCCTCCCTGGAGGATCCGCGGATCTCCTACGAGCGCAACGCCGAGAACCTCGGCGCCAACGCCAACTACCGCAAGTGCCTGGGACGCGTCGAGAACGAGCTCGTCGTCGTCATGGGTGCCGACGACATCATGATGCCCAACTACCTCGAGTGGTTCATCGACCGGGCCGAGCACCACCCCGAGGCCGCGGTCTTCCAGCCGGGCGTCTTCGTGATCGACCAGAACGGCGCCCCCTCGAACACCCTCGTCGAGCGTGTCAAGGCCGTGTACCGGCCCTCGGGCAGCGGCGTGCGGCTGCTCAGCGGTGAGAAGCTCGCGATCTCGATCCTGCGCGGCGACTGGCTGTACTTCCCCTCCCTGGGGTGGCGCGCCGAGACCATCACCGGCATCGGCTTCCGCGAGGGCTACGACGTGGTCCAGGACGTCGCCCTCGTCATGGACGTCGCCTTCAGCGGCAGGTCCCTGCTGGTCGACGACGTGGCCGCCTTCATGTACCGACGCCATTCGGGGTCGGACTCGTCCTGGCGCGCCCTGGAGGGCACCCGCTTCGCCGAGGAGCGGCGGTTCTTCTCCACCATCGCCGACGAGATGGACGCCCGCGGCTGGCGCCGCGCCGCGCTCGCCGCGCGCCTGCACGTGTCCTCGCGTCTGCACGCGGGATCTCTGCTCCCCAAGGCGGCCGTCGCCCGCAAGTGGACCGGCGTGAAGAACCTCGGCGAGCACATCGTCCGATGACGACCCGCCCGACCCGCCGGACGTCGCGGTGACGGCCCCCGCGACCACCCGCGCCTCTCGTCCGCGGCTGGTGTACCTCGATGTCCTGAACATCTGCGCGATCCCACTCGTGATCTTCCTGCACGTGCGCGTCGCGTACTGGAACGCGGACGGCAGCCCGGGCTGGTGGTTCGAGAACGTCGTCTCGGGGTTGGGCGTCATCGCCGTCCCCATCTTCTTCATGAACTCCGGCGTTACCCTGGTGGGGTTCATCGAGCGCTCGACCGTCGGGACGTTCTACCTCAAGCGGTTCAAGAAGGTCGTCGTCCCGTACCTCATCTGGTCGCAGCTCTACCTCCTCTTCGGTGTGCTGATCGGGGCCCGCACGGACGTGGGCGTGGGCACCGTGCTGTCCACCGTGGTCGACGGCAGCTCCGCGGGTGCGACCCTGTGGTACCTCGAGGCCGCGATCGGCGTCTACATCGTCCTGCCCGTGGTGTCCCTGGCCGTCCTCGCGCTGACGCGGGACCCCGAGCGCAGGGACCGCAGGCTGCTCCTGCTCCTGGGGATCAGCGTCCTCGCCGCCATCGTGCTGCCGGCCGTCCGACGGATCCTGCCCGCCACCCTGCCCAGCATGGAGATCCCGTTGGGCGGTTACCTCGTCTTCGTGCTCGCCGGCGGGGAGCTGCTCCACCGCGGCTCGCCCCTGGCCCCGATCTTCACGGACTACCTGACGCTCGGGACGCTGTGCACCGCCGCCGCGGTGTTCGTCGCGGTGCGCCAGGCCCGGCCGGAACGTCTCCCCGAACGTGCTCAGCGGATGATCTCGTCCCTGGCGGGCATGACCTTCGGCATCTACCTGGTGCACCTGATGGTCATCGAGACCGCCGACCTCTGGCTGGCGCCCCGCACCCCGTCGTCCGACGTGCCGATGACGATCGGCGTCTGGGCGGTCTCGTTGGCGATCGTCGCCGTCCTGCGGCTGATCCCGCCGGTGAGACGATGGGTGCTCCCGTGAGGGTTCCCCGCACCACGGGGGGCCGGACCGCCCGAGTCGGCGGCATCGGTCCTCGCGGCGAGGGACGACCTGCCGCACCCCTTCCCCTGAGCCGGACCTCCCGGGTCCTGCCGAACCGACCGACGAGGACACGATGCACTGGACCGAGCTGCTGCCCCTGATCGGCCTCGCCGCCCTCGTCCTGCTGGTCCCCGGTGCCGTCCTCGGGCTGGCCCTGGGCGTGCGCGGGGTCGACGTCCTGCTGCGGGCTCCCGTGTTCTCCGTTGGCGTGGTCGGGGTGGGTGCCGTCGTGTGCGGGATCGTGGGCATCCGCTGGTCCCTCCTGTCCCTGGCCGTCGTGACCGCGGTCTTCGCTGGCCTCGCCGCCCTCGTCTCCCTCGTCCTGCGGCGCTGGAGCGATCCGGCGGAGCGGCCCGGGCGGACGCCTGCGGCCGTCTGGTGGGGCATCGGCGGCGCGGCCGTCGGGGGGCTGCTGCTGTGCCGTCAGCTCAAGGCGGGGATCATCAGTCCCGATGGGATCTCGCAGAGCTACGACAACATCTTCCACCTCAACGCGATCCGGTACATCATCCGCACGGGCGACGGCTCCAGCCTCACGCTGAACTCGATGACCACCGCCGACGGCTCCGGATCCTTCTACCCGGCGGCATGGCACGACGTCACCGCCCTCGTCTTCTCGGTGTTCCCGGGATCCGTGCCCGCGGCGACCAACGCGATGACCTTCGCGGTCGCGGCGCTCGTATGGCCCCTGTCGATGACCGCGCTGGCGCTGGCGCTGCGTCCGACGGCCCGCCTGCACGCCCTGGCTGTCGGCGGCCTCACCGCCGCGTTCGTCGGCTTCCCCGGCATCCCGATGAAGTGGGGGATCCTCTACCCGAACATGCTCGGGCTGGCGATACTCCCGGCGTTCCTGATGCTCGTCCGTGCGGCGGTCAGGGATCTCGAGCGGTCCGCCTCCCCGGCGCGGTGGTGGTCCACGGGCGGCCAGGTGCTGGTGGGCGCCGCCGCCGTCAGCCTCGCGCATCCCAACGCGCTCGTCGCCGCCGCCGTCCTGCTGCTGCCGTGGCTGCTGTGGGTCACGGGCCGGACGCTGCGGTCCGCGCGTCGGGACGGGTCGCTCGTGCAGGTCCGCACCGTCCTGATGGTGCTCGGGTGCGTCGCCGTGGCGGGCCTGTTCGTGGTCCTGCGGCCGCCGGCGGAGAACTCCGTGTGGGGGCCGAGCCTGCCCAACGGTCAGGCCGTCGGGGAGTTCCTCACCGGGGCGTTCAACGCGACGCGCACGCAATGGGTGGTCGCGGCCCTCGTGGTGGCGGGCGTCGTGGCGTCGATCCGCGCGCGCCGTGATCGATGGGTGGTCGCCGCCTGGGCGGTGGCCGGCGCCCTGTACGTCGTGGCCGCGTCCGCGGATGTCGGGCCCCTGCGCACCTTCCTCACGGGCCCCTGGTACAACGACAGGTTCCGGCTGATGCCCCTGGCCGTGGCCCCGGCGGTGCTGCTGGCGGCGGCAGGCGTCTCCGCGGTCGCCGCATGGCTGGTGCGTGCCCTGTCCGCGTTCGACCTGCCGCGGCTCCTCCGGGTCGCCTCCCCGGCGATCGCCGCGGTGGTGGTGCTCGTCGTGGCCGTCTGGGCCTCGATGTCGCGCGCGATGGACGAGGCCTGGGACTCCGTCGCCTACGAGTTCAAGGAGACCCCGGACTCCCTCCTCATCACCTCCGACGAGCAGGCCGTGCTGGACGCCGTGGACCGCTACGTGCCGCCCGGGGACGTGATCGTGGTGGATCCGTGGGAGGGGTCGGCGCTCGCCTATGCGCTCGAGGACCGGGAGGTCACCTCGCGGCATTCGCTCAGCGAGACCCCGGAGCGGTACGAGGACATCGTCCAGCATCTCGACGAGCCCTCGCGCGCCGCCGAGGTGTGCGCCCAGGTCCAGGCGACCGGTGCGCACTGGTACCTCGACTTCGAGGACACCCTCGACATCGGCCGGGACTACGCCCACCAGTACGAGGGTCTCGAGGACGTCGTCGAGTCCGGGGCGGTCACTCCCGTGTTCACGTCGGGTCCGGTGGGCCTCTACCGGATCAGCGAATGCGATCGGTGAGCCGGCCCGACGGGCCTCTCAGCGCTGCCAGCTCCAGCCCGCGTCCGTGAGCTGACGGTCCGCGATGGGCGCGAGCGTCTCGCTGTAGGTCGACGAGATGTGCCGTTCGTCGAGCCAGACGTAGACGTTGCCGATCTCGAGCCGGCAGCGCAGGCCCGGACAGATCGAGTCGACGAGGTCGACCCGGTAGAACCTCCCCGGGTACCCGCCGTCGCGGTCGAGCGCGGCGACGTCGGCCATGGCGTCGTCGTCCCCGTACTCGTCCCGGACATCGAGGTCGCAACGCGGCCGGCTCAGGGTGCCGCCCAGGCAGTCCACGGGGTTCTCGCGGAGACGAGGCATGTCGCGCAGGCCGATCACGTCGACGCCCTCGGACAGCAGCGAGGCCGTGATGTCCGTGGTGCCCTGCATCGGCACCTCCTTGCCCTCCCAGGGGACCTGGGTGGTCTCCAGCGCCACCGCGGTCGGCCTCAGGGCGTGCAGGTAGTCCAGGACCTGGCCATTGCGGGCCTGGCATTCCTCGCGCAGGAACTCCCCGGTCGCCAGGGGGCAACCGGGGGCCCAGAGCAGCACGACGGTCCAGCCCTGCGCGCGCGCCGTGGTCATCAGCGACGGGGCGAACTGGCGCGCTCGGGAGTCGCCGACCACCACGAGGACCGGGGCGCCGTCGGCGGTGGACCCTCCCATCGAGCACGAGTCCGCCAGGGCGGGTGAGGGCGCCACACGGCCGGTGCAGCCGTCGGGGAGGGTGAACCAGTCGTCCGGGAGGCTCGCGGGGTCCGGCGCCGGGAGTGCGCCGCGCGGGACGGCGACGGGATGCGCCCCCAGCACCGCGGCCCCGGGGTTGTCGGCCGGCCCCTGGGCGTCGCGCTGCGCGTCTCGCGCGTCGAGCTCCGCCCGGATGCCGATGACGGGCGCGATCACCAGGGCGCAGCACGCGGCGATGACCGCGGGCCCCCGCCACCAGCGCAGCTCCAGCCTCTTCGAGGAGCGCACAGGGGTGTCGACCCACCGCGTGATCCCCCAGGCCAGGACGATCGAGGCGAGGACCACGGCGCTGCCCTGGAGAGCGTTCAGGTGCGCGACGTCCAGGGCCACGAGGGTCAGGATCAGCAGCGGCCAGTGCACGAGGTACAGGGCGTAGGAGATGTCCCCCACCCAGCGCAGCGCACGGCCGGCGAGGAGGCGGTCCGGACCCCAGCGCAGGCCCGTCGGCCCCGCCATGATGACCATCGACGCGGACAGCAGCGGCCACAGCGCGATCCAGCCCGGGAAGGCCCCCTGGACGTCGACGAGCCATCCGCAGGCCAGTGCGAGAGCCAGACCCGCCCATCCGATGACGGCGCGCAGCGCCCTCCCGCTGTCGAGCGTCGGATCCGCGGAGGCGCGGTACCCCAGCCTCTTCTCGAGGGCGGGCAGCACGAGTGCCAGGACCGACCCGAGCGAGAACTCCCACAGACGGGTCCGGGTGTCGAAGTAGGCGAACGACTGGTGCGTGGCCGTCAGGTGGACGCTCCACGCGAAGGAGGCGACCGTGATCGCGCCGAACACGATGAGCAGGATCCGGCGCGCAGGCCAGCCGAACCGCCGGACGAGCAGCCCCACCACGAGGAAGATCAGGGGCCACAGCACGAACACCTGACCCTGGATCGACAGGGACCAGAAGTGCTGAAGGGGGCTCGCCGTCGAGTGGTCGGCCGCGTAGTAGTCCACGCTCCGCAGGGCCAGCAGCCAGTTCTCGGTGTACGTGAGCGAGGCGATCGCCTCGTCCAGGACGTCCCTCCACCGCGTGGGGGACAGGACCAGCAGGCTCCCGACCATCGTCAGGACGATGACCAGAGCCCCCGGCGGGACGAGGCGTTTGAAGGCATGCACCCAGTACCGCGGAACAGCCAGAGGCCGTCCCCGTTCGAGCTTGCGGGCGAAGGAGCCGGTCAGCAGGAACGCGGAGATGAGCAGGAAGATGTCCACCCCGCCCGAGACCCGGTCGAACCAGATGTGGTAGCAGACGACCATGAGGATCGCGACCGCGCGCAGGCCCTGGAGCTCCGGGCGGAAGGAGCCGATCGGGCCGGGGGCGGGGGGCTCTCCGGTGGGCGCGACGTCA
This sequence comes from Brachybacterium sp. AOP25-B2-12, assembly GCF_052378625.1. Taxonomy (NCBI): domain Bacteria; kingdom Bacillati; phylum Actinomycetota; class Actinomycetes; order Micrococcales; family Dermabacteraceae; genus Brachybacterium; species Brachybacterium sp. AOP25-B2-12. Next base: position 7,574 of record NZ_JBQSXW010000015.1, on the reverse strand, counting down.
CTCGCCGCGGTGTCCACGGGCGGCACGGCCCCTGCCGGTGCGGACGTCCGCTCCCGCTCCATCGGGATCGGCGCCCACGCATCGCGCACCGGCCGGGACGTGGCGCGGATCACGGAGTCGACGTGCTCCGACGTCCCGGCAGCCTCGGGTCGCGCGGCGGCGCGCCGGCCGCGGCGCGGTGGGGGTTCCGGGTCGGACGTCATGTCGGGATGGGCCTCGCGAACAGGGTGGGGGCGCAGGACCCGACCATGCTACGGGCGCTCCCCGTGCCAGACTGTCCTGCGTGCCGCATCCGTCCGAGACCTCCGTCGTCACCCCTGGCCAGGACCGGTCCGACGCGACCGATCCCTCCTCGCCGGCCCCGGCCCCCGCCGCCACCGGCTTCACCCTCACCGCCCACGACGGCCACCGAGCCCGGGCCGGCGTCATCTCCACCCCCCATGGCGAGATCCGGACCCCCGCGTTCATCCCCGTGGGCACCAAGGCCACCGTCAAGGCGGTGCTCCCGGAATCCATGCGCGACCTCGGCGCCCAGGCGATCCTGGCCAACGCCTACCACCTCTACCTCCAGCCCGGCCACGACCTCGTCGACGAGGCGGGCGGGCTGGGGGCGTTCATGAACTGGGACGGCCCCACATACACCGATTCCGGCGGCTTCCAGGTGATGAGCCTGGGTGCCGGGTTCAAGAAGGTGCTCTCGAGCGAGTTCTCCGGCGGGGAGAAGGCCCGCACCGCCTCGGGTGAGGACGACGCCGTCGCCGAGGGCAAGGAGCGCCTCGCGCACGTCGACGACGACGGCGTCACCTTCCGCTCCTTCATCAACGGCGACGAGCACCGCTTCACGCCCGAGATCTCCATGCAGATCCAGCACGGCCTGGGCGCGGACATCATGTTCGCCTTCGACGAGCTCACGACGCTCATGAACTCCCGGGGCTACCAGGTCACGGCGCTCGAGCGGACCCGTCTGTGGGCGCAGCGATGCCTGGCCGAGCACGCCCGGCTCACCGCCGAGCGCACGCATCGGCCCGCTCAGCAGCTGTGGGGCGTGATCCAGGGCGCCCAGTACGAGGACCTGCGGCGCCGCGCCGCCCACGACCTCGGGACGATGGACGTCGACGGCCAGGTCTTCGACGGCTTCGGGATCGGCGGGGCGCTGGAGAAGGAGAACCTGGGCACGATCGTGGGCTGGGTGACCGACGAGCTGCCCGAGGACCGCCCCCGCCACCTGCTGGGCATCAGCGAGGTCGACGACCTGTTCACCGCCGTGGCGGCAGGCGCCGACACCTTCGACTGCGTCTCCCCGTCGCGGGTGGCCCGCAACAGCGCGGTCTACACGCGGACGGGCCGCATCAACCTCACGGGGGCGCGCTACCGCCGGCAGTTCGCCCCGATCGACGAGGGCTGCGACTGCTACACCTGCACCCACTGCACGGCGGCGTACGTGCACCACCTGTTCCGGGCCAAGGAGATGCTCTCGGCGACCCTGTGCACGATCCACAACGAACGCTTCGTGGTGCGCCTCGTGGAGCAGATGCGGGCGGCGATCACCGCCGGCGAGTTCGCGGCGCTGCGGGAGGAGACGACGGGCGCGTACTACGGCTCGGCACGCTGAGAGCCTCTCAGCCCAGGGGGCGCAGCGGCCCGCCGGGAGCGGGTGAGGCGGGGGGCGCAGGGCTCGACGGGGGCGCCGGAGCCGCGGAGGGCGCCGCCGCACGGCTCGCCCGCCACGCGATCACCGCGCCGACGATCGCCGCCGCGGAGAGGAGCACGGCGATCAGGAAGTCCAGGAGCGAGACCACGGAGTAGGCCGTGCTCATCGAGCGGATGCTCTCGAAGTCGGCCCTGGCCACGGCGAGCCGGACGATGAAGAAGACGATCGACTGCCCGATGCCCAGCACGAGAGCCGCGATGACGACGATCCCGCCCGTGCGCACACGTCCGCGACCGCGCACCACCACGAGGATGGCCAGGACAAGCAGGGTGACCTGCGCGATGAACACGAGGGCACCGAACAGCCGTGTTCCGAGCGACAGGACCGTGACGCCGTCGCTCGGGTAGCCGCCGGGGGCCGCGCCGATCACGACGCCGATCAGGAAGCCCGCCACCATGGACAGCAGCTGGCCGAGGAGGGGCAGGAGGGCCACGATGAGCAGCGCCAGGGTGAGCCGGGCAGGCGGGGACGCGGGCGAGGCCGTCGAGCCGACGGGAGCGCCCGGGGACGGGAACGTGGGGGCCGCCTGGGGCGGAGGCCCGTAGGGGTTCTGGCTCATCGTGCTTCTCCTCGGGTGTCCGGCGTGGACGGATCGTCGACAGGGCGCGGCCTCTGCGAGCCGTCCGTGCCATCGTCCCACGGGCCGCGCCCCTGCCGTCCTTCCCGCGATCGCGCCGCGGGACGCCCGCTGTGGACCTCGGCCGCGAGCAGGTGCGCTCCGCTCGACGCGGAGGTGTCGCTCACGGAGCGCTCACCTGCACCGAGAACGACACCGGTCGGGCGCTCAGCACGTACTCCGGCAGGGGGGCCGGGCCGCACGCCGCCGAGCCGACGCCGTGCAGCGCCGCCGAGAGCGTCACCCAGGTGCGCCCGTCCGGTCGCAGCTCTCCCTGGTGCCCGCGGCGGTCGAGCTCCGCAGAGCTCCAGGGCCGCACCGCGAGCCCGACGGCCTCCGGGGCGCCGATCACGAGAGGTCCCGCCGCGGTGGTGATGCGGGCGGTCACGGTCCCGGCGCGATTGCCGTTCTCCTGGGGGAACACGTACGGGGTCTGCAGGCGCTCGACGTCGAGGTGCCAGTGCGCCAGCGTCGTGCCGCCGCCGGTGTCCGGATAGGACTCGTGCGGGCCGTACCCCGTGTAGTCGACCTCGCGGCCCTCGGCATCGATCGCGAGGGTCCAGCCCACGCGCGGCAGCGGGAGGTCAGCGGGCCACGCGGCGTCCGGCACGACGTCGACGTCGAGCCGCAGGTGCTCGCCGTCGCTGACGAGTCGCTCGGTGATGTCCGCGCCGAGCGAGCTGCCGTCCAGGCCCAGGCGCCGGGTCACGCGGAGTCCGTTCTCCTCGACGGTGACGTCGACGGTGCGGCTGCGGGCCACGTCGAGGTTCAGCCGCTTCCAGCGCACCTCGAGGGGGTTCTGGGTGAAAGCGCGCTCGTTGTCGACCGGGGCCCGCCACAGGTCGACACCGGAGGTCGACACCGGGAGGTTCCCCAGGGCGCGGATCCTCCCGCGGTCGTCGAGGGTCGCGGGGCCCAGCCGCCAGCCGCCGTGCGGGAGGGGTTCGGGGGCCACGGACCGCCCGAGCGCTGCGACGGAGGCGGCCAGGCGGGTGGGCTCGACGTGGTCGGCGATGTCGACGAGGTGCCCGCCGGGCACGGGGCCCCGGGCGGTGCGGGTCGTGACCCGCACCGTGGTCGCGGGGCCCTCGTGGCGCGGCAGCGGGACCTCGACCGCACTCCCGGGGGCGATGGGGTCCACGGGCAGCTCCGTCCAGGTCTCCTGGGCATCCGTGGACACCTCGAACCGCAGCTGCGCGGTGTCCGTGAAGGCCTCGCGGTTGGTGATCCGCACCGAGCCCGCGGTGACGTCCAGGCCGATGGGGGAGTACCAGTGCTTGGCGTCCAGCAGCCCGGGGGACGGCGTGCGGTCCGGGAGCACCAGGCCGTCGGCCACGAAGTTCGCGTCATGCAGGCGCTCCCCGAAATCTCCGCCGTAGCCGTCGATCGGGGTGCCGTCGGGCGCGGTGGTCGCCAGGGCGTGGTCGATCCACTCCCAGATGAACCCGCCCTGGAGCGCGGGGTAGCGGTCGGTGAGCTCCATGTACTCGCGCAGCGACCCGGCGCCGTTGCCCATCGCGTGGGCGAACTCGATCCACAGGAACGGCTTGGTGAACGCCGGGGGAGCGACCAGCAGCTCCTCATCCGGAGTCACGCCCAGACCGCGGAGCATGTCCCGCATCCACGTGCGGTAGTCGTCGTCGAGGTCCCGACGGCCGATCTGCGCGGAGCGCTCGACGCTGGGGTACATGAGCGAGAAGACGTCGACGTTCTGGGCCAGGTAGTCCTGCTCGTAGAGCACGGGACGGGTGGGATCCACCTCGCGCACCCGCTGGATCATCGCGTCGGTGACGCGACCTGTCGCGGCCTCGTTGCCGATCGACCACAGGATGATCGAGGGGTGGTTGCGGTCGCGGCGCACGAAGCGGTCGGTGCGCTCGACGAGGGACGCCTCGAAGCGGGGGTCGTCGGCGGGGCGGCGCGCCGCCCCCGAGGAGTCCTCCCCGGTGGTGTCGCCGTGGAAGCCGTGGGCCTCGAAGTCCCCCTCGCACACGACATACAGCCCGACCTCGTCGCACAGATCGAGGAACCGCTGGTGGGGCGGGTAGTGGGAGGTGCGGACGGCGTTGATGTTGTGGGTCTTCATGAGCGCCACGTCGCGGTCCTGGTTCGCGAGGTTCTGCGTGCGCGAGCCCAGCCGGTCCACCTCGTGGCGGTTGACGCCGCGGAGCACCACGCGCTCGCCGTTGACGCGCAGGATCTCCCCGTCGACCTCGACGCGGCGGAACCCGAGGCGCAGCGCGACGGCCTCGATCGGCGTGCCGTCGGCGGCGGTCGCCGTCACGGTCGCGTCGTACAGGCGTGGGTGCTCGGCGCTCCAGGCCTCGACGGTGCCGGCATCGATGACGCCGGACTCGTCGGCCGCACTCCCGGTCGCCCTGGATCCGTCGCCTGCTGCGGCGGCCCCGGGGAGCCGCGTGTCGATCCCGAGCTCGGGGACCTGCACCCGCACGTCGAGCGGCGCCCCGGCGGCGTCGGTGGCCGTGAGGCGCAGCGTGCCCGTGCCGGTGGCCGGGTCGAGGTCCGCCGCCGCCTCGAGGTCGTGGATACCCCCGGCCGGGCGCAGCAGCAGGTCCACGCTGCGGAATATCCCCGAGGCCCACCACATGTCCTGGTCCTCGACGTAGGTGTTGACCGACCACTGGTTGACCAGGACCGCGAGGGTGTGGGCTCCGGGCGCAGCCAGGATTTCGGTGACGTCGAACTCCTGCGTGAGCCGGCTGCCCGCCGTCACCCCCACCTCGGTGCCGTCGACCAGCACGGTGCCGCACGAGTCGACCCCCTGGAAGCGCAGGAGGATTCGTGCGCCGTCGGCCAGGGCACCGGCCCATGCGGCGGGTACCTGCACTGCGCGCGAGTACAGACCGGTGGGGTTGTCCTCCGGGACGTGGGGAACGTCCAGCGGGATGGGATAGACGACGTTGGTGTACTGCGGTGCACCGAAGGGGTGACCGTCCTCCAGCGCGGAGCGTCCGTCCCGGCCCTGGAGCTGCCAGAGCCCCGGCACCTCGATGCTCGTGGTGGGCCCCAGGTCGCCGCCGTCGGCACGATGGCCGAACCGGAAGTCCCATCGGCCGTCGAGACGCAGCGACGGGGCGTCGGAGCGAAGGTGCGCGCGTCCGGGGAGTCGGGAGCGCCCTGCGGGAAGGGCCTCCCACGGGCGGCCGCTGAGAGGCAGGAAGTCGGGCAGGGCCTCGGGGGCCTGGAAGTCTGAGGTCACAGATGTACTCCACGTCGAGTGCGGTGATCCGCCCGGTCGCCAGGCGTGATGCTCATGCTATGACACACGAGAAAGGCGGTGCACCGGTTGCCGCAGGATGCACTCCGGCCCGATGACGACGATTGGTAGGCTCGACCCCCGTGACGACGGCTGAGCAGACGGGGTGGCAGGACCCCGCCCAGGACGCGGTGCGCGCGCGCAAGGAGTCCTACGAGCAGCTGCGGCGCCTGAGCACCTGGCGGCTGCTGTCGGCCACCAAGGCTCCCGCCGTGCTCTCGATCCTGCAGGCCGTGTTCCCCGGTGGGGATCGGCGCCTGCCACGCAGCGAGCTGGTCGCCCGCGTCACCACCCACCTCGACCTCCTGCGGGACGACCGCGAGGAGCGCGAGGACGGCGGCGAGGACGCGGACGCACCGCGCGGCGGCCGCAGCGCCGCCGAGTACTGCGACGCCTGGGTGCGCGAGGGCTACCTGACCCGGCGGGACGACCCCCAGGAGGTCGAGACCACCTTCGAGCCGTCGCCGGCGACGATCGAGGCGATCGGGTTCATCGTGTCGCTGGAGGAGCATCGGCCCACCACCACGGAGTCGCGCCTGCAGCTGGTGGTCCAGCAGTTCGATCGGCTCGTCGAGGAGACGGAGGCCGATCGCGACGTGCGCCTGGCCTCCCTCCAGGCGCGGCGTGCCCGCATCGAGCGGGAGATCCAGGAGCTGTCCGAGGGTGACCTGATGCTCCCGAGCTCCGAGTCGTCGCTGGACCGCCTGCGGGACGTCCTGCAGATCGCTGCCGAGCTCTCCGGGGACTTCCTGCAGTACCGCGAGGACCTGCGGGCCGTGGACCTGCACCTGCGTGAGCAGATCCTCGCGCCCGACGGATCGCGCGGCGAGGTGCTCGAGCAGCTGCTCGCGGGCGACGACCTGCTGGGCCAGTCGAGCGTGGGCCGCACCTTCACGGCGTTCTTCCGCATGCTGAACGACCCGGGCCGCAACCGCACCGCGCAGTCCCTCGTGGACCGCCTGCTGGAACGCGACTTCGCCCAGCGCCTCACCCGGGCCGAGCGCGAGGCGCTGGCCAACGTGTTCAGCGACCTCTATGAGCCGGCTCAGGAGGTGCTCGACGTCAAGACCGAGCTGTACCGCTCCCTCGCGCGGTTCGTCCGCAGCCAGGATTTCCGCCAGCACCGGGTGCTGCTGGACCTGCTGCAGGAGGCCCAGCACGAGGCGCTGGCCCAGAAGGACACGGTGTCCACCCGCACGCCGTTCGCCCTCGGGCTGGACCTGTCGCGAGCGCGGTTGGCGTCGGTGTCCCAGCAGCAGCTCAAGGACCCCACCGACCCCGGCGCCCCGGCCGAGGCCGAGGTCCACGAGGCGACGACGCTGAGCGTGGAGGTGCTCGCGGACCTCGTGCGCACCAACGACATCGACCTCGTCGAGCTCACCGGACGCGTCAACGACGTGCGCGGCACCCAGGGACAGGCGAGCATCGGCGACGTGCTGCGGGCCCACCCCGCCAGCCAGGGCCTGGCGAGCGTGATCGGCCTGATGTTCCTGGCCACCCAGTACGCGCAGTTGCGCGAAGGGGCCACGGAGCTGGTGCGCTGGCGTGAGCTCGACGGGACGGACTATGCGGCCACGGTGCCGTCGTTCTTCTTCCTCGAGGACGTGCCGGCAGGCTGATCGCCCTCGTGCGTTCCGAGGGCGTCGCACCCGGTCCGACGCCCACTCCGCCTGTCATGACGGCACCGGATGGACCGGCCCGGGGTCCCTCGAGGTGATCTGGCGACGGTCGCACCCATCCGGACCTCCTCACCTGCGAGCCCTCCCGGTGCTCGTGCACCGCGTTGCGGTCCCGAGGCCGTCCGTGAGCCCCGGCGTCCGCGTGGTCGTGGAGCCCGGGACGACTGCCCGGTGCGATCACTCCTGCGCATGATGCGGAGGGTGGATTCGCCGGCGGAATCACGACACCGCGATAGGGACAGATCGCAGGTAGGTCTCAACTGTGCGCAATCGGACATGTGCGGCTAATGT